>NZ_FOBK01000032.1:0-1789 GCF_900109815.1 Acinetobacter sp. DSM 11652
CCATAAATTGGCTTTTGTAATAAGTTGGTGAGTTTTTAAGCAAATCTGTAACATTTTGCCAAGAAAATCGATTAATAAATGATCAATTTGGCAATCAGTGCCCATTTCATGCGGATCCAGGTTGTGAAACTATCCCCAATTGCTGTGGATAAAATTTAGGCTATTTTGTACGCTCTGGCGTACATAAATCTCGGCCCTTTGCGGCTACCTGGGACAGTGAAATTTTCCTATGATGAACTCATCGGGAACAGGAAGTTCCATACAAGAATAACAATAGATAAGCACAAGGACTGTAAGGTACGACAGGAGTTATACCGAACGAACCAATACGAAAAACCCCGGCAGGATGCCGGGGTTTTTTCTTATCTAAATTAATTCAACTAATCAGTATTTTATTAATTGTAGAAAATTGACAACCAAGTGTTTAGTATAGAAATGGATGATATTTAGTAAAAAAATAGTATTTTTCGATCTAATCCTTTATTTTTGAAGTATAAATTTATGACCCACCTAAAATTAGTAACTCAGTAAAGCAAAATATTGTACTATACCCGCGCATTAAAAATGGAATTCCTAATCGACTATGATATCTCCTCAAACTATTGATAAAAGCATTTTTGATGCTATGTTCTCTAATGTTAGGAAAACATCTAGTGTCTTTAAAATTCAATCATGGAAAAGAGATGCGGAAAAGGTTCGTAGTATAGATATATGCAAATATAAAGCTATTTTAGGCACAATAGCTGCTTATGAAAATAAGCATGATGAAGCTATAAATATATTTAAATCTATATTATTACTTACAAAAGATTGTGGCTATCAGGCTATGATCTACTCAAACATAGCTAATGTTTTAGGACATGCTGGAAAGTACTCAGAAGCAATTGATTCCTATTGGAAAGCTTTTGAGTTAAGTAATAATCCATCATATTTTGAATCGTTCTTTAATTTATGTAAAATTTATTATATTAATGATCAAAGGCTAACTAATATGAAGTCTTTAGATGACAATAAGAAAAAATTCTATGAACAAGAATTATTAAGCTTAAATGAGACGCGTCAAGAAATTATAGAAAATACAAATCTAAATCTTGATTTGTATAGAGATGTATTGAAAGTAGCTTTTTCTGTCTTCTTCACACACTGTAATAATCAAGTTAATAGATTTATAGAAGTGAATGATAGTCAAATTTCTACAATACTATTCAATACCGATTTGGATCTAGAAACAGTTATGCTGTTAAATGATGGTATGAATGATAAATTTTTAGACTTATTAGATAGTTATGAGTATGAAGAGCTTATTAAATATCCTATAATATTTACGGCTGAAAATTTTAAAAGCAATGAATTAGGATAGTCGTGGATAGCATAGAATTTTTAAATTTTGCACAAAAAATCATTTCTATTACTCCAATTTCAGAAATTGATTATCGTCAGATAATAAGCCGTAGTTATTACTGTGCATTTCATAAACTTAATGAAAAATCCAATTCCTTAGGCATTCCTGTGAATGCCTATAAAGGTGGAACTCATGCATCCTTACGGCAGACTTTAATAGAATTACGTCCGGCAAATAAACAATTGAAAGCTATAGCATATCGACTAACTAGCTTCCATCAATTACGTATTATTGCGGATTATAAGTTAGAGGATAAAGTGACAGAAATATCAGCTAAGGAATCTATTGAAAACTGCAAAAAAATATTAGATCAAATTAATTTAGTTACTAGTCTGTAATCTTTTAAAAGCACTTTTTCCTTTTATTTAACATAAAATCTCTTATACG
>NZ_FOBK01000001.1:0-478873 GCF_900109815.1 Acinetobacter sp. DSM 11652
GCAGATGGCGAATATGACGTAGTTGCAAAAGCGACAGATCAAGCAGGTAACACAGGTGAATCTCAGCCAGAGAGCTTCGAGGTTGACACAGTAGCGCCTGAATTAACCATCGATGAGCTTAAGCCAACAAACGATACCACTCCTGAAATTACTGGTAAAACAGAACCGGGAGCGATAGTTGATGTTGTGATCAAAGACAAAGACGGTGAAATTGTCTCTGAAGGTAAAGCAGAAGTTGATCCAGAAGGTAACTGGACGTATACACCGACTGAAGAATTACCAGAAGGTCATTACGATATAGAAGTAACTCCGACTGATAAGGCGGGTAACAAAGGTGATACTTCTAAAGAACAGTTAGAAGTTGATACAACACCTCCTTCTGACATTACTATTGATCCAATTGGTGGTGATGATTTCGAATCGAATGATCCTCAACCGGAAATTACAGGAACAGGTGAGAAAGGTTCGCTAGTGGATATCGTGATCACTGGTCCAGATGGCTTCGAAGAGAAGGCAACTGTTGAAGTTGGAGAAGATGGTAAATGGTCGTATAAGCCAGAAGCTGAGTTGGAAGAAGGTGACTACAAAATCGAAGCTACTCCTAAGGATGAAGCTGGAAACGTAGGTAATCCAACTGAACAAGATTTTGTAATCGACTTGACACCACCAGATATCGATATTGATCCGTGGGAAGATGATAATGATCCTTGGTTAGATATCGATCCTTGGGATGATGAAGAAGCAGCATGGGACGTGAGTGAAGCTGCATCTGTACAGGCTGTATCATTAGTTGCTGAGCCTCAAATTGCTGCATTCTCTGCTTTCGCTGCACGCTCACTATTTGTAGCTGAACCAGTAGTAACAGCATCTCAAGTAACGGCGGTTGATCCAAGTATTAATTATACTAATGATCCACAACGTACGATTAGTGGTAATACAGTAAATCCTAAAGAGGTAGCTGTAGAGATAAAAGATGCTAACGGTGCTGTGGTATCTAGTGGTTTAGCAGTGTTGTCTGCAGGCCGTTGGAGTTATAAACCAGCAGAACCTTTAGCAGATGGTATATATACACTTGTAGCCACTGCACGTGATGCTGCTGGTAATACTAGCCGTACAGTTTCTTTAAAATTTGGTGTAGATACACTTTCACCTGATTTGTCAGTTGAAGAGTTATATCCTACAAACGATACTACTCCAGCAATTTCTGGTTCAACTGAACAATATTCTAAAGTTCAAGTCGTGATTAAAGATAAGAATGGAAATACTGTTGTAGATGCACCAGCTTCTGTAGATAGCTCAGGCAATTGGACATTTACACCGCCAAGAGATTTAGCGGATGGAAATTACACAGTTGAAGTAACATCTACTGATTTAGCTAAGAACAAAAAAACTGAAACTCAGCAATTAACAGTTGATACTCAAGCTCCTGATGCTGTGATTATTAATCCAATTACAGATCCAAGTGACTTGAAACCAGTATTAACAGGTAAAGCTGAAGCGAATACTACTGTCGAATTAGTGATTAAGGACTCTACAGGTCGAATTATTGATTCTGCACTTGTTCCTGCTGATCAAAATGGTAATTGGACATATCCAATCAACAATAATTTACCAGAAGGTACAATTATCGTTGAAGCTAAAGCGATTGATGAAGCTGGAAATATCGGTCCTTCATCAAGCATCGGCTTCGATTTGGATGTAACTCCTCCAGATGCTCCAACGGCAACATTTAATGCAGATGGTTCATTAGTAACAGGTACTGCACAAGCTTTATCAACTGTTAAAGTAAAAGATGCAAACAACAACGTGATTGGTACAACCACTGCGGATAGCAATGGAAACTACTCAATTAAGTTGATACCAAGTTTGAATGATGGACAAAATGTATCTGTGACCGCTTCTGATGTAGCGGGTGAATCTGCACCACGTCAAGTGACTGCTCCAAACATTCCGTTGGATGCCATTGATAATGTTGCTAAAGCTGGTATTGAATACGAGTATCCTGTTACAGAGAAATTCATTAAAGATGCAATTTCTTATAATTGGTTGATTGGCTTCGCCGGTTTTGCGATTGGTAAAACAAGTGGTGCTACAGAGTTTACAATTGGTGCAAACAAAACTGCAGATGTGCAGCTTCAAGTAAAATCAGCATCATGGGGAACATTATTAGACTCAGTATCAATTGTTCTTTACCAGCAAAATAGTTCTGGTAAGTGGGTACCAATTGCCAATAATAAATCTGCAGGATTATTTGATTTCATCGGCTTATTTGGAGAAGTTGCTCATATCAATTTAGAAGATTTACCTGCAGGTAAATATTGCATAGAAATGAGTAATGGTAACCTTGCTTCTTTACCAGGTTATGTACAGACTAATTTAGTAATTAAAGAAACTAATACAAGTACAACGCCTGTTGTGAAGTCAATCACTGAAGCGAAGGGTAATGTCATTACTGATCTTGATGCTGTACATGGTAAAGATCTTGTAGTTGCCGGTGCTGTTGTGAAAGCTGTAAATGGTGTTGCGATTAATGGTGCAACAACAATTAAAGGCGAGTTTGGTACATTAACTATTGATGCAAACGGTACATATGCTTATAAGCCAAATGCAAACCTTAACGCGATTGGTAAAACGGATGTATTTAAATACACGATTACTGATCCTGTAACTGGTAAGTCTGATACAGCTCAATTAGTACTTCAAATTGATTCTAAATCAGGTTCACCATTGGCTTGGAGCAAATTCACACCAGAAGCAAACGCGAATGATGCTGATGCATTGGCGAATGAAACAGCAGGTAAGTTTAATTCTACTTACTTGAATGAAACAGTTTCTGCTAAAGGTTTGGATAAGTTGATCTTTAATGTGTTAAATGACAACAGCCATAACGGTGGTAACGGCGTTGACACAATCAATGACTTCCAATTAGGCAGCAATGTGAAGATTGATGTTTCTGAGTTGTTATCTGATAGTGCAACTGCTCAAAACATTGATAAATTCATCTTTGTCGAGAAAGACGGAAACAATACGAAGTTAAGTATTGATCGTGATGGCGCAGGTACAACTTATAACAAGGTTGACCTAATTACTTTCAACAATACTGATGTTTCACTTCAAGACTTGTTGAACAAAAACCACTTGTTGTTCTAATAGACTAATGTGAAAAAGAGGAACTTCGGTTCCTCTTTTTTTATTCAAGAATAAAAAAAATGGGACATTTAAAATGTCCCATTCATTGTCTATAACTTATTTGAGTAGATTAAGAAAATTTAAATAATGTTGTACGAGGATTTGTTCTTGTTCCAATATTGGTGTATGACCTACACCTTTTAAGATGATAGGCTCTTGAGCATTTTTCAGTAATCCTTTCAGTTCAGCTGCAGCTTCTACATTAATAATTTGATCACGATCTCCCCAAATGATGAGTGTTGGTTGATCGATTGAACGAGCAGCTAGCGCAAATGTTTCAGGTGTAAATGATTTGGACATGAGAATAAGTTGCTCAACGAGTTTCGTGTTATTCGTAACATTGGATATCATGAGCTTTTCTTGTTCGACTTTCAGTTCGTTCGGTATAAATGGAGGTTGCTGCGTAGCAATTTTAAATAATCGATCAAAATCTCCAGGTTTAGAAACGATAAAATTTTTGAGTAAGTTTGGGTCTTTTAAGTAAGGCGTATTGGCAGATTTAAATACACCTGCACTGTTAATGAGTAGTAATGATTTAGTATCGATTGGATACTGCGCAGCATAAAGTAATGCTACAGCACCGCCCATGGAGTGACCGGCAACATTTAGATTTTGATCAACATGAATGGCTTCCGCAAAGCGACGTAATTTTTCGGTTAGATTTGGAATTGAATAATCAAAATCTGCAGCTACTTTACTATCACCTTGTCCAGGTAAATCAGGGATAATGACGTGATAATGTGGTGTCAGATAGCGAGCGACTCGGTTCCAATTATCCCGACTGCCTGCAAGACCATGAACAAGCATAAGTACTGGTTTGCCTTTGGTTCCACCTTCACTGTAAGCCCAATCGATGTCGGAGACTTTAATGCGCTTGGTATTCAGTCCAGCCCAAGCACGTTCTTGTTGTAAAATATTTTGTATATTTATACTGCTTGGCGCGGCTTGAGTTGTCGATGTAATAGAGATTGTACCGACTGCAATTGAAGCAGCAAGTAAGTGTGAAAATATCCTTTTCATTGTATTTCTCTGTGTATTGTTATTGTGCAAATTTAGATTAAGTGAGTCTGTTATGAAATGCATTTGCTCAAATCAATCATCCGATAAACTATAGGTCAATTATTGATGAATCGATCAGTATCAGCGGAAATGGCACAGTTGATCTTGGCCACAGTATCACAAATTCCTTATGGGAAAGTAGCCAGTTATGGTCAAATTGCTGCGATGTCAGGACTGCCTAAACATGCCCGTTTGGTTGGTCGTGTTTTGAATCAATTAGATGTGAGTAGCGACTTGCCTTGGCATCGTGTCATTAATGTGCAAGGTAAAATTAGTCATCTGCGTTTGGATGATCAAGGTTTTAATTGCCAGCAAGCTAGATTGCTTAAAGAGGGTATTGTGTTTAACAATGGCAAAATAGATTTTAAAGTTTTTGGATGGTTCGAGTAGCTCCGTATGATGGTATACGGAGCTATCAGTTATTATTGCTTTACGACAAAAACAGGTACATTGACTTCAGTGATGAGGCTTTGTGCGACACTGCCCATAATTAATTTCTTGAATCCTGAGCGACCGTGCGAGCTGATAACAATCAGATCAATATTAAGCTCATCAATTGACTTCATTATTGTGCGGTGAATACTTTCTCCTTCGAGTATTTTAGTCTCTACGTCTACTCCATATTCATTAAACTTTGCTTTAGCTTGAGCTAGGTTATCTTCAATAAATTTTCGTGCTCGTTCTATTAAAAGATTCGACTGCCCATCTGAGAGATATTCTGCTGCGATATAGGGATCGAGTGTCATCACTTGAACAACAGTAATGTTGCTGTTAAATGCTTTAGCCAAATCAACAGCATGCTGAACGACGTTGAGTGCTACTTCTGAACCATCCACTGGAACGAGGATATGTTGATAACTCATGTTGTTCTCCTTTTTTAACCGTTTTAATTAAAAGTGTATAAGTTCATCATAGACCTTAATTGTTCAAAATAAAACCAAGTGTAAAACTATGGTTTTTTATATTAAGTTATTGTTTTTGATTTATTATCTTAAATTTTAGAGATATAAGATAGTAACGAACTATGAAGAATGAAATTTGATTAACTGAATCATAAAAAGATCAATTTGAAAGTATTGTAATGAGTAGAGATGTAATTATGGGTGTTTCAGATCTCTATAAACTCTAGAGTTGATATTTAGAATTAAAAAAAGTATTAGCCTTACTTTAGCGACTATATTTTGAAAACCCACTCCGTTTGAGTGGGTTTTTTTATGTCTTTAAGAGTGATAATGATAAGATATTTGGAAAATAAGCAACTGAATTCTATATTTAATGAATAAGAAGTTTTTTGAATGGATTAAAGTAAATATTGGAAGTTGTTTATCATGGGCGATAACTTTTGGTTGGTTAATTTTTATCTATTTAAAAATTCACAACGGTGTAATACCTAAAGATTTAAATGAATTTGGTGATTTTATTGCGGGAGCTTTTGCTCCATTAGCATTTTTTTGGTTGGTTAGAGGTTTTTATCAACAGGGCAAAGGCCTTAAGCAAAATTCAGAAGCTTTAAAACTTCAAGCAACTGAGTTAGGAAAAACGACTCAAGCATTGGAATTGCAAGTAAAAGAAATGCAGGCTTCTGTAGAGCAGCAGTCACGTTTGACTAAGGTGTACGAAGAAGAACTTCAGCAAAAGCATTTTCAAGTGCAACCTTATTTTGAATATGCTTTTAAAGTGACGAAGAATTATTTAATTGATGAGCCTATATTTGATGTAGATGATAATGTCATTGATATTTATGAGGAAAGAAGAATCGAGTTTACTTTAACAATTAAGAACTTTGGTGATAGGGCAAGAAATTTGATAATTAGATCTCGTAAAGGACAACCCTATATTCAAAGAAAACAGTATAAACTTGAGAATTCAGAAAACTTTATTATAGTTTTTGAAGTTGATGGTAAGTTCGCGCAAGAATTAAGTGAGGGAAAACACAATTTGGTAAGGATGTTCAAAGTTCAATACCAAGATATATATGGTAAATCTTACGATGAATACATTAAGTGTACTGTCAACCCAATTACTTTCCATGATGATGACAATATTTATTTACATGAAGAAATTAATTTGGTTGCAAGAGAAGAAGCACTACAATCTTAATATAATTTTACGTAGATGATGTAATGTACTTCACTAAATTTTCAATATTATCGGTCTGCAACTGTTCACGCATTTTTAAAAACTGCTTTTCGTCTAAATCATAAAGTTTTAGAGAAAGCAGTTTTTTAATATCTTGTTCAGAAAAGCGATATTTAATAATTTTCGCAGGTACACCACCTACGACAGCATAAGGTGGCACGTCTTTGGTGACGACAGCACCAGTTGCCACCACTGCGCCTTCACCAAGTTTTACCCCTTGCATAATCATGGCACGACTACCAATCCAACAACCATCACCAATGACAGTATCGCCAGCAGGCACAAAACTACGCGTATCAAAAGGAAATGCTGAAATCCAGTCGGTACGGTGTAACTGATTTCCACCCATCATGATGACACACTCAGCGCCAAAACAGACAAAATTGCCAATATAAAGCTGATCGATGGGTTTTTCTGGTGTCGAAGGTTTGTCATGTAGATAACGCACTACACAACGCTCAAAACCTTGATCCCAATAGGCTGAGTAATAACTATAATTGCCTTTGATATGGATATTCGGATTTTTTACCGTTTTAGAAATAAATTCGAACTCACACCAATGATTGACAGGCGAGTTGATCAACTTTTCAGACATGATGAAATAAAAGGAGAAGATTTTAGGGCATTATATACCAATTAAAACTTACATCCTGAATGAAAACTTTTATATTCATTGAGCATTAGAAGAACGGAAAAGCTATGTTTGTTGAAACAGAATTTAGAGAAGATAGACCTGAAGAAATATATAGAATAATAAAGGAGTATCCTCTTGCATCTTTGGTCGCACAGACCCAAACAGGGTTAATTGCTGAACATATCCCGCTCATATTAGTTGATGAACAAACATTGAGAGGACATGTTTCATTACAGAATGCACTATTCAATCATTCGATTTTGAATAACCAAATACTATGTATCTTTAAAGCAGAAGATGCTTATATTTCACCGAATTATTATCCTTCAAAATTTGAAGATCACAAAAAAGTACCTACTTGGAATTATCAAGTTGTACACATTAATGGTGAAATTCAGTTTTTTCATGATCAGAAAACTAAACTTGCAGTATTAGGTCAACTCACTCAACAACATGAACGTATCACGAATGGTAAAAATGCTTGGAAAATGGCAGATGCACCTAAAGATTACTTGATGGAAATGCTCAACCATTTGGTTGTATTTGAAATTAAAATTGAAAGAATCATCGCTAAATCAAAACTAAGTCAAAATAGAGAGGAAAAAGATTTTCGTAATGTTATTACGAAGATTCATGAAGCTGGAAAAGTGCATCTAGCAAAAACAATGAATCAATTAAAAAGAGTATAAAAAAACCCCTCATCAGAGGGGTTTATAGCCTAAAATATCAAGAATTAGAGATATTCTACGCTCACAATTTCGTATTCAACTTCACCTTGAGGTGTCGTAATTTTAACTTCATCGCCTTCATTTTTACCCAAAAGACCACGAGCGATAGGAGAATTCACAGATATTTTGTTAATTTTAAAATCTGCTTCGTCGTCACCAACAATTTGATACGTTTTACGTTCTTCAGTATCCAAATTTTCAATTGTGACAGTCACGCCAAAAACAACGCGTCCATTTTGCTCAAGTTCTTTAACGTCAATCACTTGTGCAGCACCTAATTTTCCTTCGATATCTTGGATACGGCCTTCACAGAAACCTTGTTGCTCACGTGCAGCGTGGTATTCCGCGTTTTCTTTGAGATCTCCGTGTTCACGCGCTTCAGCAATCGCTGCTGTAATACGAGGACGATCTACAGTTTTAAGTTGGTGTAATTCTTTCTCAAGCGCTTCTTTGCCTTGAGGTGTCATAGGATAACGTTGCATAGTTGTCCCTCAAAAAAGTAAGTATGAAAAATACTAAGTCTATAAATGAAAAAAAGCCCGCCACCAAGAGGTGGCGGGACTTCTTGGTAGTGTATTAACCTACTGTTTGTAAGTCTTGCAAACGATATACATCCATTGGCAATTTGATTGCTAAAGCTTGGCAAACTGCATCTGCACCATTAAGGGTAGTCGTATGATAGACCTTACCTTGAAGTGCAGAACGGCGGATTGAGAACGAATCCTGCTGAGCTTGTTTACCTTCTGTTGTATTGATAATGAGGTGTATTTCGCCATTTTTCAAGCGGTCCACAATATTTGGACGACCTTCAGTCACTTTATTTACACGTTCACATTCAATACCAGCCGCTTTGATGACATCGTAAGTGCCACCAGTAGCAAGTATTTTGAAGCCAAAGTCAGCAAGTTGTTTTGCAATACCAGCTGCACGCGGTTTATCAGAATCACGTACAGAGATGAACGCATGTTTAACTTCACCTTCCGTTGGAAGACCTGGTAAACGCTCATTTGCACCTAATACAGCTTTATAGAACGCTTCACCAAATGTTTTACCAACACCCATTACTTCACCTGTAGATTTCATCTCAGGCCCAAGGATTGGATCAACACCAGGGAACTTGTTGAATGGGAACACTGCTTCTTTAACAGAGAAGTGCTCAGGGATAATCTCTGTAGTGAATCCTTGAGATTCTAAAGATTGACCCGCCATACAACGTGCAGCGACTTTCGCTAAAGACTCACCGATACACTTAGATACAAATGGAACTGTACGTGATGCACGTGGGTTCACTTCTAAGATGTAAACGTCTTCGCCTTTAACAGCAAACTGTACGTTCATTAAACCAACAACACCAAGCTCTTTCGCCATCGCGATAGTTTGACGGCGCATTTCGTCCTGAATCTCTTTAGAAAGAGAGTAAGGAGGGATCGAACATGCAGAGTCACCTGAGTGGATACCTGCTTGTTCGATGTGCTGCATGATACCGCCGATCACCACGTCTTTACCGTCAGATACGCAGTCTACGTCAACTTCGATCGCGTCGTCTAGGAAGCGGTCAAGAAGAACAGGGGCATCGTTAGAAGCTTGAACAGCATCACGTAAATAGCGACGTAACTCTTCATCGTTGTATACGATTTCCATCGCGCGACCACCAAGTACATATGATGGACGTACTACAAGTGGATAGCCAACTTTCGCTGCTTCAGCCATACCTTCTTCAGCAGATTTTACAATGCTGTTGTTTGGTTGACGAAGTTGCAGGCGTTGAATCATTTGTTGGAAACGTTCACGGTCTTCTGCACGGTCAATCGCATCAGGAGATGTACCAATAATTGGTGCACCAGCTTCTTCTAAAGCACGAGCCAATTTAAGTGGTGTTTGACCACCGTACTGTACGATGATGCCTTTTGGCTTCTCAATACGTACGATTTCTAACACATCTTCAAGCGTAATTGGTTCAAAGTACAAACGATCTGAAGTGTCATAGTCAGTTGAAACTGTTTCAGGGTTACAGTTCACCATGATAGTTTCATAACCGTCTTCACGCATTGCAAGCGCCGCGTGTACACAGCAGTAATCGAATTCGATACCTTGACCAATACGGTTAGGACCACCACCGATCACCATGATCTTGTCTTTGTTAGATGGGTTAGATTCACACTCTTCATCGTAAGTTGAATACATATATGCTGTGTCTGATTCAAACTCAGCAGCACATGTATCTACACGTTTGTAAACTGGAGTTACGCCCAAGTTCCAACGGTGTTTACGGAATTGTTTTTGTGAAATACCCATCAAGTTCGCAATGCGAAGGTCAGATAAACCTTTACGTTTAAATGAACGGATGTTGTCCGCATTTAGATCGCCAAAACCTAAAGTTTTGATTTGGTTTTCTGTTTTGATGATGTCTTCGATTTGGATCAAGAACCATTTGTCGATCTTAGTCGCTTGGAATACATCTTCTAATGTAAAGCCGTGACGGAAAGCATCAGCAACATACCAAATACGCTCAGGACCCGGAACACGAAGTTCTTGTAAGATTTTCTCACGCGCGCCTTCAGCACCCACTTCGATTTTTTCATCAAAGCCAGTTGCACCCACTTCAAGGCCACGAAGTGCTTTGTTCATAGACTCTTGGAAGTTACGACCAATCGCCATCACTTCACCAACAGATTTCATCTGTGTGGTTAAAGTTGCGTCAGCTTGTGGGAATTTCTCAAAGTTGAAACGTGGAACTTTAGTTACAACGTAGTCAATCGCAGGTTCGAAAGATGCTGGAGTTGTACCGCCAGTGATGTCGTTTTTAAGCTCATCAAGGGTATAACCAACCGCTAATTTCGCAGCGATTTTCGCAATAGGGAAACCAGTTGCTTTTGAAGCCAATGCAGAAGAACGAGATACACGTGGGTTCATCTCGATCACAACCATACGGCCAGTATTTGGACAAATACCAAACTGTACGTTAGAACCACCTGTTTCTACACCAATCTCACGTAACACTGCTAAAGATGCATTACGCATTAACTGATATTCTTTATCTGTTAATGTTTGTGCAGGTGCAACAGTGATTGAGTCACCTGTGTGTACGCCCATTGGGTCAAAGTTTTCAATCGAACAGACGATGATACAGTTGTCGTTTTTGTCACGAACAACTTCCATCTCATATTCTTTCCAACCAATTAAAGATTCATCGATCAATAATTGTTTGGTTGGAGAAAGATCGAAACCGCGTTCACAGATTTCAAGGAATTCTTCTTTGTTGTATGCGATACCACCGCCTGAACCACCCATGGTGAATGATGGACGGATAATCACTGGGAAGCCGAAACGTGCTTGAATTTCTAAAGCTTCTTCCATTGATTCAGCGATTGCTGCTTTTGGACATTCAAGACCAATTTTACGCATTGCTTGGTCGAAAAGTTTACGGTCTTCCGCTTTTTCGATCGCTTCTTTCGTTGCACCAATCAATTCAACATTGAATTTTTCTAAAATGCCATGCTCATCAAGGGCAAGGGCACAGTTCAATGCAGTCTGACCCCCCATTGTTGGAAGAACTGCGTCTGGGCGTTCTTTCTCAATGATCGCTGCAACAGTTTGCCAAGTGATTGGCTCGATATACGTTGCATCTGCCATTGCAGGGTCAGTCATGATCGTTGCAGGGTTAGAGTTTACCAGAATTACACGGTAACCTTCTTCACGTAATGCTTTACATGCTTGTGCACCTGAGTAGTCAAACTCACACGCCTGACCGATAACAATTGGACCAGCACCAATAATTAAGATGCTTTTAATATCCGTACGCTTTGGCATTATTTGCTCCTCAATTACTTCTTAGATGCTTCAATAAGTTCGATGAAATGATCGAACAATGGTGCGCAGTCATGTGGACCTGGGCTTGCTTCTGGGTGACCTTGGAAACTAAACGCAGGCTTATCTGTACGATGAATCCCTTGAAGAGTTTGATCGAACAATGATTTGTGCGTCGCTTTAAGGTTTGCAGGTAATGTTTCTGCATCCACTGCGAAGCCATGGTTTTGAGAAGTAATCATCACTGTACCATCTTCGATGTTTTGTACAGGATGGTTCGCACCATGGTGACCATGAGGCATTTTCACCGTTTTAGCGCCAGAAGCGAGAGCAAGAATTTGGTGACCCAAGCAAATACCAAATACAGGTACGTTACGAGCGTCTTCAACAATTGTTTTTACAGCTTCAATTGCATAGTCACATGCTGCAGGATCGCCAGGACCATTCGATAAGAATACGCCATCTGGGTTTAGAGCAAGAACTTTTTCAGCAGGAGTTTGTGCAGGCACAACAGTTAATTTACAACCGCGGTCTGCGAGCATACGTAAGATGTTGGTTTTGACACCGTAATCATATGCGACAACATGGAATTTTGCTTCTGGTTGGGAGAAACCTTGACCTAATTTCCAAGAACCTTCAGTCCATTCGAAACCGTTTGGATCACAGCATTCTTTCGCAAGGTCTAAACCATTCAGACCGCCGAATGCACGAGCTTTTTCTAAAGCTTCTTCTTCTGTAATATTTTCACCAGCTAAGATACAACCGTTTTGTGCACCTTTAGCACGTAAAATACGTGTCAGTTTACGTGTATCAATGTCAGCGATAGCGACAACATTGTGAGATTTTAAGTATTCGCCTAAAGATTGCGTAGATCGGAAGTTGCTGTGCAATAAAGGTAGGTCACGAATGATCAATCCGTTTGCCCATACTTTATGAATTCGACCTGACTCAGCGTCTTCATCATTACAACCTGTGTTACCAATGTGTGGATAGGTAAGCGTAACAAGCTGTTGTGCATAACTTGGGTCAGTCAAAATTTCTTGATAGCCAGTCATGGCAGTGTTGAAAACGACTTCACCAGTCGTACTACCCGATGCACCGATTGACGTTCCTTTAAAGATCGTACCATCGGCAAGGGCTAAAATTGCTGGGGTGCTCAAACCAAAGCTCCTGAAATTTAGGCTGTAAAAAAGCGAGTAGACGAAAAAAAAGGAAGGCTACTTTAAAACCCACCCTCCTTACATCTGCTCGCTTGAACTTAACACGGCATTATACGCAAACACCTTGATAAAGTCCACGTAAATAAACCTGAATTCGTCAGATATATACCTTGTAATTTGTTTAAAAGTCTGCTTTTTAAACTTTGGACAAAAGTCTAAGAATGTAAGAATTATTTAATAATTCAAAAGTTAAGTTTTATCACGATTTATCAAAATTTATGTAGACTTACAATTAATAAGCTAAGTTTCTGAAACAGAATAACAAAGCTTCCAAAAAGCTGATTTGTTAAATAGAACAAATGTTGAAGTTGCTCCAAATGTTTCCTAAAAGTTCGAAAAAAGTACTGATTAGGTCAATTTACCAGTATTTTAGAAAGGACTGATTAAATATGGAAAATAGAGGTAAATATTGAATTGCTTGTTAAAAGCGTTGGTTCAATTATTCAAAGATGAAATTGGTAGTTAGCATGCTGGGTTTTAAAAATTAAACCGAGATCGAATTTAAAGAGATTTGACGCTACTTCGGTGTTTGTGAAGAAATATTTAAGAGCAGATTTGGCTGTTCAAGTGATTAAGGACAATTTTGAAATTAGAAATGAATAACAGGAATTACAAATATAACTAGATATAACACGTTGAGATCAGCTGTATAAAACTTAACTCTAAAAGAGGTCGGGAGAGTCTACAACTATAGAACTTAAATATTGGGGTAAAAAAATAGTGAGATTAAATCTCACTATTTTTTTTAAAACTGATGCAACCAATCGCGCTTGTTATGGAAGTCAGCTTCAGGACTACTATGCTGCATCGCATAATAATGTTTAGCTTGCGATGTGTTTAATACAGCGGATAAGCCAATAAAAATATCCTGCCATTTCAATTTATGTTTTAACATAAACTCGGTTAGATCAAGGCTCACATTTAAACCATAGTGCGTCTTTTTGAGTGAATTCAGTTCTATGTCATAAGCTGCTTGAGGTGGCATATCTTCAGGGTAACGATACTCTTCAAATTGATACGCTTGCCAAGCTTGAGAAGGGGAGAGATTGACTTCACGATAAAAGTCCTGATCTTTCACCCCAATGAAAATTTCAAAGCAGGTTTCTTCCCAAAGAAAATCTCGTCGTGGATGTCCAGCTACAATTTCCGGATAGACTAAGTATTGATTTGGGTCACGTAACCAATAGCCCACATTTAGTGTATATGGACTCACTTGTTCAATTGCACCAACCAGGGAGATATCAAAGTAACGGTCAAAAGAATTTAGTTCGTAACTTGCCATTCAATGCAACTCAAATTAATTAGAAAGATGTGCGTGGCGAACAAGATTCGAAAGTTTAGGATTTTGTTTTGCCGCTTTCTTATATAAAAGTGCAATCTTTCCAATGGTTTGAACAACCTCTGCACCAGTGACTTCGGCGATTTCAGTAATGACTGCTGCACGAGCATCACGATCTTCACCACCAATTTTTACTTTAATTAACTCATGATCATTTAAAGCACGTTGAGTTTCTTCAATGACATTTTCAGTTAAACCTTGACCACCTAACATTACCACTGGGTTAAGTGCATGTCCGATTTGACGCAAACGTTTGCGTTCCTGAATTGATAAAGCCGCCATAAAGATAACCTAATTTTAAAAACGACTTAGTATAGCAAATCAAGAGATCAAACGCTTATGTTTCTCAGAAATAATCGATCAACTTAAATCAAAAAAACATAAACGATAATCTTGAATTAGATACAGATGAATACTGCAAGGGGGATAAAATTCACGTACAATAAAAAGTTAGAAGATTACGTGTATTTAAAGAGTTATGGCAACACGCATTACCAATCAGAAGTTATCCAAAAGTAGTCGTGCGTGGATGAGAGAGCATTTAGATGACCCGTTTGTGAAAAAAGCACAAAAGGAAGGTTATCGTGCGCGTGCTGCATATAAATTGCTTGAAATCCAAGAGAAATACAAAATCATTAAACCTGGTATGACTGTCGTGGACCTTGGTGCTGCACCTGGTAGTTGGTCCCAAATCGCCGGAAAATTAGTGGGTGATAAAGGTTTAGTGATTGCATCAGATATTTTGGAAATGGATGCACTTCCAGATGTGACGTTCCTGCAAGGAGACTTTCGAGAAGAGGAAGTTTTCGAAAAATTGTTAAATATTTTAAATGGACGAACTGTAGACGTTGTAATTTCAGATATGGCCCCCAATACATCAGGTAATAAGGCCGTTGATCAACCTCGACAAATTTATTTGTGTGAACTTGCATTAGACTTTGCCAATAAAGTTTTAGGTCCGAAAGGACAGTTTGTTGTCAAAGTTTTCCAAGGAACTGGTTTTGACGAATTCCGTAAGGAAGTTGTAGACAGTTTTGAAGTATTAAAAACTGCAAAGCCTGCTGCCTCGCGTGCTCGTTCGAAGGAAGTTTTTTTAATTGGACAGGGCCGTAAAAAGAAATCGCAATAAAGTGACTTGCCAAGTCGCTAAAAAATGTGCATTTTGTACCTTTTGAATATTTTATTGCGAAATTGATTTACTCGCTTTTTGTTAAAGGTCACCCAATTTTGGGCATGATCAAATTAGATTGATATGGGAATAAAGCTTTGAGCGATCTCTTTAAGAATGCCGTTTTATGGCTTGTTATACTTGGTGTGCTGATATTAATTTTCAGCAACATTAGTGACCGTGATAAGCCTGCTGCATTGAACTATTCAGAATTTGTTGCAGCGGTTAATGCTGGTCAAATTAAACAAGTTACCATTGACGGTGAACGAATTAGTGGCGAAAAAGTAAATGGTTCTCCATTTGAGAGTATTCGTCCTGCGGTTCAAGATCCTGAGTTAATGCCGAATCTCATCAAAAATAATGTCGTTGTTGAGGGCACTGCTCCGCAACGTCAAGGTTTATTGATGCAGCTTTTGATCGCAAGCTTTCCAGTACTTTTAATCATTTTGTTATTCATGTTCTTTATGCGCAACATGGGTGGCGGTGCTGGTGGTAAAAACGGCCCGATGAGTTTTGGTAAGTCAAAAGCAAAAATGCTTTCAGAAGACCAAATCAAAGTCACTTTCACAGATGTTGCGGGTTGTGACGAAGCGAAACAAGAAGTCGTTGAAATTGTTGATTTCTTGAAAGATCCAACAAAGTTTAAGCGTCTTGGTGCGAGCATTCCTCGCGGTGTCCTGATGGTAGGTCCACCGGGTACAGGTAAAACTTTACTTGCGAAAGCGATTGCTGGAGAGGCTAAGGTTCCATTCTTTAGTATCTCAGGTTCAGACTTCGTAGAAATGTTCGTTGGTGTTGGTGCATCACGTGTACGTGATATGTTTGAGCAAGCGAAACGCCATGCGCCGTGTATCATTTTCATTGATGAGATTGATGCGGTGGGTCGTCATCGTGGTTCAGGTACTGGCGGTGGTCATGATGAGCGTGAACAAACCTTGAACCAGATGTTGGTAGAAATGGATGGTTTCGAAGGTAATGAAGGTATCATCGTTATTGCTGCGACTAACCGTGCTGACGTTCTAGATAAAGCTTTGCTTCGTCCGGGACGTTTCGACCGTCAAGTGATGGTTGGACTTCCAGATATTAAAGGTCGTGAGCAAATCCTGAATGTGCATTTGAAAAAATTACCTTCAGTGACTGGTGTGGATGTCAAAGTATTGGCACGTGGTACTCCAGGGTTCTCTGGTGCGCAATTGGCAAACTTAGTCAATGAAGCTGCGTTATTTGCTGCACGTCGTAATAAAAATACGGTCGATATGCATGACTTTGAAGATGCAAAAGATAAGCTTTATATGGGGCCAGAGCGTAAATCAATGGTTCTTCGTGAAGAAGAGCGTCGCGCAACGGCTTATCATGAAGCAGGTCATGCGATTGTAGCTGAAATGCTTCCAGGCACAGACCCAGTACATAAAGTCACGATCATGCCACGTGGTTGGGCATTAGGTGTAACTTGGCAGCTTCCAGAGTTTGATCAAACCAGTCATTACAAAGACAAAATGTTGAATGAGCTTTCTATTCTGTTTGGTGGTCGTATTGCAGAAGAAATTTTCATTAATCAGATGTCGACTGGGGCTTCTAATGACTTTGAACGTGCAACAAAAATGGCGCGTGCAATGGTGACTAAGTACGGTATGTCTGACAAGATGGGTGTTATGGTTTATGAAGAAGATGCTCAACAGTCATTTATGGGTAGTCTAGGTGGTCGTACTATTTCTGAAACGACTCAACTTGAAGTTGATCGTGAAATTCGCCGTATCCTAGATGAGCAGTACAAAGTTGCACGTGATATCTTAGAAAATAATAAAGATATTGCCCATGCGATGGTAAAAGCTTTGCTTGAGTGGGAAACGATTGATCGTGATCAAATCCGTGACATTATGGAAGGTCGTGAACCTCAACCACCTAAGGTATATGTGGCTGAGAATCCAATTGTAGATGTAACCCCTACAGATGGTCCTTCAACGCCTCCACCTTTACCAGCAAGCTAAAATGAAGGAGCCTCTTATGAGGCTCTTTTTTTTGTGTTGAAATTATCCCTCAAGTTTAAATTTTACTTGATATCATGTGAATAGATTTTCTAGGAACATCAATATGCAACTTATCTCTTTACCTAATCAGATTCTTAAATGTGGTGCATTGGAACTTGATTTGTCAAAGCCTCATGTAATGGGTGTGTTAAATGTAACGCCAGATTCGTTTAGTGATGGTGGTAAACACAATAGTGTAGAGGCGGCACTAGAGAGAGCAAAGCAAATGATTGCTGAAGGGGCGAGTGTTATTGATGTAGGTGGTGAGTCAACTCGCCCTGGCGCATCTGCTGTTGATGTTCAAGATGAAGTAGATCGTGTAGTTCCGGTCGTTGAAGCGTTGTCAAAATTGAATGTAGTGATCTCAATCGACACTTCTCAACCAGAAGTGATTAAAAAGGCGGTTAAAGCTGGAGCGCATATTTGGAATGATGTCAGAGCATTAACAAAGCCACATGCTTTAGAAACAGCTGCGGAATTAGATATTCCAGTCATTATCATGCATATGCGTGGTGAGCCAACCACAATGAACCAGTTGGATCAATATAATGATATTACTTTAGATGTGATTTCAGAATTGCAAACTCGATTAGATGCAGCATTAAATGCAGGAATTAAACCTGAAAATATCATGATTGATCCGGGTTTCGGATTTGCAAAAAATGCACATCAAAACCTGAAATTATTAAAAGAGTTGTATAAATTAAATGAGTTGGGCTATCCAATGCTTTCTGCATTATCTCGTAAGCGATTTATTGGTGAAGCTTTAGGTGGTGTACCTGCCCATGAACGTGCAGTGGGTTCGGTGACGGGGCATCTGTTAAGCATACAGCAAGGAGCATGTATGGTCAGAGCACATGATGTAAAAGAAATGGTGCAAGCTATACAAATTTGGGCAGCAATGAATAGTGTTAGTTAAATTAAAGGCAGATTTAAGACGGTTAAAATCATCAATGAAAATATTAGCTTAGTTATACTTTTATTAAAAGTGAGATTTACTCCTCGTTTTTATTGTTGGTTTAATGTCTAGCTTGTGTTATATAAGCTCGGTTTTTGTTAATGCTATTACTTGAGCTTTAATATGTTGAATGATGTACTTCTCCCGATGTTCGACGATGAATATTATCCTGATATTCTCGTGGCTGAAATTCAGCAACTCATTGAAAAATTCTCAAAGAAGGTATCTAAGGTGAATTCCGATGCTGAGATTTATCAAATCGCCAATGATATTGTGGCGGAAATTAATGAGATGAAACCTCAGTTCGAAGATCTTGATTCTTCTCTTGATGATGCAGCAGCAGACTATATTGCTGAGGCAATGATGATGGTCGTTCAGGAAGAGGGATTCTTAGATATCGAAATGGAAGAACTTGTTTCAAATAGAGAGTGGTAAATCGCTCTCTATTTTTTTGTGTTGTTATTGTTGTGGCTAAACGCTAGGCATAAAAAAACCAGCTTACGCTGGGTTCTTTATTTACACCATTATTCTCTATCAGAAGAATGGTGCCCGAGGCCAGACTCGAACTGGCACGCTTTGAGGGCGGGGGATTTTAAATCCCCTGTGTCTACCGATTTCACCACTCGGGCATGTGCGCAATAATAGAGGACACTTTTAAGCTTGGCAAGAGAAAATCGTATTATTTGCTTTCTTTTCAATCAACTTGCATTTATTAGATTAAAAAATATAAATTTTGGGGAGATGGTTTATGATATTTGTACATTAAATCGTCATCTGATTGCAATTTTAGCTTCATAAATACGGTTTAAGTTCGAAGTTAAAATAACTCGCCAATTCGTAAATAAAATGAAAAATAAAATCTCAAGACGCGCATTAATTAAAAATTCATTGGCTGGATTAGGTGCGATTTCACTGCCTGTTTCGATTACAGCATGTAATGGCGATGGTCAAACCAGCAATGAGCATAAAGTTGAATTTTTGCATGGAGTGGCGAGTGGAGATCCATTACAGGATCGAATAATTCTTTGGTCGAGAATAACACCTACAGATGTGACGGCAACATATGAGTTAGATTGGGAAATTGCACTTGATGAGAATTTTTCAAATATTGTTCAGATGGGGAAAATCAAGACTTCTGCTGCTAAAGACTTTTGCTTGAAAGTCGATGTACTTAATTTGAGTGCCGATACTCGTTATTATTACCGATTTAAATATGGGCAGATACATTCTCCAATTGGTCGTACGAAGACCTTAGCAACCAAGACCAATGCGGTTAACTTTGCCGTATGCTCATGTTCAAATTATCCTGCTGGTTATTTTAATGTGTACCGTGAAATTGCGGAGCAGGACGTGGATGTTGTGCTGCATCTGGGCGACTATATTTACGAATATGGCAAAGATGGGTATGCAACTGAACAAGCCGAAAAGCTTGGTAGAACACTCGATGTGGATAATCAAAACGAGATTTATCGCTTGGAAGATTATCGAAAACGTTATGCAAAATATCGAACAGACCCTGATTTACAAGCGGTTCATCAACGTCATCCATTTATTCTGATTTGGGATGATCATGAGCTGACAAATGATGCATGGCGAGCTGGTGCGCAGAATCATCAACCTGATTTAGAGGGAGATTTCGTAGCACGAAGAACAGCAGCTCTAACCGCTTATTTTGAGTGGATGCCAATCCGCGAAAAAAGCAATAACGATATTCTTCATATTTATCGTCAGTTTAATTTTGGTGATTTAGTTCAACTTAATATGCTAGATACACGTATGTTGGCACGAGATGAGCAACTGGCTTTTGCTTCATTTATGAATGGTGAAAATCTAAATGTTGAGCAATTTAGAGCGGCTTTAATGAATGAGCAGCGACAGCTAATAGGGATAGATCAGTTAAATTGGTTGGCGAATAGTCTTCAGAATTCTCGTGCAATATGGAATGTATTGGGTCAGCAAGTATTGATGGCGAAAATGTTGGTACCTGCTGAGGTATTACAAATATTAAATGTCGCCAAAAGTAGAATGGTAGATGGCAACTTTTTAATAGAAGCTCAAAAACGTCTCATGGAGTTGGTTGCGATTAAGTTGCGTTATAAAAATAATGATCCGAGCTTAACTGACGCTGAATTATCAAGAATACTAACCGTGATTCCTTATAATTTAGATGCTTGGGATGGTTATTATGCTGAGCGTGAGCGTGTTTATGCTTTGTATGAACAGTATCATAAGAAAGTTGTTGTGTTGGCTGGAGATACCCATAATGCGTGGGAGTCTGCATTACATCAACAAAATGGTGAGAAGGTGGGGATTGAATTAGCAACAAGTTCAGTTTCTTCACCAGGTATGGAGAAATATCTCAATTTACCTGAGAACTTAATGCAACAATTTGAACAAGTGTTTATCCAATTGATTGATGAATTAAGCTTTTGTAATTTGAATCAACGAGGCTATTTAAAATTGAGCTTTGATTCTACGCAATTGAGTGCAGATTGGTTGTTTTTAACAGATATTCATTCACAGAAGTATCAAGTTGATCAACTCAGATTGCACTCAACAACGTATGATACCAATTTGAATATAATTAAAGTAATGCAGCAAGCAAGTTGATCGTAGCGCTACATGATGCTATCGATATATTTTTCTATATCGGTATGCTTGTAGCGCATACACAATTTGTTTTCATAGTTCATCAAATGAACATAAAGTTGCGCATTTTTTTGTTTTTGTTCAATCAATAATTGATGCTGCTTTGAGTTTTTTGATGAAAAGATTAGTTTTAAGTAAAGCTTAAAATTTTGTTTATAACTCCAGAAAGCCACTCTACGAATTTCTTGAATGTAGTAATAGTTTTCTTTAGAAGTATTTTCTCGGAATAAATTCTCTTTATAAAATTTAACGAAACCAAAATTCATAGCGAAATAAAACAAAATTCCCTGTAAGAACCAACTTTCCATAAAAGCGATATTTAAACTTTGTAAAAGAATGAGGATGGTCAGTTTGAATGGGGTATTTTTAAGTTGCAGGTAAGTTGAGATGCTACTATGCTTGATCTGTTTGAGGATGATTGGCGTAATCAGCATAAAAAATAACATGATACACAACACAGCACTCCCGCCAGATTGAAAGCCTTCTAAAAAAACAATGTGTTGTTTAAGCAAAAGGGTTAACAAATATGAGCAAGGGAGGAAAATCATTAATGCAAGTGCAAGCGGGATCAGTTCTTTACGCTCATCTAGAATCCCTTTGGTCTTTAACTGACTATAGAGCAAGAAGTTTTTTTTAAACGCTTGAGGATATTGTTGTTTTAGTTCTTGAAGATATTGAGCAACTTGCTGATTTTGATTCATTTGAATATGAAATTCTGAAGATGAGTGATTATAGCAGATGAGTTTAAAGAAAATGCAGACATAAAAAAACCAGCTTACGCTGGGTTCTTTATTTACACCATTATTCTCTATTGGAAGAATGGTGCCCGAGGCCAGACTCGAACTGGCACGCTTTGTGGGCGGGGGATTTTAAATCCCCTGTGTCTACCGATTTCACCACTCGGGCTTAACAAGATGGAGGCGGAGGTCGGAATCGAACCGGCGTACACGGAGTTGCAGTCCGCTGCATGACCACTCTGCCACCCCGCCATGTCTTGTTGATGCGTATATTAACAAGCTCTGAAAAAAAAACAATAGTGCTTTTATTCGTATGTGCAGAAAAACAGCATATAACGGAAATTATTTAAAATATTCATGTAGAATGTGCGAAATTGATTCATATCAACACTTGGGAGATGTGCCGTGGCATTAGTTTTAGATGGTCGTGCATTGGCAAAACAAATTGAGGCTGATTTGTTAACTCGCGTAGAAGCGTTAAAAGCAAAATCAGGACGTACTCCAATTCTTGCGACGATTTTAGTAGGTGACGATGGTGCATCTGCAACTTATGTGCGTATGAAGGGTAATGCATGCCGCCGTGTTGGTATGGATTCACTTAAAGTTGAACTACCAAAAGAAACGACGACAGAACAATTGCTTGCTGAAATTGAAAAACTCAATGCAAACCCTGATGTTCACGGCATTCTTTTACAACATCCAGTACCTGCGCAAATTGATGAGCGAGCGTGTTTTGATGCGATCTCACTTGAAAAAGATGTGGATGGTGTTACTTGCCTTGGTTATGGTCGTATGGCAATGGGTGAAGCTGCTTACGGTTCTGCGACACCTGCTGGTATTATGACGATTCTGAAAGAAAACAACATCGAAATCGCAGGTAAGCATGCGGTTGTTGTAGGTCGATCTGCAATTTTGGGTAAACCAATGGCAGCTATGCTTCTCGAGGCGAATGCTACTGTAACGATTTGTCACTCTCGTACACAAGACCTTGCTAGCTTTGTGAAGCAAGCGGATATCATTGTTGGTGCAGTGGGTAAAGCTGAATTGATTCAAAAAGATTGGATTAAACCTGGTGCAGTAGTTGTTGATGCTGGTTTCCATCCACGTGATGGCGGTGGTGTGGGTGATATTCAACTTGTTGGTATTGAAGACATTGCTTCAGCTTACACACCAGTACCGGGTGGTGTAGGTCCAATGACAATCACAACGTTGATTCGTCAAACAGTTGAAGCAGCTGAAAAAGCTTTAGGTTAATATTATCTCCCTCTCTTGCGCCGTATACGGCTCAGGGAGAGGGTTGGGGTGAGGGTATTGAGTTAGATAAATCCTCTCCCTAACCCTCTCCTTTAAAAGGAGAGGGAATTCTCTTTATTAATTTAGGTTTCGTATTTGAAACTCAAATTTTGTATATTTAAAAATAAAATCCAATGAGCTGTACTTTCCAATTTCCTAAAGCGCCTGAACATTTACTCAAAGCCTTACATGATGTGATTCCAGGTTGTGAACTTCATGCACAGCAACTACCTGATACACCAATTTCACTTTGGCTCATTCCACCCGTTTTTCCAACCGATAAGCTAGATGATGAAGTTATTCGTCGTATTTGGAATGATACGCCATATTGGATTTTCTGTTGGGCATCAGGTTTAGCAATGGCACAATGGTTATTGGCTGAACCGCATCATGTGAAAGACAAAGTGGTTTTAGACTTTGGCGCAGGTTCAGGCGTAGTCGCGATTGCAGCGAAAATGGCAGGGGCAAAGCGTGTCATTTGCTGTGATATCGACCAAGTTAGTTTGGATGCGTGTCGTGCCAATGCTGAATTGAATGATGTTGAGCTTGAATATTTGGATGACATATATAAAGCTGAGCAGGTTGATATCTTGTTGGCGGCTGATGTGTTGTATGACCAGTGCAATCGTTTCTTCTTAGATGAGTTTTTAAAATTTGCACCTGAGGTGTGGGTGGCGGATAGTCGTGTAAAAAACTTTAGTCATCCGAAGTATGTAAAGCTTGATGAACGCAGTGCAACGACATGGCCAGACTTGGATGAATCACCTGAATTTAGAAATGTCAGTTTTTATAAGACACTCAATGAAGTACATTGAGTGTCCTAAGTTTAGAGTGTGCAGTTAAAGCGAACCACTTGTAAGAGGCTAGGCTTAGTTTCTAAAGAAAGACGTGTATTGTAGTCTTCATTGCTGTATAGGCTTTGAGTGTTTGAGAGTCCGAATGATGTTCGTGATTGACCAATTTGAACCTGTTGAGTTTCTTGAGTTTTATAATTGGGATTAGCAATTTCATTTATACTCAAAATGGTGGTTTTATATTGTTGAGTGTGCCCTAGAACTTGTTGGCAAGTACGTTGTAATTTGTGTTCATCAATATTTTGGTTGGCGCGTGCAGAGAGGGTATACGAAATAGTGGCAGAATTCTCTGATTTATTTTCAATTTGATATCCTGTAGCTCCATTGTGCTGTCGCGGAACAGATTGACAGGCTGTAAGCATAAGGGCGATTAAACAAGAGCCAATCATTTCTATTTTTTTCATTATTTGATCCTAATAAGCTGTTTAAATCAGTATGCCATAAGTGTGACAACTTATTGGTACTAATAAACGTTACTAAATACACTTTATTCAGTTTGTTTGAAGTAAAAAAAAGGTCACCGAAGTGACCTTTTTTCTCATCATGCTTAAGCAGATTTAACCGCTTCTAAAAGCTCAGCTTGACGTTTTTTCAACGCTTCTGGTAAACGATCACCAAGCTTGTTAAATAATTCAGTATGGCTTTCAAGTTCTTTGATCCATTGCTCTTTGTCTTGAGAAGTCACAAGGTCAAATTGCTCTTTCGTAAAGTCTGAACCAGTCCAGTTCAACTGTTCGTAAGTTGGAACACGACCAATTGGAGTTTCAACAGCGTCAGCACGACCTTCACAGCGATCGATAATCCACTCAAGAACACGCATGTTTTGACCGAAACCAGGCCATACAAAGTTGCCTTCAGCATCACGACGGAACCAGTTCACGTTGTAAATACCAGGAAGCTTGTTACCAGCAGCTGCAGCTTTCTCGCCAACTTTCTCACCCATTTCTAACCAATGTGTGAAGTAGTCAGCCATGTTGTAGCCAGCAAATGGAAGCATCGCAAATGGATCGCGACGAACAATACCTTGTTGACCAACAGCAGCAGCAGTTGTTTCAGAACCCATCGTTGCAGCTTTATAAACACCGTCAACCCAGTCAAATGCTTCTGAAATTAGAGGCACTGTGTCCGCACGGCGACCACCAAAGATGAACGCAGAGATTGGAACACCTGCTGGATTTTCCCAGTCAGCATCAATAGAGGGGCATTGACCAGCTGAAACTGTGAAACGCGCATTTGGATGAGCTGCTTTTTCTTCACCAGTATGTGGTTGACCTTTCCAGTTCGTTAGGTTGGCAGGTGCTTCTTTAGAAAGACCTTCCCACCATACTTCACCGTTGTCAGTCACGGCAACGTTTGTATAGATCACGTCTTTATGAAGCGTAGCCATACAGTTTGGGTTCGTCTTTGTATTTGTGCCAGGAGCTACACCGAAGAAACCTGCTTCAGGATTGATTGCATATAAGCGACCATCTTCACCTGGTTTGATCCAAGCAATATCGTCACCTACAGTTTCAATCTTCCAACCTTCATAACCTGTTGGTGGAATTAACATTGCAAAGTTTGTTTTACCACAAGCAGATGGGAATGCAGCTGCGATGTAGTGTTTTTCACCTTGTGGATTTGTCACACCAAGGATGAGCATGTGTTCAGCTAACCAGCCTTGCTGACGACCCATGAATGATGCGATACGTAATGCTAAGCATTTTTTACCAAGCAATGCGTTACCACCATAACCAGAACCAAATGACCAAATTTCACGAGTTTCTGGATAATGAACGATGTATTTTTCTTTGTTGCAAGGCCAAGCAACGTCTTTTTGACCTTCTTCCAATGGTGCACCTACAGTGTGTACACATGGAACAAATTCGCCATCAGTGCCTAGAACGTCATAAACAGCTTTACCCATGCGAGCCATTTTAGACATGCTGACTGCAACATAAGGAGAGTCAGTAAGTTCGATACCAATGTGAGCAATATGAGAACCTAAAGGTCCCATAGAGAAAGGTACAACGTACAAAGTACGACCTTTCATAGAACCGTCAAATAAACCGTTTAATTTTTCACGCATAACCGCTGGAGCTTCCCAGTTGTTAGTTGCGCCAGCATCTTCTTTGTTTTCAGAGCAGATAAAAGTACGGTCTTCAACACGAGCAACGTCAGAAGGATCAGAGTTTGCAAGATATGAACCAGGGTGCTTTTCTTGGTTAAGCGCTTGCATTGTGCCGTTAGCGATCATCAAGTCGATATAACGTTGATATTCTTCTGCGCTACCGTCACACCATTCAATTTTTGCTGGTTTTGTTAGTTTAGCAATCTCTTCCACCCAAGCAATAAGCTTAGGGTGACGAACGAATTCTGGTGCGTTCACTTGGGTCATGGTGAGGCCTATATCAAAAGTGTACAATGTGGTGTACAAATAATATCTAGATGCTGGTTTGCAGACTCTAGATTCAGTATGAAAAAAAAGTGGCTGTATTAAAGCATATTTTCTTAAAAAAAATAAGACCAAAGGCTTAAATAGTGCTTAAGACTTGTTTGGTGTTAAGTTTATGTAATTATTTGATATTTTTTTAAAAAATGAGTAATTTCTTATTCATTTTTAAATTTTATGTTTGGTATTTGTAGTTAAAATATTTATTTAAAATAAAAACTTAATTAAATTATGAGATCAATTCTCACCATCGAAAAATTAAATGAACATCATTTAAAAATTACATAAATTGGCTTTTAATTGAGTAGTAAATAGACGAAATTTTAAAGTAATTCAATTTTTAAAGCCATAAAATGAATTCAATGCTTAAGCCTTTGTCTATGATTTTTAATGAAAAATCTGGATTCCATGCCACCAATAATGATCAAATTTATGAGCAACTCATGCATTACTGGACAGATCTAGGTTTTGAAATACAAGTTTTTGATATTGCATCAGAAATGAGTGTTCAAGCACTCATTGAAAAAGTTCATCTTCGACATTTAAATCACGATAATCAGGGGGTGATTGTGGTTGCTGGCGGGGATGGAACGTTAAATTCTGTGGCTAATTATTTATTACATCAAACCATCCCTTTGGCAATTTTACCTTTAGGGACGTTCAATTATGTTGCACGGGTTTTGAATATTCCTTTAGATATTCTCGAAGCTGCAAAACTGGTGGTTGAAGGTAAGCCTAAAGCGGTACATGTGGCAAAAATTAATGATGCCATTTATCTAAATAATGCGAGTTTGGGTCTTTATCCATTGTTTATTAAAAAAAGAGAGTTATATAACCAAAAACTAGGGCGTCTACCATTACATGCCTATACTTCTGGCTTAGACGTGTTGATTCGTGATCGTAAAGAATTAAAGTTAGAAATTGAGGTGGATGGTGTAAATTATGCAGTTAAAACCCCTTTATTATTTTTAGGTAATAACCAACTTCAATTAAAAGAAATGAACCTCAATATCGCTAAAACGGCAGAAGAGGGTCGGGTTGCGGGAGTTGTACTTGCTCACACGGATAAGCTGAGTATTTTTAAAACACTCATCCAACTCGTTCGTGGAAAATTAGATCAGGCAGCAGACGTATATAGTTTTAGTGCGGATCATGTGCGCATACGTTCTCATCAAAAAAAGATGACTGTAGCAATCGATGGAGAAATTATTCAACTGGATTCACCATTAGATATTCATGTTGAAAGAAATGCACTGACCTTAATGGTGCCACAATGATTTTACATTTGTCTGATTTGCATTTTGGGACTGAGCAACAAGATTGCTTAGATGCAATTACTCACTTTGTTGCAGAACATTTGATCGAAGCTGTTGTGGTCAGTGGTGATCTCACTCAAAGGGCAAGATTTTCACAGTTTTATCACTGCAAAAAATTTCTAGAAGAACTTAATGTTCCTTATATTGTGATTCCGGGTAATCACGATATTCCTTTGTTTCATTTATGGCGCAGATTTTTAAGTCCGTTTCATCGGTATAAGTTGTTTTTTGGTGAAATGGAACAGACCTTAGAAACTGAGCATTTTTATATTATAGGAATCAATACAATTCATCCTAAGTACCATACGAAAGGTCGTATTACTGAGTTTCAAATTCAGGAAATTGATCAAAAAATGAAATTGGCTCCTCAAGATAAATTAAAAATTCTGCTTACGCATCAACCTTTCTATAGTGGTGATCACGGTATAAATATGTCTAAAGATCGTCCTAAAAATACTGAAAAAGCCCTAAAGACATGGGCAAGCTCAGGGTTGAATGCAATTCTACATGGTCATTTACATGTATCTGCTGTTTATGATCTGAATAAGATTTTCCAACTTAATGCTCAGCATCCAATATTGGATATTCATGCAGGTACCGCTACGTCACATCGTTTACATCATGACTTTTCTAATAGTTTTAATCTAATTGATGAAAAACTGAAGGTGCGTGAATATCGCTTTGATTCGAGATTCAAGAAATTTTATTTAGTTGCAAATCGGAATAAAGGCTAAATTATCGAAATGTCTAAAAAAAATACAAAAAAATAAATTTTTTTTCATTTTCCCCTTGAAGCAATTTTTTCCATCCCCACAAAAGTGACATCAAATAATTTTGGTGGTGATCTAAGGAAATTAAGATCACGACTATTAATCAAAAGACTTAGTCTGATGGAGTATTTTTATGAGCAACATTCGTCCATTACATGACCGTGTAGTAATTCGTCGTGTTGAAGAAGAAACAAAAACAGCTGGCGGCATTTTATTGCCAGGTTCTGCTGCAGAAAAGCCTGCTCAAGGTGAAATTATTGCAGTTGGTAATGGTCAGATCACTGACAATGGCGTTCGCGCTTTAGATGTAAAAGTAGGTGACAAGGTATTGTTTGGTACTTATGCAGGAACAACTGTGAAAGTAGATGGCGAAGAACTATTAATCATGAAAGAGTCAGATATTTTAGCTGTTTTAGAAGGCTAATTGATTCTTTTTAATACTACTCATTTAATCAATCAGATTTAGTAATTTTAATAATATTCGGAGTCAAATATGTCAGCTAAAGACGTTAAGTTTGGTGATTCAGCTCGCACAAAAATGATCGCAGGTGTGAATATCCTTGCAGATGCGGTTAAGGTTACACTTGGTCCTAAAGGCCGTAACGTAGTTATCGATCGTTCATTCGGTGCGCCACACATCACTAAAGATGGTGTTTCTGTAGCGAAAGAAATCACATTAAAAGACAAGTTTGAAAACATGGGTGCTCAACTTGTTCGTGAAGTTTCTTCTAAAACAAATGACATCGCAGGTGACGGTACTACAACGGCAACCGTTTTAGCTCAAGCAATTTTGAACGAAGGGATCAAGTCAGTAACTGCGGGTATGAACCCAATGGACTTGAAACGCGGTATCGATATTGCAGTTAAAGCTGTTGTTGCAGATATTAAAGCAACTGCTAAACCAGCATCTGATTCTAAAGCGATTGAACAAGTTGGTTCGATTTCTGCGAACTCTGATACGACTGTTGGTTCACTGATCGCTCAAGCGATGGAAAAAGTGGGTAAAGAAGGTGTAATCACTGTTGAAGAAGGTTCAGGCTTTGAAGATTCTCTAGATGTTGTAGAGGGTATGCAGTTTGACCGTGGTTATATTTCTCCATACTTCGCAAACAAACAAGATACATTAACTGCTGAATTGGAAAACCCATTTATCCTTCTTGTTGATAAGAAAGTAAGCAATATCCGTGAGTTGATTACTGTTCTTGAGGCAGTTGCGAAAACAGGTAAACCACTTCTTATCATCGCTGAAGATGTTGAAGGTGAAGCACTTGCAACGCTTGTTGTAAACAACATGCGTGGCATCATCAAAGTATGTGCTGTTAAAGCACCAGGCTTCGGTGATCGTCGTAAAGCAATGCTTCAAGATATCGCGATCTTAACTGGTGGTACTGTGATTTCTGAAGAAATCGGTATGCAGTTAGATCAAACAACACTTGAACATTTAGGTACTGCACACAAAGTAACTGTATCTAAAGAAAACACAGTGATTGTTGATGGTGCAGGCGATGCGAATCAAATTGCTGAGCGTGTTCAACAAATTCGTGCGCAAATTGAGGAATCAACTTCAGAATACGACAAAGAAAAACTTCAAGAGCGTGTTGCTAAATTAGCAGGCGGTGTAGCAGTGATCAAAATCGGTGCTGCAACTGAAGTTGAAATGAAAGAGAAGAAAGATCGTGTAGACGATGCTCTTCATGCAACTCGTGCTGCTGTTGAAGAAGGTGTTGTTGCGGGTGGTGGTGTTGCATTAGTACGTGCAGCTAAAGCACTTGACGGTGTAACGGGTATTAACGATGATCAAAACGTAGGTATCAACATCCTTCGTCGTGCGATTGAAGCGCCACTTCGTCAAATCGTATCTAACGCAGGTGATGAACCATCTGTAGTGATTAATGCAGTTAAAAATGGCGAAGGCAACTTCGGTTATAACGCTGCGACTGGTGAATACGGCGATATGCTAGAGATGGGTATCCTTGATCCAGCGAAAGTTACTCGTTCTGCACTTGAGCATGCTGCGTCTGTTGCGGGCTTAATGTTAACAACTGAGTGCATGATTACAGAGATCCCAGAAGATAAACCAGCTATGCCTGACATGGGCGGTATGGGTGGTATGGGCGGTATGATGTAATTCATCCCACAGCCTAAAAAATCCCCGCTTTAAGCGGGGATTTTTTTGTCATCTGTCTGATAAATATTTGAATACTATTGTAAATATTGAATAAAAGCCTAGTAGAGCGCTAATCTAATGGAACATTAACACCATGATTGGGGGTGATGATGTTAACTGTTCAAGAAAATCAAATCATAGAAGAAATTTATGAGGCTGCCTTAAAGCCACATCACTGGGAAAATGTTTTAAAACAGGTCGTGGAATTTACACAGAGTTCAACGGCGATCTTTACTTACTTTGATCAGCTTCGGCCCGAACAAAATTTTATTTACACCATTAATATCCCGATTGATGGAATTCAAAATTATCAAACGTATAACTTAGATGTCGTAGACATGCGTATTCACGGTCAGTTAATGAATACCTATGGATTAGAGCATGCCTATCAAATTGATTGTCGATCATATGCTGAAACAGATAATGAGGATTTGAAGAACTTTTATGAATATTGTTTAGTTCCTTCAAACATCTGTTATCTCAGTGGGGTATTGTTAGAGTATGGAAAATATAAATGGGGTGTGCTTGCGGTACATCGACCATCAGATGAAGCTGCTTATGATACTGCTGAATTACAAAGTTTAGAAAGACTCGCAAAACACTTTAGAAGAGCGATTCAAATTCATCGACAAATTAAGCTTCTTCAAAATGATAGAAGTAATTACACCGAAATTTTAGATAAGTTGAATGTGGGTGTGCTCATCGTTCAATCTAATCTAGAAGTGAGATTTGTGAATCAGTATGCGAAGGATTGTTTGAATGATACGAGTATGATTGAAATAGATTTGCAGAACAGATTAAAAATAATCGAGCCTTATAATGCTCAATTAAAAAAATTGGTGCAGAGCACATTCAAAAAGAATGAGCGTTATTCATTAGAGAGGCATGATCAAGAAGAAGTTGGGGGTGCAATGCAGTTATATAGCGATCGACATCAATCAGCTTACTTAATCACAGTCTCACCACTTAAGGTGCTGTCAGATTCAATGATCTTAGACAATAATCAAGTTGCATTATTCTTATCAAAAATGCAGGATCGAAAACGCTTGTCTAAAATATTACTGAAGTCAACATTCCAACTGACAGCTCGAGAAATTGAAATTTGTCAGCATTTTATGGACGATCAGCATCTTGAAAATATTGCTTTGAAATGTGGGATTACGCTGAGTTCACTGCGGACATATCTGAAAACGATTTATCAGAAGTTAGGATGCTCCTCACAAGCTGAAATGATGCGGATTTTGATCGAATTTATTGATGCTTTTCAGCATATTGAATAATCCCCCTTTAACGAAGATGTTGAAGGGGGATAAAATTAATTCATTCTGGTCAGTGTAAATGTGCCTTCATCTGCTACGGTAAAGCTTAAACTTTGAGTAGAAATTTGTAATGGTAAGCCTAAATGCGCGTCTGTATTGGATAATCCAGCACAACCATTTGTATCAATGCTGAGGGGCGTGGTAACAAAGAGCTTGTTGTCGCGTAATTGATAACGACCATACTCAATACCAGGGCCACCACAAGGTCCGTCATATGGATCTGGTTGATCATCGCCAACAGCATCAACCATAATAAAAGTGTTATTAGAATTAAATACGAAAATTTGTTTACCACTTGAGGACTGCCATGCGCCTACAATTCCACTATTATTTCGAGGAACTCGCGTAAACTCTGCACTTTCATCAGGATTTTCAGCTTCAGAAATCTTAAGTATAGAACCATCAAAAGATAGTTTCATTGAACGCGATTCCCCATGATCGAGAAGTCCCCAATCTTCATTGGTATCAATCACAGGCGTAGTAATATTTATTGAAGAAGCGTATAAACTTCCACTTAGGGCATCTAGATTTATTTTGGCGTATTCCATGCCATTTGAAGAACTATTAGGCTCGTTCGGGATTGGTTCGCCGAGCATATATTCGCCATTCTCTCCAATAAATAACACAATTTCAGACTCATCATTTTTTGCATACCATACGCCTTGAATATCTTTGAGCAGTGAGCTGCTAAAATGTTCTTTAGCTTGCTCTTCACTGACTACTATATTGGAGGCAATTTCAGGAATATTGATAATTTGACCTTGAAGTCGCTCTCTAAAATCACTTGTCGTGTTGCTGAAATCAATCGCTGAAGGCGAGAGAGTTGAAACATCATCTGGGATTTGTATGGTCTCTTTATCCTCATCGATATCCAATGATTGTAAAAAAATCAGTAGATTGATAATTCTCTTGTTACGTTCATCTGCATTTAAATCTTCATCCACGAGTTCATTCGGTGTCACACGAGCTAAGCCTTGTACAGTACCAATTTCGATATCACCAATTTTAAATGTAATGACATCTCCATCTTGATATTCAAATTCCCCATTTGCATTGGTTTTCTTCGTATTGTCATTATTGCCATTCACGATATACGTCGCACCTGCTACTGGGCTGTCAGTCAGTATTCCTATTTTAATCTGATCATCATTTTTTGCGGATTTATCCGAACCACCACAAGCTGCTAAACAGGTACTGAGCGCCAGTGTTAGAAGAGCTTTTTTCATCATTTCCCCCAAATCATTCGTATTTTTGTACCTCGAATATAGTTTTAAAAAATTGAATATGACTATCCTCAAATTGGGAGGGGGTGATGGCATTAATGCTGCGTAATTTTAGAAGTTTTTTACTTTTGAGAAATTGCGCATATTTTTTTTGAAGGATCAGATAAGCGGTTCATAGGTGAGGGCTTCATATTCTCTTCTTAATTCAATCAATGTTGATCGTTTCTGTTATTAGTTCTTGTTTTTTTATTCATAGTCACTGAATATCAATTAAATTTTTATATATTTTAATGAAAACACTTTCTAGAATTCTTTTGACGGCTTAACGACTATGTTATCTAAGTTCTTTATTGAACGACCTATTTTTGCTGGCGTACTTGCGATTATTGTCATGGCAATTGGTATATTTGCGGTGATGAGCTTACCGGTAGAACGCTATCCTGATATTGCTCCGCCAAGAATTACTGTATCAGCAACTTACACAGGAGCTGATGCCGAAACAGTTGAGGAAAGTGTCACACAGGTCATAGAACAACAAATTAAAGGAATTGATAACTTACTTTATTTTAGCTCTACCAGTAATGCATCTGGGAATAGTAGAATTAGTTTAAGTTTTGAAAACGGAACTGATCCAGACACAGCACAAGTCCAAGTTCAAAATAGCATTAATGGGGTGATCAATCGTTTGCCTGAAGACGTGCAGCGTCAAGGGGTCAATGTCTATAAATCCTTAGGTGACACCTTTATGGTGGTGGGGTTATATGACACTACTAACCAAAGTAATAATATTGCGTTGTCAGATTATTTGGCTGATCACATTGAACCAGAAATTGCGCGTGTAGAAGGTGTTGGTGAGGTTGATGTCTTTGGTTCTCAATATGCCATGCGTATTTGGCTAGATCCGAACTTATTGAAACAATATCAGTTGATGCCTAGTGATATTCGTGCCGCAATTGAAGCACAAAATACACAAGTTGCTGCAGGTGGAATCGGAGATTTACCGACAGTAGCAGACCAGTATCTTAATGCAAAAGTTACCGCTGGATCACGACTAAGAACAGTCGATGAATTTAAAAATATCATTGTCAAAGCGACCGCTGATGGAAGTTTTATTTATTTAAAAGATGTGGCGCGCGTTGAGTTAGGTGCTGAAAATTATCAAGCTTTTAATACTATTAATGGATCACCTTCAGCAGGCTTGGCTGTTTCAATGTCATCTGGTGCAAATGCTCTTGCAACCTCAGCTAAAATTAAAGAAGTGCTTGAGGACATTAAGAAAAAACTTCCTGAAGGCTATCAAATTGTATACCCACGAGATAACACGCCGTTTGTTCAAGAGTCCATTAAAGAAGTTGTAAAGACCTTAGTTGAAGCCATTATCTTGGTTGTGTTGGTCATGTTTATCTTTTTACAAAGCTGGCGCGCAACACTTATTCCAACGGTCACGGTTCCTATTGTTATTTTGGGCACTTTCGCCGTCTTATTTGCACTCGGAATGACCATCAATACGTTGACACTTTTTGCATTAGTACTTGCGATTGGATTACTTGTAGATGATGCAATTGTGGTGGTCGAAAATGTCGAACGTTTGATGCATGAAAAGGGGCTATCTGCAAAGCAAGCGTCTATCTTATCTATGCAAGAGATGACGGGGGCTTTAATTGGAATTACAGTGGTGCTAACTGCAGTATTTATTCCGATGGCTTTTTTTACAGGATCGACAGGAGTTATATACCGTCAGTTTTCAATTACCTTGATTGCAGCCATGTCACTGTCATTGTTGGTCGCGTTAATTCTCACACCAGCATTGTGTGCGATTATTCTTAAACCTAAACAACAAGAAGCAAAATGGGCGACATGGTTTAATACAAAAATGGAATCATTACGATTGCATTATCTAAAGTGGGTTGAAAAAAGCCTGTCACTAAAATGGATCGTTTTAACCAGTTTTGCTGGGTTAATTGTGATTTTTGCTTTGTTTTATAAGTCGCTTCCAACCAGCTTTATTCCAAGTGAAGATCAAGGTTTTATCAGTGTCCAATTCAGTTTACCTGAAGGCGCACCTATGACAGAAAGTCAGCTTGTTGGTGAAAGTATTCGAGAGTATTTTCTTGAACAAGAAAAACAGAATGTTAGGTTGGTTCAAATTCGTTATGGACGAAATTTTTCAGGAACGGGTCAAAATTTAGGAACAGGATTTGTAGCATTACATCATTGGGATGATCGTCCAGGTGAGGCAAACTCTGCACAATCCATTCGTGAACGAGCGATGGAGTTCTTTAGAAAAGACAGTCGCGCTCGGATTATGGTGAGTTTGCCAGGTTCTGTAAGTGGTCTTGGCGATACAAACGGCATCGAGTTTTGGCTGCAAGATTTAAATGGACAAGGACGACAGTATTTAGAAGATCAATTTCAAGCGCTAGAACGACAGGCAATCAACTTCACGACTTTTGAAAATTTGGGCAAACGTTCTAATCCAGATAAAGCCAAATTGAAAGTGAATATCAATCAAAAATTAGTGATGGCGAATGGTCTTTCACAATCTGCGATTAATAGCACTTTGGCTGCAGCTTGGGGTGGTTCTTATGTGAACGACTTTATTGATCGCGGACGTATTAAACGCGTCATGATGCAGGGGGATGCCGAGTATCGTTCAAAGCCTGAAGATCTCAATTTATGGTCTGTACGAAATAATCAAAATCAAATGATTTCATTTGGTAATTTTGCCACTGTGGATTGGGATGGAGGCCCTGATGTGGTGACTCGTTTCCAAGGTTATTCCGCGCTACAAATGGAAGCAGACACTGCAAAAAATGTGAGCAGTGGTGCTGCAATGCGTGATATCAAGTCTATGGTTGATCAATTAGATGGGGTTGGGCTAGCATGGAGTGGATTATCGTTTCAAGAGCAACAATCGAGTACACAAGCCATTTGGCTTTATCTCATCTCTGTTGGCTTTATCTTTCTATGTTTGGCTGCCTTATATGAAAGTTGGTCGATACCTTCTGTTGTGATTGCTGCTATTCCATTGGGTATTGGCGGTAATATTATTTTTAGTTGGTTGGTCGGATTTCCAAATGATATTTACTTCCAAATTGCGTTACTTACGACGATTGGATTGTCATGTAAAAATGCCATCTTGATTGTTGAATTTGCGGCAATGGCTCAGGAGCGTGGAGCTAACGCGATTGCTGCTGCTTTAAAAGGTGCAAGTTTACGCTTACGTCCAATTTTAATGACTTCACTTGCTTTTGGTGCAGGGGTCATACCTTTGGTATTTGCTTCAGGTGCGGGTGCTGCCAGTCGTCAAGAAATTGGTGTCAGTGTCCTTGGTGGCGTAATTTTCGGCACAATTTTAGTTCTTGTCTTTATTCCCTTTATGTTTGTTATCGTTCGGAATATTTTCAAATATAAATCAAAATCAGCATCTGAAACTTAATATGGTATCCGCAGTACAGCGAGTACTGTACTGCGGTTGATCTAATCCATTTTTAAATATCAGTTTTTGACAAGATCAATACGCACTAACATTTTCAATTAGTGTTAGCATGCCTTGCGTAATTCTAAACGATAATAAATGAAGCGATTATGGATCAAATTAAACAAGATCATAAAATTGAAGCATTACAACAAGCATTGATCAATTCTGATGTCGCTCAGATTGATCATATTGCGGATACGATTAATCCTGCAGATTTGGCTTTGTTTTTACAGCAATTAGAAATTGATCAACAAATACAACTTATCCACCATTTAGAAAACGCAGCATATGTATTTGAATTTCTGCCACTCAATCATCAAGTACAGTTGGTTAAAAAAATGGACGGTAAAAGTACAGTCCAGTTAATTGGTTCAATGCATTCAGATGCTCGAACTGATTTGTACAAAGCTTTACCGGATCAAATAAAAACATTTGTTTTTGCGAATTTAGATAGAGAAACAAAGCAGCAAGTTCAATCTTTGGCACTGTATGCTGAGGAAACGGCTGGTGCGATCATGACATCTGATTATGTCACTTTGCCATCAGACATCTCAATGCAACAAGCTTTAGAGATTTTGCGTCATTCCGCCAAAGATACTGAAACCTTATATCTGATCTATATTACCAATCAATTTCAGAAACTTGAGGGTGTAATTTCTCTTCGAGAAATTGTGCAAGCACCTTTGGATAAAACAGTCCAAGAAGTCATGACCACTGAGGTCATTTACGGACGGGTAGATGAGGATCAGGAATCAGTGGCAAAAAAATTAAGCCACTATGATTTTATCGCCTTACCCATTTTAGATCATGATGATCATCTACTCGGTATCGTCACTTATGATGATGCTATGGATGTATTCCAAGAAGAATTTACCGAGGACTTTTTGAAAAGTGGGGCGGTAGAGCTTAAAGAAAATATCAGTATTCGTTCAGCACCAATATTATTTTTATTTAGACAACGTGTTTTTTGGCTAGTGTTTCTGGTCTTTGGCAGCCTACTTTCGAGTATTGGGATCGCCCATTATGAAGACATCATTGCTGCGCATATTGTTTTGGTTTTCTTTTTACCGCTATTGGTTGGGAGTGGTGGTAACGCAGGCTCCCAATCTGCAACCTTGATGGTTCGAGCAATCGCAACTGGCGATGTAAAAGCCAAGGATTGGTTTGTGTTGCTTGGTCGTGAAGCGATGGTTGCTCTATGTCTGGGTGCAACGATGGCTGCAGCTGTTTCAATTCTTGGCTATATCCGTGGAGATATGATGGTCGCTTTCGTGCTTGCGATCAGTATGATGGGTATTGTCATGATGGGCTGTCTGATCGGGATGAGTTTACCATTTGTACTCAATAAACTAGGACTCGATCCCGCAAGCGCATCTGCACCCTTGGTCACTTCAATATGTGATGCAACTGGTGTATTGGTCTATTTATTTATTGCTTCACAACTCTTATTCTAAGGCTATGACTGATGGAGAATCTTTGCAGGATGTTGCTTAAATGACAAATAAAAATAAATTAACCCAAGCTGAAGTCATCAAAATGGAACGCGATCTTGCCAAGTTCGCAAACATGATGGATTCCGTCGTAAGAATTCCATTCACTAAACAAGGGGTAGGGGCTGATGCAGCATTGAGTACGATTCCTGTGGCGGGTGACGTAGCTGGATTTGTACTTACGTGTTATGCAGTATTACAAGCTCGAAAAATCGGTGTGCCCCAATCTAAATTGAATGGCGTGCTTAAACTTGCTGTGATGGATGGTGTAGTAGGTTTAATCCCTGTTGCAGGTACACTCTTTGATGTGTTTATTCGACCGAGTCGCAAGGCTTTAGATGTGGTTCATGATCATATTCGTGAAGAGTATCAGATTCATTCAGACCATCATGTGGTACACCCATTTTTACATGAAAACTTAGAGCGTAAACAGCAGAACTCTGCCTTCTGGCGAAATCCTGTCGTGGCATGGATTTGGATTCATATTCCTGATTTACTGGGTCTTCTGTTTTTAATTATTTTTGGTGTTGCCTTATGGTTTGGTGTCACGTTCTTATGGCAATGGTTTCAATCTATTTAAAGTGTTATAGATTTGAGTCCATTAAAAAAGCCTCCCTATGGAGGCCTTTTTTTAGAAGCAGATTAAGGACAATCAAGTTGTTGTAATGCTGCTACACGTTGCTCAATTGTTGGGTGTGTTTGGAAGAGTGCAGCAAGGCTGAATCCTTCTTCACGACCTGATGAAATTGAGAACGCTTTCATTTCTTTAGGCATTTGATCTGGCATTTCAGTTTCTGCTTGCAAGCGAAGTAATGCACTGATCATGGCTTGTTTACCTGCTAAACGCGCGCCAGCCTCATCAGCACGATATTCACGATAGCGAGAGAACCACATCACAATTGCCGAAGCAAGAATACCGAATACGATATCTAACACGATTGTAATGAGGAAATAGCTCCAGCCCGGTGCTTCACCTTCTTCACGACCAAATACATTGCGATCTACAAAGTCGCCGACGATACGCGCGAAGAACATCACAAACGCGTTGACTACACCTTGGACTAAAGCAAGGGTGACCATGTCACCATTTGCAACGTGACCAATTTCATGCGCCAACACTGCACGTAATTCATCTTTATTCATGCGTTCCAATAAGCCTGTTGAAACAGCGACTAAAGCATCGTTTTTGTTCCAACCAGTTGCGAAAGCATTTGATTGATAAGATGGGAAAATACCAACTTCTGGCATTTTAATACCAGCACGTTGAGAAAGTTGTGCCACTTCATTGAGTAACCATGCTTCCGCTTGGTTGCGTGGAGCATTGGGATCAATTAACTCTGTACCTGTGGTTTTCTTTGCAATCCACTTTGACATGAATAGGGAGATTAAAGAACCCACCATACCAAAGACAAAACAGATCACAAGTAAATTGCCAAGATTCAAGCCACCCGCGCCATGGTAACTACCGACACCGAAGAGTGACAAGATTATGCCAGCTACCACCAGTACCGCGAGGTTGGTCAGCAAAAACAAACCAATCCGCATCATCGAGAAAATCCTCTTATAAATAAAATTTAATAAGCTTTTTGAATTAAAAAACCTACGTCAAATATGCTTTCGAATAGGGAAAATTTCAAGAAAAAAATAAAAAATATAACGAAAAAAATTGAGATTAATTCGAAATATAGATCTTCGCTGATGCTGTGGCATTATTTGTAGAATATGAACCAGCTGGTGCGTCAGTAAAACTGCCATCAGCGGCCACAATAATTTGGCGAGGAGGTGACTTTGGTTTAGATGGTGCAGTCACTTGAGCTGATAAATTCTGATTGTTATAGCTCGGTGAACTTAACTTAGAAGATACCGATGCTGAATAACTATTGATTGGATTTGAGCCTACACCATTGGCGTATAAATTATTGTAACGACTGAGTACACGTCTGACATAGTCTTGAGTTTCACGAAAGGGCGGTATTCCACCATATTTAGCAACATTTCCTTCGCCAGCATTATAACCCGCTAATGCCAATTGCGTATTGCCATTAAAGCGTTTCAATAGCCAAGCCAAATATTTTGCACCAGCGAAAATATTTTGTTCAGGATCATATGCATTATTGACATTAAATCGTTGTGCAGTCGCAGGCATCAATTGCATAAGACCCTGAGCACCAACAGGGGAGCGTGCATGTATATTAAAACCAGACTCTGTGTGCATCACCGCTTTAATGAGTCCTTCAGAAATGCCGTGTCGTTGAGCTGCTTGGCGAATATAGCCATCAAAGGCATTTCGATTTTTACTATGGCTTGGGAGAACAGATGCTTCGTTGCTTCCCCAATTGCTGTAACTATGAATATTGCTATCTGGATAGTAGGTTTTCTTTTCAACTTTAAGATGGTTGTATTTGTTTTTGCGGTTGGTCAGTACGGTAGTGCCGTTTGAATCTTTCAGCTGATAGATTGTTTGACCTGCAGAAGCCTGTGGCGAGAATATTAGAAAATTCACACACCCAAATAACGCTATGACTTTTATTTTATTTGTAGTTTTCATCATTCGAACACTATTTTTGTCCCTAAATGATATGTGGGTGATTTTCTGCAATGGAGATGTCTCTCGACTATGTAATGTTTTTTAACAATTCGTTGTAAAAAAATCAAGTCTTAATTGTTGGCTTAATATCCAAAAAAATTATTTATTTTTATTTATAAACAACTGCTTGACACATATAAGTTATTGAATTTTAAGGATATAGAATAGTGGTTAAAAAATGGTCAATCTAAGGGAAAGCACCATCTTATCTTGCCAAAACTTTGTCAACCCCTAAAAAGTCCACAATTTTATCCACAGGTTTTGTGGAAAACTGTGGAAAAGTCCAAAAGATAAGCAATTCGACTAAAAAATGAACCCAAGCGTCCATTTTAGATGTGTGAATAAGACAGTGTTATGAAAAAATAAAAATTAGATGTAAAAAACAGATTCTTTAGATGCGATTAAGCACTGAATCGGCTAAAATTGCGCAGTATTTTTTTTATGGTTAATGTCGTCTATGTACTCGCCAGTTGAATCCAACCAAGGATTTAATTTTAAGCCAGAGCCACCTACAAGTTCTGCATATTATCGTTTATTAAAAAAACTTCGTCGTCAAGTAGGTCATGCAATCCGTGACTACAAAATGATTGAGGATGGCGATAAGGTCATGGTATGTATTTCAGGTGGTAAAGATAGCTATACCATGCTGGACATTCTCCTGCAGTTTAAACGCATAGCACCAATCAATTTTGATGTTGTGGCTGTGAATCTTGATCAGAAACAACCAGGGTTCCCTGAGGATGTATTACCCCGTTATTTAGAAGAAAATAACATTCCGTACTACATCTTAGAAAAAGATACATATAGCATTACCAAAAAGCTTACACCTGAAGGTAAAACCTATTGTGCAGTGTGCTCACGCTTGCGCCGTGGTTCTTTATATGGTTTTGCTCAAGAAATTGGCGCGACCAAAGTTGCTTTAGGTCATCATCGTGATGATATTATGGCAACGTTCTTCTTGAACCTATTCCATGGCGGTAGTTTAAAGGCGATGCCACCAAAACTACTTTCATCGGATAAAAAGAATATTTTGATTCGTCCTTTGGCGTATGTTGAAGAGAAAGACATCATCAAATACGCTGAAATGCGCAAATTCCCAATTATTCCATGTAACTTGTGTGGTTCGCAGGAAAACTTACAGCGCGCAATCATCAATGATATGTTGCGTGAATGGGATAAAGCTCATCCAAAACGTTTACACAGCATTTTTGGCGCGTTACAGAATGTCTCGCCATCGCAATTGGCTGACCGAGATCTTTTCGATTTTGAAGCCTTAGATGGACAACGTGAAGTTGATTTTGATGTGACTTGCTCAACAGCCGAAGGGGACACACCAAATAAGCGTATTAGCATGGTCAATCTCGGTTTTGCTGCTGAGTAATTCGTCTTAATTTAAAAAGCACTTTTCGAAGTGCTTTTTTTATTTCTTAGATTTTTACATTTTAATGAAGGCGTTGAGTCGATTTACAAAATGATGTTTTTTGTCACTTTAGGTCGTAGTACCGATACAAAAAATCATTGACAAACTTGTGAAAAAATAAAGATTTGATGATATTTAGACGATTAGTTTTATTTACAAAAAAAATAGAACGCAGAGTACAAAAAAACGTATCGCATTTGGAAAATATCATGCTATAACTCTCTCAAGCGTAAAGCTTCTACATGTTGTTATCTTGGATAGGTAACGCAATAAATTGAATAAATACATCGAGGAAAGAACATGCCTGCATTTTTAACTGATGATTGGTTTGCAAACGTTGAGAAACTTACAGCTGAAGCTGGTGATTTGAACTTACCACCATCATTAGCAAATCTAGCATTGAATCTTGTAGTAACAGGTAGCGAAGGAACGACTGAATTAGCGCTTGATAGCGGTAAGATCCAAAAAGGCGCTTCTGCGAATGCTAAAACAACTTTAAACTTAGATGCGGATACTTTACGCAAAGTATTCTTAGAGTTTGACATGGCTGCTGCTATGCAAGCATTTATGACTGGTAAAATCAAAGTTCAAGGCGATATGTCTCAATTGATGGCTTTACAAACAGCGAAGCCAAGCCAAGAACAAAAAGATTTGTTCAAAAAAGTTTTAGAGCAAACTACTTAAGACTTTTAAACAAAAAAAAGCTTACCTTTAGGTAAGCTTTTTTTTGTTAAATACTCACCAAACTTGGTGTCGTTTTAATATGTTCTAAATAAGCACGAATACGAGTGACGTATTGGATCGCTTGCTTATAACGCGTATTGTGCGATTGATTACGGTAAAGAAAATCATATACCTGTATCCAATCATTCGGATTTTTTCCTTGGGCTTTTAGGCGCTTCATAATCGCATCTGTGGCACCTGGCCCCATATTGTAAGCCACGAGGGCATACCAATAACGATCATGTTTAGGAATATAATCATATTTCGACATCATCAGATCAAAATACTTCGCACCACCTGCAATACTTTGAGCAGGATCAACACGATTCGACACACCCATTGCTTTTGCTGTGTTGTTGGTGAGCATCATGATGCCACGCACACCTGTAGGAGACACAGAATTCGGTTTTAAGAACGACTCTTGATAGCCTATCGCAGCGAGGAAGTGCCAATCTAAGTCGTATGTTTGGGCTGACTTTTTAAAGCTAGCTTTATAAATTGGCATACGTGTTTTCAGATTGCGCTGAATAGTATCCCAATCATCTTGTTTAACCACGTTGCGGTTGTAGAAAGATGCCATTTGACGGATAGCACCATTTTGCTTGCTTTGACAAACAAAACCGCTGGCAGTATCTGTTAAAGGATCAGCAGCATTTTTAAAAACCCAATTGATTTCTGGATTAAGCCCATTTTTGCGTAAGCTTTCAAGGTCACCACATGATGCGGAAAAACCTGAAAGATTCTTTTGCTCAATGGTCATGATCGATGCTGTGGTCACCGCGAAATGAGCTTTACCTTGCTGCACCATTTTCAAAGCGGCTTCATTACTTTGAACCGTTTTAAAATCGAGTTTTACATTTAAGTTTTGAGCGTAACTGCTCACCAAGTCATAGCCAAAGCCATGTTTGAAGTTACCGTCTTTAAAAACCACGGTGGGATTTGACACGGCCACCACTGTAAGCTTGTTCGAATTTACAATGGAGTTGTATTGGTTGTCGGTCTTTGTTGCATTTAATGCATGAAATGGGATAAATGCTGTAGCGAGGACCATCGCTTTAAACGAGAGAGAAGAAGTTAGTGAATTAAGGCAAAGCCTCGATCCAGTGTTTGAACTACTGCGCATGTTGTCTCCGCTACAAGTAATTTATGCCCAAAAAAAGCAAAAGCAGTACCGCCTTAAACTTTTATTTAAAGTTGATAAATTCAATTAGGGTGGGCGTCATGAACGTCATTCAAAATGACATGTGTGGGTGGATAAAATATTGAAGAAAAGATCTTCGTACAAAAAGTAATCAAGATAAAACATGGGCGCATATTAATGGTCAATTTTACTCATGTCAAATTTTGTACAAAAAAAAATAAAAAACATGGTTTTAAGATATTGATAAATAAAAAGAAAAAACTTTATAAAATTTTTCCATGTAGAAATGCGGTATAAAATGTTGCAATGTGTCGCTATAACGTAAGCAAAATACTCATTTTATCGCCTATGAAATCGAATTTAATTACCCGAAGTGGGCATGACAAATTGGTCGCAGAACTACAATACTTATGGCATGAGGAACGACCTGAAATCACCAAAAAAGTGAATTGGGCTGCCAGTTTAGGTGATCGTTCTGAAAACGCAGATTATCAATACAATAAACAAATTTTACGAAAAATAGACCGTCGTGTTCGTTACCTCGGTAAACGACTTGAAGAGTTGCGAATTATCGATTTTTCTCCTGAACAAGAGGGCAAAGTATATTTTGGAGCTTGGGTAGACATCGAGAACGAGGAAGGACAATTAAAGACGATTCGGATTGTCGGTGTAGATGAAATTTATGATCATCATCCTCAACATATTTCAATAGATTCACCTATGGCACGTGCAATGTTAGGTAAGCAAGTAGATGATGAATTTGAAGTACATACCCCCTTGGGGAAAAAAACATGGTTTATTAATTCAATTCGGTATGAAAAGCTCGAAAATTCAGCAAAATAGTGCTTTTTGATTTAAAAATAGGCAGGCGAGCAAAATTTCTTAGAAAAGTGTTTGCCAATTTTAAAAAATATTTATATGATAGCCGCCATTGGAAGCGTGGCAGAGCGGTTTAATGCACCGGTCTTGAAAACCGACGAGGGTGTGAGTCCTCCGTGAGTTCGAATCTCACCGCTTCCGCCAAATTTAAAAAAAGCCACTAATCATTAGTGGCTTTTTTATTTTCTTCATGTTCGTGCGATACTAAGACAGATATTTACTGTTTTATTTAATTTTTTGAGCAAGTCATAAAAAAACCACCCTAAGGTGGTTTCTCTACAGCGTTTAAGCCACTTTTTCTGGAAGATCGAACCAAATCACACGAGCATCTTCTGATGCTTCAATCTGCGTTGGATCAATAAATGCAATAGCATCTCCAGCATTCACGGTGTGTTCAGCGACTTGAATTGAACCACTAATCACATGTAGATAACTGACATGTTGTGTTGCAACAACTTCAAGTGTATGACCTTTCTCCAAAACAGCTGTTTTAACCTCCGCATTTTGGCGAATATGCATGGGTGCTTGTTCGGTCGGTCCACAAATCAGATGCCATTGGTTCGGTTGTTCAGCAGGATCGAGTTGAATTTGTTGGTAATTCGGCTCTGCATCGCGCTGATTTGGAATAATCCAGATTTGCAGTAAGTGAACTGTTTCATCACCCTGGTTGATTTCACTGTGTTGAATGCCTGTACCTGCACTCATCAGTTGCCATTCACCAGCTTTGATATCACCGTGGTTACCCATACTATCTTTATGTGTAATCGCTCCCTGCAATACACAGGTGAGAATTTCCATATTGTCGTGTGGATGTGTACCGAAGCCTTGATGCCCAGCAATGAGGTCATCATTAATGACACGGAGAGCACTGATGCCCATGTGGTTAGGGTCATACCAGCTCCCAAATGAGAAGCTGTGTTTGGATTCTAACCAACCCATTTTTACATGACCACGTGATTCACTGCGATGTAAATAAGCATTCATGATGATGCTCCTTTCATTATTCTTAAAGATGATGTTATTTTAATAGTTTAAAATGAATAAGATAGTGGATTAGGACAACGTATCGTTCTAATTTTGAAACATAAAAAGGATAAAAAAGCCTGCTTGAAGCAGGCTTTTTATAAATTGGATTATTCTAAGAATTTTACTGTAACGCCAGAACGAACTTTATTACCCAAATCATTCGCATCCCAGTTGGTTAAGCGGATACAACCGTGTGAAGCTGTCTTTGAAATACTTGATGGGTTAGGTGTGCCGTGAATACCGAACGATTTTTTGCTTAAACCGATCCAGATATTACCTACAGGGCCATTAGGACCAGGTGGTAATGAAAGTGGCTTCAAATTTTTACCTTGTACAAAGTTACTTGGTGAATAGCTATACCAAGGGTTTTTCGCTACACCAGTAATTTTGTATGTTCCTGTCGGCGATGGAGTGTCAGCACTACCGATGGTTGCTGGGAATGAGCCAACCATTTGGTTTTGTTGGTTAAACAAATAAAGTTGTTTAGCGCCTTTATGAGCCACGATTAAATGAATATTTTCTGGAAGTTCATTGCGAATGTTGGTCACAATAAGCTTTTCACCCGCTTTCTTAAATGTCGCTTTAGGATTTAGTTTCTTGAGAAACTCTTCATCCATATGGAATTTTTCAGCCAGCATTTCACTTACACGAGTGTAATACAGACCTTTCATTTTCGCTTGTAAAGCATAGTCATGAGGAATTGAGGCTGCATAAGGACCTTTTAGGTCTGCTTCGGTAATCGTATATTCAACATAAGCAGGTTTACCAGCTTGGCGTGCAACTAGAGCATCCCAAGTTTCTTTCGTCAAAACACCTGTAGCCTTTAAACCATTCATTTGCTGGAATGAAGCAATTGCTTTAAGTGTATTTTTTCCACTTGTACCGTCAATAGCACCTGGTGAAGCATGTGAATTATTTAACATTACATGTGCACGGGCATATACAGGGAATTGACCTTTGCCAATATTTTCATACCATTCAGCATTATTCAGACTGTCTAGCGTCCATGAATTTGCTGTAGCAGGTGCTGATGTAGATGGAGCTGAATTTGTCACTGCTGAAGATGCAGGTGCACTGCCAATGTCCGCAGTGCTATCCTCAGTTCTTTCTAGGTTTTGAAGCGTATCTGCAGCTTGATTTAGATCATTTTGCTCTTGCTGGCTAATTTGGGCTTCAGAGCTAGATTCTACCGCGAGAGGATCAATTGGATCTTGAATAGTATCTAAACTCGTTTTTGTAATTGGAGAAAGCGGTTGTTCAGCAGTACCAGAAGCAGCCAATGCAGTTCCAGACATAATACAACTTAAACTCAAAGCAAGAATTGAGCGAACGAACATGTAATTCAACCTTAAGAATTATTCATATTGATTTATAAAAACACGGATAAAGTATTGCAGAAAAAACACGGATATGCAGTATTTGTTTTGTTTAAATCAAATAAATTCCGATAGTCTCAATCTTTATTTTCATTCTAACTAAATACTTTAAAGTGCAGCTTTTTGGTATGATGAATGGAATTTCAATTTTGCATCGAGAATGTAAATGACGACCTTAAAAAATGATCGTTTTCTGCGTGCCTTATTACGTGAACCTGTGGACTGCACGCCAGTTTGGATGATGCGTCAGGCCGGTCGATATTTACCTGAATATCGTGCGACACGCGCAACTGCGGGAGATTTTCTTTCTTTATGCAAAAATAATGACTTTGCTTGTGAAGTGACTTTACAGCCGCTTCGTCGCTATGACTTAGATGCAGCCATTTTATTTTCAGATATTTTGACTGTTCCTGATGCTTTGGGCTTAGGACTTTATTTTGAAGCTGGGGAAGGACCAAAATTTAAGAAAACAGTCCGTACTGAGCAGGATGTAGCCCAATTACCAAAAATTGATGCTAAATCGGACTTAGACTATGTCATGAATGCAGTGTCGACAATCCGATCAGCATTAGGTGGCCAGGTACCGCTAATCGGGTTTTCTGGGAGTCCATGGACACTCGCGACTTATATGATCGAGGGTGGGTCGAGTAAAGATTTCCGTTACACCAAGCAAATGATGTATGCACAACCTGAAGTTTTACATGCCTTGTTAGATCATTTGGCTGATTCAGTCATAGATTATTTGAACGCACAGATTGAGGCAGGTGCGCAGGCGATTCAAATTTTTGACAGTTGGGGTGGTGCACTTGCACATCGAGAATATCAAGAATTTTCCCTCAATTATATGCACAAAATCGTGAAGGGTTTAAAGCGTGAAAATGAAGGCCGCAAAGTACCAGTAATTTTATTTACCAAAGGTGGTGGTCAATGGTTAGAACCTATGATCGCAACTGGCGCAGATGCGTTTGGACTAGATTGGACAACCCCTTTAAATGTTGCACGTCAAACTGTTGCTGGTCGCGCTGCCCTACAAGGTAATTTAGACCCTGCAACATTATACGGCTCTCCTGCGAGTATCGAAAAGTCAGTAAAGTTAATGCTTGATGATGCATATGCTGCTGGTGAAAAAACGGGTTATGTTGCAAACCTTGGACACGGTATCACCCAATGGGTAGATCCTGCGAATCCTAAAGTTTTCATTGATACGGTACATGAGTACAGCGCAAAATATTTAGGCTAAACATTTAGGATGAATGTGTGAGCTTTTTAAAATCATTATTTGAGTTTCATTATAAGGCAGCATCCGCTGCCTTATTTGGTATTTTATTACTGCTAGCCTTTGCTATGACGGTTTCGATGGGGCATCAAGAATATTATGGATTGTACCGATACGACTACCTCTTGATTTATGCAATGGTTATTCAGGTCTGTTTACTGCTTTTAAAGTTAGAGTCTTGGGCTGAAGCCAAAGTTATTGCAATTTTTCATATGGTGGCCATGGTCATGGAGATTTTCCTGACACATCCACAGATTGCATCATGGCAATATCCGCAACCTGCGGTATTTAAGATTATGACCGTACCACTTTTTGCGGGATTTATGTATTCTGCCGTGGGCAGTTTTTTTGCTCGTTCATTCAGGCTCTATCGTGTAGAAATTGAGGACTTACCTAGTTTTTTTAATATGCTGAGTTTAGCGATCTTGTCCTATTTAAACTTTATGACGAAGTTCTTTATCCCAGATATACGATATTTACTGTTTGCATGGAGCGTGTTGATATTTTGGAAAACTAAAATAACGTTCAAGCTTAAATATCATGAGATGACCTTGCCAATGCTTCCTGTGCTTTTGTTGTTGGCATTTATTATTTGGATTGCTGAAAATATCAGTACTTTTTATCAAATTTGGTTGTATCCAACGCAAGTGGAACAGTGGCATATGGTGGGATGGGGGAAACTTGGTTCTTGGTATCTCCTACTAATGCTGAGTTTAGTATTGGTGTTAAAAATCTTAGGTGAACGGAATTCACAGGGTTTGTGGCGATTGAAGGGCGAATAAGTTAATTCATCAAAAAAACTCAATACTTGATGGCATTGGTAAGATTTGTTTTGCGTTCTTGGCTTGATATCGCTATGTTAAAGAAGTTCGTAAAAGAACAAAATTGGAACAATAAAGAACACTTGAGCACATCAAGTTTGGAGTGATGTTATGTATAAAAAATTAGCTTTAGCTGCGGTATTGGCAGTAGGATCAACAGCTGCATTTGCTGACCGTGATGTTGGTTGTGGTATCGGTTCACAAGTTTGGGCAGGTCAGTCTGGTAAAGTTGCAAAAATCTTAGCAGGTACGACCAACGGTTTATTTGCTAACCAATTATTCGGTATTACTTTCGGGACGTTAGGCTGTAGTGGTACAGGTACAGTAACAGCACAAGCAGTAACATTTACAAATGAAAATGCCGAAGCTCTTGCACGTGATATGGCGGTAGGTGAGGGGGAAAGTCTTAACGTCCTTGCAGAGCTTCTGAATATTAAATCTGAAGATAAAGCACGTTTCTTTGCAGTATCAAAAGAAAATTTCTCTGAAATTTATTCAGCGGACAATCAAGATGCATTCCAAGTCCTTGCATCTCTTCAAACTGTTATGTCTCAAGACGAAGTATTAAAAGCTTACGTTTAATTGCGAAAACCCTGTCTTATGGCAGGGTTTTTTTGTTTCATCATTATTAAGTTAATTTTATGAAATTTGCTTTTTTTTCTGCCTTGATTGTCAGTAGCTTTCTGACACATGCATATACTTCTCCAGTTGAACAATATATTGCACAAGCACAACACCATCAGCTTGATAAAAATAAAACTTGGCAAAGATTAATGTATGCACATCAAGCGAAGAGTGAAGTCAGCTATTCAGGATTTTTTTTTAGTGCAAATGGTGCAGATAATTTACAAGATGAGCTGAATGCAAATATTCGTGAATTATTTATAGATCGAGGACAAGATCAATCCATTATATGTCGTTTCCCAGCTCGCTCTGCATGGTTAATTGAACAACTGAAAATAAAACAAGAGGAGCTTCCTAAAGCAGATTGTCCTGCTCTAGAGGAATGGATTGGACAGATTAAACCGTATCAAGCAACATTGATTTATGCGACAGATTTCATGGGAAATCCAAGTTCGATGTTTGGTCATACCTTGCTACGTCTTGATCCTAAAGATCAAAAAGAGCTTAATCTTATTTCTTATGCAGTCAACTACGCTGCGACGGTCGAAAATAGTGATAGTTTTTCTTTTGCTTGGAAAGGCTTAACGGGTCAATATCCAGGTGAATATTCGTTAATGCCCTACTATCGAAAAGTAAAAGAGTATGGTGATTTCGAAAGCCGTGATTTGTGGGAATACGAATTAGCATTAAACCCAGAAGAAACCACACGTTTAGTACAACATATCTGGGAGTTAAAGCATGTCCAATTTCCCTATTATTTTATAAGTGATAATTGTGCCTACCGCTTATTGGGACTCATTGATTTGGTAAAACCCGATGCCAATCTACAAGCACAGTTTAGTCATATTGCAATTCCAGTCGAAACCATCAAAGCGGTGCAGCAGCAAGGCCTCATTAAAGATACTGTTTATCGCCCAGCACTTGAAACGCAGTTACTTCATCAAGCCAAACAACATGGTAATGACTTAGCACATTCGGCACATCAATTAACGCTTGTGCAACCAGCACAAATGCGTGAATTTTTAGCTCAATTTACGGCCAAGGATCAGGCGCGTATTCTTGAGATGGCATATGATCATTTGTATCTACAGCTTATTTCTCAAAAAATCGAAGCGAGTATTGCGCAACCTAAAATACGACAAATTTTGAGTTTAAGAAGCCAACTCCCTGTTGAAAAACAACGTACTGAAGTGGCAAGACCACGAATTGACCCAGTGGATGGGCATCATGCTCGAAAAACATCGATTGAATTTGGACAAGTGCAGGACGATACGTTTGTGCAAATCAACCATCGACAAGCCTATCACGATTTATCTGATCTTCAGGGGGGATACCGACTTGGAACGCAGTTGAAATTTCTTGAGGGGAGTCTTGAGTTTCGGAATGATCAACTCAAGTTTGCTGATTTGGATCTTTTAGAAGTGAATTCTTATAATCCAATTACACCTTTTAAGACGCCGTTGAGTTGGGGATTTGGATTCGGTTGGAAACAACTCTCAATTGATGATTCTGGAAATTTCAGTGATAGCGAGCAACATGGTGTTTTGAATCTATCAACACAGTTTGGATATAGTTGGGCAGATGCAGATCGTGAACACCTGTGTTATGCGCAGATGCAGAATCATATTCAAGCTGGAAAAATTTTAGAAAAGGGCTGGAGATTGGGGCTAGGGCCAACTGTAGGTTGTCAAAACTTATGGTCAGATCGAGTGAATAGCTTAGTGCAAATTGAAATCCCTTTTTGGGAAGATCAGCAGGCTTGGCAGCTCGGACTACGATCCTCAGTTCAGTATGCACTTAACTCGCAAAGTGCTATCTCTATTCACTGGAATTATCAATTACAAGAACAGCATGATTGGCATCAAACTAGTTTAGGATTTACACGCTATTGGTAAATACACAGTACTAGGAAGTACTGTGTTGAAAGGTGAGGCTTGTTTTTAAACGATTACATTCACATAGTACTTTTTCACTTTCTCAACGACTTCGAATGTTCCAATGAATCCTGGTGGTATTACACCTGCTTGACCTGCCGAAACTTCGATAAAGTGATTTTTACTTTGAGTGTGGATGCGAACTTTTCCTTCTATAATTTGAAAGAATTCTTGTTTATTGTCGGCAAATTGAATATTCCAAGCACCAACTTCACATTCCCAAATCCCACATTCCATATGCTCGTGTTCATAAAGACTGTAGGTGTGACGTTCGGGATTGCCTTGGACGAGACGATCAGGACGCGGGAAGTCGACTGATTTTTCTGCGTGTTGTTGACCTTGACCTGCAACATGAAGAGATGTCATATATTCACCTTAAGAAATTGAGCCTTGGAATACGGTCTAAAAAAAAACCTCAACAGGGTTGAGGTTTTTATGAATTAATAACTTTCTGGAACAGCGCTCAGAAACTCGCGACGTTCATCTTTGTTAGTTTTAAAGTCCCCAACAAATGATACTGTACGAGTAGTTGACTCTTGTTTGCCTACACCACGCATCATCATACACATATGTGCTGAATCAATGACAACAGCTACGCCTCTAGCACCAGTCACTTGAGCCACAGCTTCAGCAATCTGTTGAGTTAGATTTTCTTGAATCTGTAGACGACGGGCAAACATTTCAGTAATACGTGCAAATTTAGATAAACCTAAAACTTGACCTTCTGGTAAGTAGGCAATATGCACACGTCCATAGAAAGGCAGTAAATGATGTTCACAAAGCGAATAGAATTCGATGTTCTTGACCAAAACCATTTCACGGTTGTCTGAAGGGAAGACCGCATTGTTGGTCACTTCTTCAAGCGTTTGGCTATAACCTGACGTCAAATACGAAAAAGCTTTAGCAGCACGCATTGGTGTATCTTTAAGACCAGGACGAGTAAGATCTTCGCCAACGGCAGTTAAAATGTTGGCGTAGGATTGCTGCATAGACATAAGACGTGTTCACTTACACAGATGTTGAACAAGGACGGCATTGTATCAGAAAACGATTACAATGCCGTATATTCAGAAAAAATTCCGATTATTGAGTAAATTTTGGATTCTTTTCTGCACGTTTAAGCAGAACTAAGACCGCGCCAGTGCCACCTTGTTTTTCAGGCGCACTGACAAAAGCCAAAACATCACGATGTTGTCTGAGCCAACTATTAACATAGGTTTTTAAAACAGCTTCAGGGCCTTTACCATGAACAATTTTAATGACGTTTTGATTTTGCTCTTTCGCCATCTGAATAATTTGCAATACAGCTGAACGTGCTTCTTCTACGGTACAGCCATGCAAATCAACTGCTTCAAACCAACGTAAATTTCCAGCTTTCAGATCTTCAAATACTTTATGTTGTAAGGTCGCAATTCGATAACTCAGACTAGCCTGACTGCCAACTGGATTGAGCATGGCTTGAGTATCAGACATTACTGTTTCATCAGTATGCATTGGACCTTCAGCAGCAGCACGTTTAGCTAAGGTTTGAGCATCCAATTTCTTTTTTACTGGTTTCTCAATTTTTGCAATATTGCCATGATCAATTTTTTGAACGCCTTGCATCTGCTGACGAAAGAGTTCTAAATCTTCCTCATGCTCTTGTTCAACCGTCTTTTCAATAGGTTTAGGTGCTTCAACACGAGGAGCAGGATTACTGATTTGTTTCTTAAACTGTTTCAGTAAATTAAATTGATCTTTTGATAAAGAAGAATCATGTTTACTCATAACGTGCTTGTAACTTTAAAGTGGAAGAGGAATGAATGTGATTATAATCCGAAAATCCCTTAACTTTGTAGTGAGAAGTATTTAAGTTGATTTTAAGGTGTTGAATTAAGTGGAGATAACTTAAGGGATAAAGCAAAAAAAGAGATTGATTATTAATCTAATTTATTTTGAATTTGTTCTAGCTATTGTTGTTGGCATTAATGGAGGCAAGAATGGATTCGGAAATCCATTCTTATGAGATTGAATTATTTTTAGTCGAACAATTTACCGCAGAATATTAGAGTTAAATATTCTGAGGTTCGCCAAACAATGCGGTAAAGGCATGATCAGGACGAGGCTGTTTCATAAAACTTTCACCCACAAGGAAAGTGTGAATGTCATTTTCTTGCATCATGGTGACATCCGCTGAGGTTGCAATGCCGCTTTCCGTCACTAATAAACGAGATGGTGCAAGTTGTTTTTTTAGACGAATTGATGTGTTCAAATCAACATCGAAAGTTTTTAAATTACGATTATTAACGCCTAATAAACAACGATCTGATAATTTGAGAGCACGTTCTAGTTCATATTCATCATGCACTTCAACCAGTACATCTAAATGATGTTCAAATGCAGTTTTCGACATTTCCTCAAGTTGTTGATCTGAAAGACATGCAACAATGAGAAGGATACAGTCTGCATGCAATGCGCGAGCTTCAATCACACCATAAGGATCGATTAAGAAATCTTTTCTTAGTGCAGGCAAATCACAGTGAGAACGAGCAATATGAATGTTCTCATCGGCACCTTGGAAGAAATCAATATCTGTAAGTACTGATAAACATGCCGCACCTGCTGATTGATACTGTTCAGCTATTTCAGCAGGATGGAAGTTTTCTCGAATAATGCCTTTAGATGGAGATGCTTTTTTGATTTCAGCAATGACAGCAGGACGTTTGTGCTGTAGTGCTTGAGCAAAACCGCGAACAGGGCTAGCGGCTTGAGCGAGTTCTTCGACGTCCTTATAACTACGTTGTTTTAATCGTGCAGCAAACTCTTCTTGTTTACGGTTAACAATTTTGCCAAGAATAGTATTCGCGATATCTAACATAAGAATGTCCTGACTTAATTAAGCTTCATAATGTTTTATTGTTTTTGTGAATTCAGAAAGCACATCCATCTTTTCAAGTGCCTGACCACCATAAATGATGTCATGTGCTAATGCCACACCTTGTTTATAACTCGAAGTTAAACCTGAGACATAAATACCAGCACCAGCATTTAATGCAATCATACTGGCCGCTTTTTCACCTTTCGGTGATTTTTTCTTACCTAGTGCATCTTTGATCAGTGCCAAACTTTCAGCAGAGCTATCAACAGATAAATGCGTCAATGTTTGAGACTCAATCTCTACATCCTCAGGGAGGATTTCCCATTCAGTAATTTCACCATTTTTTAACTCAGCAACATAGGTGGATGAAGCAAGACTGATTTCATCTAGCCCATCTTTAGAGTGAACAACCATGACGTGCTCAGCACCAAGTTGCTTAAGAACTTCAGCAATAGGTCGACATAATTCTGTTGAGAACACGCCAATTACAAAGCGCTTTACACCAGCCGGATTCGTAAGCGGGCCAAGTAAGTTGAAAATGCTTCTGAAGCCCAATTCTTTACGAGGACCTGCTGCATACTTCATTGCTTTATGATGGTTTGGAGCAAAGAGAAAACCCACACCCAAATCGCGGATACAGCGTTCAGTCTGTGCCATATTTAGGTCAAGATTAATACCAGCTTGTTCTAATAGATCTGACGAGCCTGATTTTGATGACACACCTCGGCCACCGTGTTTGGCAATCGTTGCACCTGCAGCTGCAATTACAAAACTTGATGCAGTTGATACATTAAACAGGTTTTGTCCATCACCACCCGTGCCAACAATATCGACTAAGTATGGAAGATCACTGACATCAATCTTGATCGCATATTCACGCATCACGCGTGCAGCAGCAGTAATTTCGTCAATACTTTCGCCTTTTAAACGTAAACCCATCATTAATGCACCGATTTGTGCATCAGTCGCTTCACCATCCATAATGGTGCGCATAACAGCTTCCATTTGAGGCTGTGTTAATTCAATATTTTTCGTAATGTTGTTTAATGCTTGTTGAATATTCATGTCTTGCTCTTACGCATAAATTTCTAAGAAGTTTTGGAAAATTTTGTGGCCATGTTGGCTGAGTATCGATTCTGGATGGAACTGAACACCTTCAACGGGAAGGGTTTTATGTTTCACACCCATAATTTCTTCCATAGAACCATCTTCTTCATTGGTCCAACACGTCACCTCTAAACATTCAGGTAAAGTCGCTTGATCAATGACTAAAGAGTGATAGCGAGTCGCTGAGAATGGAGAGGGTAGATTGCTAAAGATCCCTTGATCAGAGTGATACATGTCAGATAAACGCCCGTGCATTACTTTTTTTGCACGAACAATATCTCCACCAAATGCTTGCCCGATACTTTGGTGACCTAAGCACACCCCAAGCAGTGGAATCTTGCCTGAAAAGTGTTGAATCGCTGGGATTGAAATACCGGCCTCAGAGGGAGAGCAGGGACCAGGTCCAATGACGAGATATTTTGGTTGCCATCGCTCAATATCCTCCAAAGTCACGGCATCATTACGGACCACTTTTACTTCCTGATTTAACTCGCCAAAATATTGGACGATGTTGTAGGTAAAAGAGTCATAGTTGTCGATCATCAGAAGCATTTTAAGCTTAACCTCTTGAAATTTATAATTTAACTTAATTTAGCTTTGTTATTCACATTGATAAGATGCATCACAGGGTGTTGACTGCATCCTTGTCTAGTAACTCAAAGCGATTAAGTGGCAGTTATCATAGCAGATTCTTTTATCAGCGCAGGTTAAATTTTGGGGTTCAAAACATCAGCAATATTGATCACTTAAATCAAATTAATGTGTGAATGAATGGTTCTAGGTGAATAGCGCTAATAAATGAAATATTGATCTGAATCTAAAAGCTCATACGTGTTATTCATAAGTTTTTTTAATCATTGTGTTTGATGAGTGAGATTTGTGTTAAAAACAAACAAACAAAATGCACTCAGTAAATTTATAATTTATAAGATTTAGTCTCGCGGTCGTTCACTTTTACATCATTTATCTAAGATATTTAATTTTACTGAACTAATATGATGCACAAAATTTATATTTATCATGGCTCGATGTGTATTAATAAAGTTATGATTGAGTTGGATTATTTGTCTTTCAAATAAAAATAAAATATTAAAATTTTTTATTTAATGATATATAAAACAATGTGTTAAACGCATGTGTCTGAAAATTTGATCCATTTTTCTAATTTATAAAAATTTATAAAATATATCGTTTGGTAAATTAGGTAATTAAATCCCTGAATAAACTTGACTTTAAGTTTAATAATTAAACGATCATGCTCTGAGATGCACCATTTTGGTACAGGTTGTAAATAAATATTTTTTATTGCGATGAACTGTGCCTGAATATGGTGCATTTAGTTTTAAGCACAGTATAATAGTCGCAAAGCAAAGTGAATAAAGCTGTTAATCTGATAAGGATTTCAAGATTTTAGCTTTGCTTTTAAAAGTTGGTACGGTAATTGCTTTAAAACTACCAACTACTAACACGCACTAAATGTGCAACAAAAAATCATCGGAGCAAAATGAGCATGGCGAACAAGGTCCTACAACTCATCCAAGAAAGTGGCGCAAAATGGGTAGACTTCCGTTTTACGGACACTAAGGGTAAAGAACAACATGTTACTTACCCAGCAGATACTATCGATGAAGATACTTTTGAAGATGGTAAAATGTTCGACGGTTCTTCAATTGCTGGTTGGAAAGGTATCGAAGCGTCTGACATGATCTTACGTCCAGATGCTGAAACAGGTTTTATCGACCCGTTTTTTGCAGAGCCAACTGTAGTGGTGACTTGTGATGTTATTGAGCCATCTACTGGTCAAGGTTATGACCGTGACCCACGTTCAATTGCTCGCCGTGCAGAAGAATATTTAAAATCTACTGGTATTGGTGATACTGCTTTCTTTGGTCCAGAACCAGAATTCTTCGTATTTGACGAAGTTAAATGGGACATCGATATGTCTGGTGCTCGCCATACATTAATCGCTGAAGAAGCTGCTTGGTCTACAGGTAATTCTTACGAATCAGGTAACTCAGGCCACCGTCCACGCGTTAAAGGTGGTTACTTCCCAGTGCCTCCAGTTGATTCTCACCACGATATGCGTGCAGAAATGTGTGCGAAAATTGAAGACATCATGGGGCCAGGTCGTGTAGAAGTACATCACCATGAAGTTGCATCTTGCCAATTAGAAATTGGTGTGAGCTTCAACACAATGGTTCGTAAAGCTGATGAAGTACAACAGTTTAAATATGCTGTTTGGAACGTTGCTCATCAATATGCTAAAACTGCAACGTTTATGCCTAAACCAATGGTTGGTGATAACGGTTCTGGTATGCACGTTCATATGTCAATTTCTAAAGACGGCAAGAACTTGTTTGCTGGTGATGAATATGCAGGCCTTTCAGAAATGGCATTGTATTTCATTGGCGGTATCATCAAGCACGCACGCTCATTAAATGCGATTACTAACCCTTCTACAAACTCGTATAAGCGTTTAGTGCCACATTATGAAGCGCCAATTATGCTTGCTTACTCAGCGCGTAACCGTTCAGCTTCTATCCGTATTCCATACGTTTCTAGCCCGAAAGGTAAACGTATTGAAGCACGTTTCCCAGATCCAATGATGAACCCGTACTTAGGTTTTGCTGCATTGTTAATGGCGGGTATCGACGGTATTCAAAACAAGATTCATCCAGGTGAAGCTTCAGACAAGAATTTGTATGATCTACCTCCTGAAGAAGAAGCAAAAATTCCTACAGTTGCACACAGCTTGGATATGGCTTTAGAAGCTCTTCAAGCGGATCACGATTACCTTCTTAAAGGTGGCGTATTCACTAAAGAAATGCTTGATGCTTACATTGAGCTTAAAACTGAAGAAGTTCGTCGTCTTAATACGACAACTCACCCAGTTGAATTTGATATGTACTACAGCCTGTAATTCGTTCACGAATTTCGCTGTAAAAAACCCGCGCAATGCGCGGGTTTTTTTGTGTTTTGAGTTAAAATAAATGTAGTCAAATATGAGAAATATTTCATGGCAAAGCCACGTAAAAAGCACACGGGATTTTTTCCTTGGAATGATCCAAGTGACCACGAAAAAGGATTTAAGCTCAATTTTTCTGAAGTGACCTATTTGGAAGTTGGCAGAACCATGGAAGGCTATAAACAGGCACAATTTTTTGAACTGAGAAATCCTGATTTGGCTTTACAATTTGATTATCCAAATGAATTTTATATCAGTGCCGAAGGTTTTATTTTAGTAAAAACAGCACAAGGTAAATTTGAAGTGATTGCAAAATCAGACAGTGCTTGAATGTGTGTGTCTGCGCCTAAAAAATAAGATTTATTCCTTGTGATCATCCAAGTCATATTTGAGTAAGTTTTCACGCTCATAAGGTGCATCCTCAGCAGGATATCTTAAATTTTCAATATTTTGGCTCTTGGCGATAGACCATATAATACTCTCTCCAGCGGGGATATTAGAGCTGAAATTCTTATATAGTGGATTAGTATAAGCATCTGTTGCATTGATTATTTTCCAACCTTTGCTTTCTAAGGCTAGAATGATCTCGCCTAGAAACTGTCCATTAATCGCATTCGTATGGAGTAACAATACATGTTGAGGAGAGTGTTGAAGGGTTTGCAATGCGAGTGAGTCATAATATTCAGCTCGATCAAGAAGATGATCAATATAAGCACGCTTCAATCTTTTGATGTGTGACGTTTTTCCTGCTTTTAGATACGCTAGATATTTTTGATTATAAAACCAGTCACTTGCATCAATACTGACACCACCATGCTGGTAATGATTTTGTTTTAACCAGTTTTGGACTTGATCTCTTTTCGCAATATTATTGCCTTCTTTGAGATAGGGATATCTAAAAATTTTCCTATAGTTTTTTAAATCACGAAAAACTAATTCATTAATTCTAATGCTCTTGATGTAGTCTTTCGCCAAAACTTCAGGTTTATTTAAATTTTCGTGAAAAGCACTGTGATTGCCAACAATGTGTCCGTGTTTATCCCATTGACGTATTAAGTCTTTACCCGCATTGTCACCGATTTTGATGTAACTTGGGAAAATGATAGATTGAATATTTTTGTTTTTTAAATGCGCTAGTATTTGTTGATTAATGTGTGGAGCAGTAGGATCGATAGTTGGATTTAATCCATCATCAAAACTCAGTGCTAATTGACGAGCATGAGCTTGGGAAAGAAATAACAGTGATATAAATAAGTACAAGCTAAATTTAAGCATGTTTAATGAAGTTGTTTACGAATGAATGTTTATAGCATTTTTTGGGGGAGTGCAGTATGCAATGTGTGAGGGTGATGTCTTAAACTAAACCATAGGTTTGGTGCATTAGTTCTAAAGCTTGGGTACACTTGAGAGTATAAAATAATGGTAGTCTGAAATATGCTTGAAAGCCGTCAATTTAATCATCAGGAAAAATTAATGTGTCCTGAGTTAAAAAAATGGTTGTACGCCTCAGGCTCACTTACCCAACAACTGACAGATTTAGCTGATGGAATATTTAAAGTTCAACGAATCCAAGAGCGATTTAAACGTTTAAACTTTAATGATGCTAGCTGGATGGGTGTATCACATCAGCATACTTCTTGGGTTAGAGAGACTCATTTATTTGGTTCTGATTGCGAACCTTGGGTAAAAGCGAAATCTATTTTTCCAATTACCAGCCTTCAAAAAAAAGCACGTCTCTTTCAACATATTGGAAATCAGCCTATAGGTCGATTCCTGTTCCAACGCACAGAACCGCAATGCCAACGTCGCGTGATCTTACTTGAGGATGGATGGACCAGACAGAGCTGTTATACTTGGCATGGCTGTAAATTTATTGTCCAAGAAACATTTTTACCAGCATTTGAACGTTTTATAAAAACTCATTGAGCTAGACTTTATGGCAACCGCACAAGCAATCACCTGGCGCGAGCGTTTAAGCGCTTATTACTATTTATGTCGTTTCGATAAGCCAATTGGTACTGAGTTAGTCCTGTGGCCCACCTTATGGGCGCTGTGGATTGCAGCTGGTGGAATACCTGATGTAGTGACACTGCTTGCCATCGTATGTGGCACTATATTTATGCGTGCAGCGGGATGTGCCATTAATGATTTTGCTGATCGTAAAGTGGATGCACACGTAGAAAGAACTAAAAATCGTCCATTAGCCACAGGTGTGATTTCGGCAAAAGAAGCAGTTTGGGTGTTTATCGCACTCGTTGCTGCAAGTGCTTGTACATTGTTTTTCCTGCCTATTGAAACTTTTTATTGTGCTTTAATTGGGCTGGTACTTGCTTTCATCTATCCATTTATGAAGCGCTATACGCATTTACCTCAAGTGGTACTGGGGATGGCATTCTCATGGGGTATACCGATGTCATTTACTGCAATGGGTAAGCCTTTGGATTGGACGTGTTGGCTACTTTATTTCGGTAATTTGGCTTGGACTGTGGCTTATGATACTCAATATGCAATTACGGATCGCGAATATGATTTAAAGATTGGGGTTAAGTCGACGGCTATTTTGTTTGGAAAAAATGATATTAAAATTATCAGTTTATTGCAGGCGATGAGTGTTATTTTAATTGGTACTGCACTATGGCTTGAACACATACTTGTCCCTTTTGGATTAATCGCATTAGTGCTCGTGTTAGGTGATTTCATCTATCAATGGACCAAAACACGTGATAAAGATCCGCAATGGTGCTTCTGGGCATTTAGACATAACCGATGGGTAGGGGTGATGATCTTTATGGGGATTTTTATTGCATTAATTTAATCTTAACATTAAATAAAAATAAACTAATTAAGCATCCTAGTCGGATGCTTTTTTTTATGTTTAATTAAAAGTACTCATGGAGAGTGATAATAATGAATGGAAAGAATTATGAAGAGTACAATTAAAAAAACGGTTATCGCAATGTGCTGTACGGCAGCATTACTCTTAACGGCTTGTAATAGTGATGATGATAAAAATATTTTTCAAGAAAAAGTGTTTGTTGCTGAGAAAGCTTATCAAAAAGATAGTCTAGAGCAAGCTTCCAAAATCCAAATTATGACTTATTTAATGCCGAATGTTCTGGGTCAGAAAACTAAGGCTACAGCAATGGTCATGTTTCCTAAGACTGCTCAGCCAGCAGCAGGATGGCCAGTGGTGGTATGGGCACATGGAACAACTGGTGTTGGAGACGAATGTGCACCAAGCAATAATTTACTTAATTCGAATTTTGAAATTTTAGCGAACAGCCTTCTTAAAGAAGGTTATGTCATTGTAGCCCCTGATTATGAAGGTTTGGGAGTCAAGGGGATTCATCCTTATCTTCATCTATCTAGTGCTGCACAATCAGCGATTCATGCAATAAAGTCAGTTCACCAAGCATATCCATCACGATTAAATAAATCTTGGATGTCTGTCGGCCAATCCCAAGGTGGTCATGCATCATTAGGAATTGCACAATATGCCAATAATGATCCGTATTACAAAGGGGCTGTAGCAACTGCTCCAGCATCCAGTTTGGGTTACATTATTACCCAAGTCGCACCAAAAGCTATTTCAGCGATAGAAATTCAAAATAGAGATTTGGCAATCGCTATTTATTCAGAGCTATTAGCTTATGCTGCTTATACAGGTGTAGGGATTAAAGCATATGAACCTAGATTTTCATTAGCAACGATATTCCAATCTAGGTCTCAAGTTGTGGCAGAGAAAGCTGAGGGGTCGACTGGTGAAAATGGCCTATGCTTGATGCCATTAATTGATGAGTTTAGAAAAGACATTAAGACTTATTTGGAATCAAATTCAACACAAAAATTAATGGACTATCCTGGGTTAAAGGTTGGCTTTGAAAATGATCCAGTGGTGAGTAGTTTTTTAAGTAATAATCAGCCTGGAATTCAAAAACTCATGAAACCGGTTTATGTGGTTCAAGGTGAAAATGACACCGCTGTCCCATATCAAGTAACACAACAATTAGTAAATCAGTTAAATGGATTGGGGACTCAACCTCCAATTGTATTAGATATGGTGGCAGGAGCATCGCATACACAAGCGATTGTTGAGAAAAATGATGAGGTTGTTGATTTTATTAAATCGTATTTACCGGTGCGCTAAACGTGACTATGTCAGCTAGGGTGTTGCATCCTAGTTGACACTTAAAGCTAAAGTTTTTTCTATGACTTTATTCTGTTATATTGCCTCGGACTCAATAACACAGGTTTTGTTGATGACTTCATCAAAAAAGAAATTCACCACTAAATTTATTTTATTGGCAAGTCTTGGTCCCCTTATCCCGTTGCTTATCATTGCGATCGCTTTTTTTGCAGTAAAGAGTGATGCAAAGAACAAAGCAGAGTACGATCGGTTACGTGCAGAACAAGCCGCGCGAATTGAAGCTAGAGAAAAACAAGAGCAGCTTGAGCAGAATGCTTCGTCTGTAGCAGAGCCTTTAAACTAATTATTTTTAGCAAGAATATCTTTTTTGAGGCTTTGAACACTTGGGATATCGTTATAGCGAAATACTCGATATCCTGCTTCATAAAACATTTGATCGCGCTCAGCATCTTCTTGTTCCTTACCAAGATGACTTGGATCATCGAGTTCGATAATGGCAATAACTTTAAGCTGATCATCCAGTAAGACAAAGTCAGTCACTTTTCGATTAAATTTAGCTCGAATCTTTAGACTGGGGTTTGTGATTAAAGCGCTAAAAGCGACTTGAGCAAGCACATGGTATTGCGGAAAACTCTCTTTTAATCTAAAAAACATTTTACTTTCAAATGCGGTAATAATGCGTTTGGGGTAAAAGCGTTGTGGCTTTTTAAATAATTGTTGAAAGATAATGGTGAGCAGGGCAAGGGTTGCAATAACACCAATAATTAAGAAAGTAATTTGACTGGATTGAAGCACAGGAATTCGTAAATAAAAGCACATATAAGAAAAAACCCACTCGATTGAGTGGGTTTTTAGAATCTTGGCTCTCCAACCTGGGCTCGAACCAGGGACCTGCGGATTAACAGTCCGTCGCTCTACCGACTGAGCTATTGGAGAATCTGGTACGCATTCTATGAGTCAAATGAAGAGAGGTCAAGCCTTAACATTGAAAAATATTAGAAATATGAATCAACTGATTTAAATTTAATCTAAGTGAAACGATCTATAGCTTTTTTAATAAATGGACATACTCTGCTTTGCTTTTCAGTGGATTCGCTTTACGACATAAACTCATAAGTTCCATCATGGTTTGTTGTGATGATTCCACATTTACCTCGTTTTGAATTTTTTTAATCAGGAGTATGTGTTCAGAGGATAATTCCGAAGTACAGTGATACAAACGTTCATACATAAGTGTAGGGGCTATTTTATTATGTTCAGATTTTTGAGTGCATTGAAATATAAAGATGAGACTGCCAACAAGTAGAGACCAGAAAATCAGTGATTTAAGCCAAGGTGTATTCATTTTTAGACTTTTTTAGAAATTAGAATAATTCTATAGCAAATCAGAAATTTAGGGATAAAAAAACCCAAGTCATTATGCTTGGGTTTTTAGAATCTTGGCTCTCCCACCTGGGCTCGAACCAGGGACCTGCGGATTAACAGTCCGTCGCTCTACCGACTGAGCTATGGGAGATTAGATTGGCTCTCCAACCTGGGCTCGAACCAGGGACCTGCGGATTAACAGTCCGTCGCTCTACCGACTGAGCTATTGGAGAATCTGATGCGCATTTTAGGGTTGAAATTACTAGTCGTCAACCAATTATTGTAAAGAAATGAATAGTTTGATTTATTAATACTCAAATTGATGTAAATAACAAAAAAACCATCCTAAAAGGATGGTTTTTTAAACGTAATAAGACGGTTAAATCTTATTTTTCTACGCCAGCTTCTTGACCAGCATATTTCGCGTTAGCGTAATCCCAGTTCACTAAGCTTTCTAAGAAAGTAGAAATATACTTAGGACGAGCGTTACGGAAGTCAATGTAGTAAGCATGTTCCCAAACATCGATCGTTAATACAGCTACTTTACCATGAGCAAGTGGAGTATCAGCATTTGAAGTTTTCATGATAGAAAGTTTACCATTTACTTCATCAGCAACTAACCAAGCCCAACCTGAACCGAATTGAGTTGTAGCAGCAGCAGCAAATTCTTCAGCAAATTTTTCGTAAGAACCGAAAGCTTCGTCAATTTTAGCAGCTAAAGCACCAGTCGCTTTACCACCACCGTTTTTAGCCATACAGTTCCAGTAGAATGTGTGGTTCCAAACTTGTGCTGCGTTGTTGAAGATACCCGCTTTAGAAGCATCACCAGCAGAAGCTTTGATGATTTCTTCAAGCGTTTTACCTTCAAGATCAGTACCTGCAATTAGGTTGTTTAAATTAACAACATAAGTATTGTGGTGTTTGTCGTGGTGGTATTCTAAAGTTTCTTTGCTGATGTGTGGAGCAAGATCTTCGTAACCGTACGGAAGAGCTGGTAAAGTAATCGTTGTCATGTTTTAAGTTCCTTGCATTGTGCTGGGTTTTACATCGAAGTGCACTTATTGTAATAGATTCTCACCATATTTTGCGCATTACTTATAAATAAGAATACAGAATAAAGCGTGAATTAATACGTATAAGCTCACTCCAATTTAAAACGCGTGGTTAAATCAATTTAAATAGGATTATTGAGTTCAACGTAATGATATTCAAGACCAAATTGTTCACAAATTGCTTGACCTAGTCGTTGAACACCATAACGTTCAGTCGCATGATGTCCACATGCGTAATAATGCACATCTAATTCTAAAGCTTGATAAAAGGTACGCTCACTAACTTCACCTGAAATATAAGCATCGCAATTTTGTTCGGCAGCTTTAGTGATAAAGTCTTGAGCACCGCCAGTACAAAATCCAACTTTTTGAATACTTGGTTTATCAGCCATCAAATGTATCGCATCATAATTAAGTTGTTGTGACACAAAAGCTTTGAACTCATCTGGTGTCATTGCATTTTTTAAATAGCCGATATTTCCAATGGGATGACGTTCACTCGGATCAAGTGCTTCAATTTGATCAAGATGAAGTAAATCTGCTATCGCAGCATTATTTCCCAAGTTAGGGTGGCTATCGAGAGGTAAATGATAAGCTAATAGTGAAATATCATGTTGAATGAGTGATTTAATTCGCTTGCCACGTATTCCTGTAATCGGAGATGGCTCACCTTTCCAAAAATAGCCATGGTGAACCAATAAAACATCAGCTTGCAGCTCGATTGCAGCATCAATAGCTGATTGAGAAGCCGATACAGCACAAACAATTCGCTTTACTTCTGTTTTACCTTCGATTTGCAGACCATTGGGAGCGTAATCTTTAAATTCATTGGCTTTTAGGGTCTGATCACACCATTGGATAATGTCGTTTAGCTTTGCCATAATGTTCTTAAGTCTGTGAAAATATAAAGATCAAAGCATATTTTTAATCTTAACTAAAGCCGAACAAAACTATTTTCACAATTTTAGGTATATAAATTTTTTTTGATTACAATATGAAGTCATAAAATACTTTTGTCATCAATAAATTAAAATTCTCAGAGGATATTAAAGTGCGCCGGTCCTTTACATGGTTACCATGGGTGTTACTCATCATTGTCATTATTAGTTTTGTCACATGGCAAAAACTAAATCAACCAAAGCCTCAAATAGCAGCTGATGGATATAAAATGCCAGCTGAAAAAGTAGAACCTTTGGTGGATACGACACGTTCTGGGGGAGTAGTGTCATACAATGCTGCGGTAAAGGTCGCAGCACCTGCAGTCGTTAATATTTTTACAACACAAACTGTAAAAAAAGTGGATCATCCGATTTTAAATGATCCTGTTTTTAGAGAATTTTTTGGTGGTCAATTACCTGAACGTTTTGGACAAGAACCAAATGAAAATAGTTTGGGTTCGGGGGTGATTGTTCGACCTGATGGTTATATTCTGACTAATAATCATGTGATTGCACAGGCTGACCAGATTGTTGTGGCTTTGTATGATGGTCGTCGAGCAGAAGCCAAAGTAATTGGAACAGATCCTGATACGGATTTAGCAGTCATTAAAATCGAAATGGACAAACTGCCAGTGCTTCCTTTCAAACTGAGTGGAAATGAAGTTGGAGATGTTGTACTCGCAATTGGTAATCCATTTGGCGTGGGACAAACAGTTACGCAAGGGATCATATCTGCGACAGAACGTTCGGGATTGGGTATAAATTTCTATGAAGATTTTATTCAAACCGATGCTGCTATTAATCCAGGTAATTCTGGGGGAGCACTCATTGATGTTGCAGGTAATTTGATTGGGATTAATACTGCAATTTTCTCGCAATCGGGTGGTTTTTTAGGAATTGGTTTTGCTATTCCTGCTAAAGTCTGCCAGCAAGTTCTGAATTCAATATTAAAAGAAGGCAGAGTAATTCGAGGGTGGCTAGGTATTGGTTTGGCGAATCCGACGCAACCCGATGTATTACAACCTCGTGAGAAGGGTGTAATTGTGAGCAGCGTCTATGAGTCTGGTCCTGCAGATAAAGCTAAGATTAAAGTCGGTGATCGGATCATGAAAGTAAATGATCAGGAGATCAACAATCCATCACAATTGATTAATTATGTTGCAATGCAATCACCGAATACCTCTGCAAAAATTGAGATTTTACGTGAAGGTAAGAGCATCAATACTGAAGTGGTTATTGGTGAACGACCAGCTGAAACCAGCGATCGTAATAGCCAGTATATTCCATTACCTCGTCGTTAAATTAACAAGCCCCAGTAATATGGGGCTTTTTTATAATTCTTAGATTCTATATTGTTTCATACCTTTGAATGAATCTGAATAAATCTGCTATTTAATAATTAAATACGGTCATGCATTCCTAAGTGACGGTGAGATAGAGTTTTAACACATGCAAAATTGAATTCACTCAACAATGATTAAACAGTGTACGAAACAAAAAAAGCCAGTGGTTCACTGGCTTATTTTGAGAATAAAATTAGCTTTCCTGTTGAATACCCGCAACCAACCAATCTTGACTAGAACCTGCTGGTTTAACGAAATGCCAAACTTCAGCAAACGGTTGTGGAAGGCTATTTAAGTCTTCACTTACCGTACCCGTGAAACGAACGCTGACAACGTATTGACCATTTTCAGTCGCAGAATCAACAACCATAGCATTCAGATTTGAAAACTCAGCTACGTCTTGATCTTGGTTACCCATAATATCGTTATACATCGATTGATAAAGATCAGGCGTCAAATAACGTTGAATCTCAGCAATATTACTTGCCGTATTCATTGATTGAATATGGTTGAAGCGTTGGCGTGCAATGCGTAAGAAAGCCGCTGGTTCAGTTCCGTCAGGTAGCTGACTTCCACTAGACATTGTTGCTGCACCAAAAGGAGCTTGTGGTGCTTGACCAAATGGCGCTTGAGATGCAGCTGTGCCACCGCCCACAGATTGACCAAAAATATTGGTATTGTCATTAGACACTGAAGGGCGAGGTGCAGCAGTTTGACCAAACGGTGCAGATTGTGGACCTGAACTGTTTGGTGCATAAGGGTTGTTAGCCGCTAATTTTTTTTTTGCTCCGAATTTACGGAAGATGAAGAACGCAGCAGCAGCAATAATCAACAACCATACCCAACTTGGGATACCACCTTCTTCCTCAGGTTGTGCAGCAACTTCTGCTTGACTTGCTGGAACAGTATCATCATCTGCTAAAGCATTTGCTGCGACTGCACCAATTGCAGCACCAGCAACACCAGCAGCGACCATACCACCCACACCAGGACCAGACTTTTGAGGCGCAGTCGCTGGAGCAGCAGGTTGTTGGGCAGGAGTAGCTTGACGTGGTTGCTGATATGATTGGGTTGGAGCAGCAGAACGGCTCATACCATGGCTTTTACCACCACCAGCACGTTTTGCTTCTGCAAAAGGCGCTACCATGAGTGTCGCCATTAAAATACCCGCAACTAAACTACGCTGTCGAACTTCCATCTAAAATTCCTATTTTAAAAAGTTAATTTCACACTGTATTTATGCAGTCTTTTGGCTTAAATTTCAACTTAAACCTCAATTTTTTTCAGTATTCATACACAGTGTACAGTTAAATAAATTGATCAGCTGAATTAATGTTCATCCGCTAAGCTCATCGCTTCAGTTAAAGCTTCATGTAGACGGGCAACGGCGATAATGCGAACACCAGGAATATCCTTTTGTGGTGCATTCGCTCTAGGGACTATAATATATTTAAACCCGTGCTTAATTGCTTCCTTCAACCGTTCCTGCCCGTTAGGTACGGGACGAATCTCTCCCGATAATCCCACTTCGCCAAATACAGCCAATTGCTGAGGGAGTGCTTTTGCTCTCAAACTTGAAGCACAGGCCAATAAGACGGCGAGATCTGAACCTGTTTCAGTAATTTTTAAGCCACCAACAACATTCACATATACGTCTTGACCAGAAGTTTGAACACCACCATGTCGGTGCATGACGGCGAGTAGCATATTTAAACGGTTTTGCTCAAGACCCAATGCAACACGGCGAGGTTGACCATGCGCGTCATCTACTAGGGCTTGCACTTCAACTAAGAGTGGACGTGTGCCTTCTCGACTAATCATGACGATAGAACCAGGAATCGCTTCATCATATCGGCTAAGAAAGATGGCTGAGGGATTGGCAACCTCTCTAAGCCCTTTATCGGTCATCCCAAAAACACCGAGTTCATTGACTGCACCAAAACGATTTTTAACAGCTCGAATCATTCGATAACGTGAATCAGATTGACCTTCAAAATAAAGTACGCAATCGACCATGTGTTCTAAAACACGAGGGCCAGCTAAAGCACCTTCTTTGGTCACATGACCCACAATAAATAAAGCTGTTCCGCTGTTCTTCGCAAAACGTGTCAGAAGGGCTGCAGATTCTCGAATTTGAGAAACGCCGCCTGGCGCAGACTGTAAGGTTTCAGTGTATAAAGTTTGAATCGAGTCTAAGATCGCGACAGCAGGTCGTTCATGCGCTAATACTTCGCAAATACGCTCTACGCACGTCTCAGCCATCACTTTTAATTGATCAGTTGGAAGATCCAAACGATTGGCACGTAATGCAACTTGAGATAAAGATTCCTCACCAGTGACATATAGGGCGGAACTTTTCGCGGCAGCCATATGGGTTGCCGTCTGCAAAAGAATTGTTGATTTACCAATACCAGGGTCACCACCGATCAGTACAACTGAACCAGTAACAAGCCCTCCGCCTAAAACGCGATCAAATTCTCCAATCCCTGTTGCTAAACGTGTTTCGTGAGAAACTGAAACTTGATTCAATGTAGTGATTGATGCTGCTTGACCAGCATAACCACCTGCAATTTTTGGATTTGCACGATGCGTAATCGCAGGGGCAATGGTGACTTCAACTAAACTGTTCCATTCTCCGCATTCTGAGCATTGACCTGCCCATTTAGGATGATCTGCGCCACATTGTTCACAGCGATATACACTTTTTGCTTTAGCCATAACTTAATATAGGTTTTTTGATTTTCTATATACTGAGCATACTGAGTAAAGGTTACGAAAACAAAAAAATATTGATCAAATTTTAAAACAATAAGACAAGTCATGACGTGTGCTTTAACGAGATATTAAATTAAAGCAATCATGAATTGATTTATACTCATATCAAAAATCGACTGAGTTATTTGATATGCGTTTGTACGCTCAACATATTGATGCCATCGCACGCGAAATACAGCGTGATGTGCTGTTTATTCATTTTGAGAATTACACGGATGATCAGAATGAGGAAGAAAGTATTCGAGATCATGTGATTGCATGGCTTGAACAACATGAAATTGAATTTGTGCCATGTTTAGGTTTGTCTGGTGAGGATGAAATTGACAGCTATCTGGGTGACCTATATCTAGATATTCCTTTTGATGAGCAAAATAACCAGTATCAGCTGGTTAAAAATTATCTTGAAGATGAACAGGGCAATATGAAAATTGAACATGTTCTATTTTTTGTGTTGAGCTTGGAGGTTGCGGAAGAAATTGCAAAGGATCAAGAGGAAAAACAAAATTTGAACGATCAGAAATTTTCGTGAAAAGACAAAAAAAGCCTCATCAATGAGGCTTTTTTGGGGTTTGATTCTATTAATTTGTTTAATAAAGCTCACCAGATTTTCGTCGTTCAATAAAATCTTTAGATTCTTTTGCAATAACTCCAGAAAGTAACAATAAGGCAATTAAGTTGGGTGCTGCCATTAAACCATTGAAGGTGTCTGCGAAAAGCCAAACTAAATCAAGTGTGACGACACAGCCTACAAATACTGAAGCAATATAAATGAGACGATAAATAAATACTGACTTTTCACCCAGTAAATAGGTGCAACATTTTTCGCCGTAATAACTCCAACCTAAAATAGTTGAATAAGCAAAAAAGATGATTCCGAACGTAACAACCCAGCCCCCAAATCCTGGTAGTAATTTGTCAAAAACACTAATGGTCAAAACAGCCCCAGTTTGATCACCGAAACTTTGTCCTGCCATGATGAAACCCATAACAAGAACAATACCCGTAATTGAGCACACAATAATTGTATCAATGAATGTACCTGTCATTGAAACTAAGCCTTGACGGGCAGGGTGGTCAGTTTTAGCTGCTGCCGCTGCAATTGGAGCAGAGCCCATACCAGCTTCGTTTGAAAATACACCACGGGCAACACCGTAACGAATCGCTGCACCAATCGCACCACCTGCTGCCGCTTCACCTGTGAATGCATAGGTAAAGATCATTTTTAAAGCAGGAACAACTAATTCAAGGTTATTGAAAATAATAATTAGCCCGCCAATGACATAGCCTAGAGCCATGACTGGAACAATAATTGAGGATGCTTTGGAAATAGACTTAATACCGCCTAAAATCACCAATGCAGAGAAAATTGTAATAATGATGGCAGTGGTGAGCGTGCTTATACCCAAACTATTTTCTACTGCTAGTGCCACTGTGTTTGATTGAACTGAGCTACCAATACCAAAGGATGCTAATGTACCAAATAATGCGAAGAGGACTGCGAGCCACTTCCATTTCGCGCCAAGTCCTCGTTCAATGTAGTACATTGGACCACCAGACATTTCTCCTTTTTCATTTTTTACACGGTATTTGACCGCCAAAACACCTTCACCGTATTTGGTTGCCATACCGAAAAATGCAGTCATCCACATCCAGAATACAGCACCCGGACCACCCAGTACACAAGCAGTCGCTACCCCTGCGATATTACCTGTACCAATCGTGGCTGAAAGTGCGGTCATGAGTGAGGCAAATTGTGAGATATCTCCCGAGTCTTTTTTTTCTGGGTGTTTCCCGAACACTTGTTTGAATGCCAAAGGAAGCATCCTGAATTGCCAAAAAAGTAGACGGAATGTTAAGAAAACACCTGTCCCAACAATCAGCACCAGCATATAAGGTCCCCAGACTAAGCCGCTGAGTGTTTCCATGATTGATTGTATTTCTTGCATAAATTACCTTCTTATTTTCCTGATTGTTTTTTACATGCATGATCAAGCAAGGGATATGCCATACTTTTGCGCGATCAAACACATCATTCCTTTTGATTATTTTTTGCACTTATATTTTTTACATATAACAACAAGATTTTCAATATTTTACTCAAAATAAGATAAATAAATAAATATGATGAATAATTGATCACTCTAGTGATATATAAGAAAAATGAATTAATACTTTAAACTAATTAGAAAATATTGATCGTGCTAATTTTCTTTTTGAAATCTGATTTTTTTCAGTTAAGTTGTGCCGATTAATATATTTGGTGAATTTGAAAATGTCAGATCAAAATATAAATTCGCCTCAGCAAAATGGTGAATTACAACGAAGTCTATCCAATCGACATTTGCAGTTAATTGCAATTGGAGGCGCAATTGGGACAGGTTTGTTCATGGGCTCTGGGAAAACAATTAGCCTAGCTGGTCCTTCAATCCTTGTAATTTACATGATCATCGGTTTCATGGTTTTTTTAGTGATGCGAGCACTAGGCGAATTGTTGCTTTCAAATTTGCAATATAAGTCGTTTATTGATTTCGCCACGGATTTAATTGGACCATGGGCAGGTTACTTTGTTGGCTGGACCTACTGGTTGTGTTGGATCACCATCGGTATTGCAGATTTATCGGCGATCATTTATTACCTTCAGTTCTTCAATAATGGGATGCCTTTTAGCCCTGAAGAAGGGGTAATGATTAGCATCGCTGCAATCGTATTTATCATGGGATTGAATCTTGTTACGGTGAAACTGTTTGGTGAATTAGAATTCTGGTTTGCTTTAATCAAGATTATCGCAATTGTGGTTTTAATTGGCGTTGGCTTTTGGATGATATTTACAGGTTTCACTTCTACATCAGGTGAAATCGCAGCATTCAGCAATATTTGGTCAAACGGCGGGATCTTCCCAACAGGTGCAATCGGTTTCTTGGCAGGCTTCCAAATCGCAATTTTTGCTTTTGTGGGTGTAGAACTGGTGGGTACAACCGCAGCTGAAACTAAAGATCCTGAAACGAACTTGCCGAAAGCTGTCAACTCGATTCCTATTCGAATCATTATTTTCTATGTTTTGTCGTTGCTGGTGGTGATGTCGGTTACACCATGGAATAATATTGATCCGAATATTTCCCCATTTGTAAACTTGTTTAGTCAAGCAGGTATTGCAGCCGCTGCTATTATTATGAATTTGGTTGTATTGTCTTCAGTGATGTCATCGATGAACAGTGGCGTATTCTCAACCAGCCGCATGCTGTTTGGCTTGTCGCGCGAGACTCAAGCTCCTGAAGCTTTTGGAAGACTGAATAAGCGAGCTGTGCCAGCGAATGCCTTGTATTTCTCAGCAGTATGTTTGTTACTAGGGGCAGCACTGCAATACTTCGTACCGAATACGGTGGAAGCATTTACTTTAGCGACAACACTTTCCACCATTTTATTTATTTGTGTATGGTTGATGATTATTTGGAGTTATGTGGTGTATTACAAAACACGCCCAGAACTTCATGCCAAATCGAAATTTAAACTACCAGGTGGATTGGTGACATGTGCGATTGTTGCTATATTCTTTATTGGCATGATTGGAGTTTTGGCTTTAGAAGATGATACTCGCCGTGCATTGATGGTGAGCCCGATTTGGTTTGTTATTCTGATCATTGGTTATTTTGGTTTTTATAAGAAAAAATAAAAACTTATAAATGATTTGCAATTTAGGTCAAAAGAAACGTCAGTAATTACTGGCGTTTTTTTATTTCTGTTATTAATCTGTTGCGTTAAATACTTTGGTGAATTAGATGATCAAGGTATACTTCTATAAATTTTACTGATAGGTGTGGGTATGCGTATTTTGATCGGAGTTATCAGTGCAGCCGTTGTTTCAATCTTGGCTGGATGTGGTCAGACTGGTGCATTACAACTACCCAGTGATCCAAACTATGACAAGCGAGCACAATATTTAATTTATAAAAACAATGATCGCCCAAGTCAGGATCAAGCTGAACCTAAAGCAGATGCTGCACCTACTCAAGATTAATATTCATTTATTTTTTTCTCCAGCGCAATTTAGAAAGGATACATCCATGAGTTTCCCTCGCATTCAAGGGGTTTTGCACGCAGAACAATGTTCATTGGATCAACTTGCTCAGCAATTTGGTACACCACTTTATGTTTATTCAAAAGCAACTTTTGAAAAACATTATTTGGATATGGATCGTGCTTTTAACTTTATCGATCACCAAATTTGTTTTGCAGTGAAGTCAAACTCAAATATCGCAGTTCTAAATGTGTTGGCGAAACTTGGTTGCGGTTTTGATATCGTGACTGGAGGTGAATTAGCACGTGTTTTACGCGCAGGTGGTGACGCTTCTAAAATTGTTTTCTCTGGTTTAGGCAAGTCTGAAGCTGACATTCGTCAAGCATTAGAAGTGGGTATTGCTTGTTTTAATGTGGAATCATATGCAGAGCTTGACCGTATTCAAAAAGTTGCAGCAGAACTTAATGTAAAAGCTCCAATTTCACTTCGGGTAAATCCAGATGTTGATGCCAAAACACATCCATATATCTCGACTGGTCTTAAAGAAAATAAATTTGGTATTCCTTCTGATTCGGTATATGAAACTTATCAGTATGCAGCAAGTTTAAGTCACTTAGATATCGTAGGAATTGATTGTCATATTGGTTCACAATTGACTGAAACTCAACCTTTTGTTGATGCACTTGATCGTGTCATGAACATGATTGAAGCATTGAAAAAATTAGGGATCAACCTCAAACATATTGATATTGGTGGTGGTCTTGGTGTGACTTATAAAGATGAAGTTCCACCGACAGTTGAAGAATATGCAAATGCTTTACGTCCTGCATTAGAAAAACTTGGTCTTAAAGTGTATATGGAGCCAGGGCGTAGTATTTCGGCGAATGCTGGCGTATTGGTGACGAAAGTTGATCTTTTAAAACCAACCAATCATCGCAATTTTGCAATTGTTGATGCAGCAATGAATGACTTGATTCGTCCTTCTTTGTACGAAGCTTGGATGGATATCCAAGAGGTTAATCAAAATTCGCAAACTGAGAAAAAAGTTTGGGATGTGGTTGGTGCGATCTGTGAAACAGGTGACTTCATCGGTAAAGAGCGTGAACTTGCGATTCAAGCGAACGATCATTTAGCTGTTTTGGGTGCAGGTGCTTATGGTTTTGTGATGAGTTCAAATTACAACAGCCGAGGTCGTGCAGCAGAGGTGATGGTTGACGGTGATCAAGCACACTTAATTCGTCAACGTGAAACGATTGAGTCTCTGTGGGAACGTGAGTCCTTATTGCCTTAAGGAGACAATAGATGTTGCTAGAATTTACTAAAATGCATGGTCTAGGTAATGACTTCATGGTGGTTGATTTAATCAGCCAACGTGCTTATCTAGATCCTGTCATGATTCGCCGGTTGGCTGACCGTAATTTTGGCATCGGTTTTGATCAGTTATTAGTTGTTGAAACACCAGATCATCCAAACGTTGATTTCAAATATCGCATTTTTAATGCGGATGGTTCTGAAGTTGAGCAATGCGGCAATGGCGTTCGTTGTTTTGCCAAATTTGTTCATGATCGTCATTTAACCAATAAAACTAAATTCAAAGTGCAAACAAAGGCGGGGATTGTCGAGCCTGAGTTGGGTGCGAATGGATGGGTTCGTGTGAATATGGGGTATCCGAAGTTCTTACCGAACCAAATCCCATTTTTAGCAGAAGCGCCTGCTGCTTTATATGATTTAGCTTTAGCGGATAATGAGACGATCAGCATCGATGTGGTCAATATGGGAAATCCGCATGCAGTGACCATTGTGCCAGACGTGTTAACTGCTGATGTTGCTAAAATAGGCCCTCAAGTGGAATCTCACGAACGTTTTCCTGAGCGTGTAAATGCTGGATTTATGCAGATCGTTGATGAAAAACATGCTCGATTACGAGTTTTTGAACGTGGTGTGGGAGAAACATTGGCTTGTGGTACAGGTGCATGTGCTGCTGCTGTCTCAGGTATGCGCCGTGGTTTATTGTCTAGCAATGTGGAAATCGAACTTGCCGGCGGTAAATTGCTGATTGAATGGAAAGAGGGAGATGTGGTTTGGATGACTGGTCCAACTGCAACGGTTTATGAAGGTCGTTTGGATCTACGTTATTTTCAATAAAACTTATTTCCTAACTAAAAAGCCCTGAAACTCAGGGCTTTTTACTTTATGATTTGATGGAATGCCCACGAGTATTGATGTTTAGACATCAGATTCAACAGAGAGAAAGCCAAATGCAATATGGCGCAATGCAATTGCTGTCAATGTGGTTGAAAGAGAGAAAGATTCAAAATCAATCTGACCATACGCTTGAGGCGTATTTTCGTGATGTGTCTGGTTTTATTGACTTTTGTTATGAAAAGAAAATTGAATTAAATCAAGTTGAAGCATCTGATTTACGAGAATATATGGCTTATAAGGTTGAACAACATCAACTCAACAGTGCAAGCTTACAACGTCATTTAACAGCCATTCGTCAATTCATGAAATGGGCTGTGGAAGGGAAATATCTATCGAATAATCCCATTCATGATTTTAAGTTAAAAAGACAGCCAAGGCCTTTGCCGGGTATGGTTGATGTCGAAACGATTCAGCAAATTTTGGATCAACCTGCACCTGAATCCTCTCAAGATCATCTCTTGTGGTTAAGAGATAAAGCTATTTTGGAGCTGCTTTATTCAAGTGGTTTACGATTAGCCGAAGTACAAGGATTGAATATTCGAGATATCGATTTTACACGACAATTACTTCGAATTACGGGTAAGGGAAATAAAACTCGGGTTGTTCCTTTTGGTTTGAAAGCGAAAACGAGTTTAATCGAATGGCTTAAAGTCCATCGTATCTGGTGTGGGGAAATTGAGTTAGATTCCCCAGTTTTTATTACTAAAAAAGGGAGTCGATTGACGAATCGACAGATTGAAAATCGAGTCAAATTGCAAGCACAAAGAGCGGGCGTAAATGTGGATTTACATCCTCACTTACTGCGACACTGTTTTGCTAGTCATCTGCTTTCAAACAGTGGTGATTTACGAGCAGTTCAAGAAATGCTAGGTCATAGTAATTTATCTACGACACAAATTTATACTCAGTTAGATTTTGATCGTTTGGCTCAAGTCTATGATAAAGCTCACCCTAGAGCCCAAAAATCTTAATCCTCAGTATTAAGTATATTGAATATACTTAATACTGTACTGAATGATAAAGTTATCTGTTTAAAGTGCTGGTGTGTGTATAGGTATCATACGTGCGGGATTCACTTTTTGGAATGCGACTGCGATTTCAAATAAAGTCGGCTCATCAAATTCACGAGCAATAAACTCGATGTTAACATTCATAGGATAACTACTGCGACTTGAGTTGACTGATTTAGCAGGCATAGATAATGCAGGAAAACCACTAAACGGACTTAGGCGATTATTGGTACCTGTGGTCGGGCTACTTCCTAAATTACCAGCGAACCCAGTAATAGAAGGGTAGGCTAAAGCGTCGTATTGTACGCCTTTACGAGTACCATCTAGTTCAACATTATTTAAAGCGCTGTTCATGCGTAAGCGCACGAATGGACTTCTTTCAGTGGTGTTGCGCTCATAATTCTCAATATATGAAGCACTTGTTGGATCAGAATTATAGCCACTGAAGTTACGGATCATTAGTTCACTAGCGAGTAAATCTTCATACGATTGGAAAATACTTCTTGTGGTCTTTAAATACTCTGTAAGTGATATTTTAAATTCAGCACTTGAAAGACTCGAATAACGTGTCAAAATTGTATTTAGATCGCTTATTGTAACTATTTCTACAGTTGCTCCAGCCTCTTCAAGTTTAGTAATTGCGTTATCCATTGCTTCTTTAACGAGATTGTAGTCTTCTTTCTGTTGAGTGGTTGAACCTTCGGAAGGGTAAAGTGCTTGTAATATACCAATACGCTTTCCTACAAGACTTACAGTGTCATGAGGAACGTAGCTATTCGGTTGATTAATCAATTCGCGGTAAGCAGACTCTGATTTTAGAAGGGGAGAAGTACGCGCAAATTCACTGCGTTGATTTGAACTTAATGAGCTATCGAATCCGATCATTGCATCCATTAATTTTGCACAGTCAATAGCTTGTCTACACATTGGTCCAGCAGTATCTTGAGTTGGTGCCAGTGGAATAATTCCATCTTGGCTCAAAAGACGTAAAGATGGTCGTAAACCGACAAGACCCTGTACTGATGAAGGCACACGAATTGACCCTCCCGTATCAGTTCCTATTCCCACCATTGCAAAACTTGCAGATATGGCAGCGCCAGTTCCTGATGATGAACCACCTGGGCCTTTACTTAAGTCATACACATTTTTAGTTTGATCACCTAGAGTTGATTTTCCACCAAAGCCGAAAGCGAACTCATCAAGATTGGCTTTTCCTAAAATGATTCCGCCATTTTCTTTGATATTTTTTATGATATAGGCATCATCATGTGGAAAATTATCTTTTAATGCTACAGAACCTGCTGTGTTCGCCATATCTACAGCATCAATATTGTCTTTAGCGAGTACAGTGACACAGTGAAGAGGTCCTGAAAGTTTCGAATTTTTTGCAAATTGTTGGTCGAGCACTTCTGCTTCTTTAAGTGCATTTGGGTTTAAAGAAATAATGCTATTGAGCTCTGGACCTTGTCGATCGTAAGCTGATATACGATTTAAATATCCTTGCACAACATCAACACAAGATGAACCTTTGCTTAAAATCGAGTTATGCAAATCACTAATGGTTGCTTCTACAGGATTAAACGGGACAGGAGGCGGCGTGTTAGAATTATTTGTGCTACTTTCATTGTCACCACAGGCTGTTAAGAAAGTTGCTATCGTGACAACAAGCAAAGTTTTTTTAAATGTGATCATGTGCATTCCCCAGATTAAGTTCAAACTGGTTAAGCAATGAATGTGCCACTCTAAAAATGAATGAAATTTACAGTTTTATGCTCCAGAAAATAGCTAATAACCATTGGTATAAATAAAATGCGTTAATTTAATGCGAATAAAATTATTTGAAAAATAATGTATTGTTGGGATTGAGCTTTTGAAAGCTGCGCTTTTAAAAATAATTTTCCCTTAAACTTTAGCTTAAATTTTTCGAATTGATTTTTTTTAATACGATTTTTAAGGTATAACTTTAATAGATGGATTTAAGTTGTATACAAATTAAAAAATATTTTGCAGGAATGATTAGGTCAAGCCATGATTGACAATATTGATCAAAAGTATCAGCAACTCTCTTCAGCACAAAAAGACATTTTTGCAGGTTATGGTTTACGTCAGGTGAAACATTTTGTGGAAATCAATTTACCGTTGATTGAGGCCGCTCTACCTAACAATGCCTATGTGCAGGGTATTAATACTGAAGGAAAAATCCAAGCGATTGATCCAATAGCATCTAAGACTTATTTGTGGATTTCTGATCAGCAATGGCAAGAAAGACCTATTGCAGATCAAGGAGTTGATTTGAAAGAAGACTTTATTGAAGTTTGGAAAATTTTTGAACTAGAACAATACCCTATTATTGAATTGAGTCACGTCCATCGTGATTACTTGGCGGCGCTCAATCAAGTTTGAAAAAAATCATTTAAAAAAACAGAGCTAATAATTTTAGCTCTGTTACTTTATAGAAAATTAAATTTACTCATTTCCAACAACTCAATACATAAAGATAAAATTATTGATTAAATAACGTTCAATTTTGTTTCATATATTTATTCTGCTCATTCGATTCAGTCAAATTCTTTACACTTGTCTAGTAATTTTGAATTTTTTTGGAGAGGGGTAAATGATTAAATTTCATGAAAATAATATCCATGCCGCCATTTTTGATATGGATGGCACAATGTTTGATACGGAGCGACTTCGTTTTCAAACTTTGAAGCAAGCATCATTAGAACTCATTGGTGTCGAATTTACAGACGCCTATTTATTATCTTGTTTGGGTTTAAGTGCTCGTAGTGCCGAAAAACTGGCAAATCAGCAATATGGTCAAGAAGTGCCGTATGCGGAAATTAGAAAGCGAGCAGATCAGCTAGAACTTGAGCATGTAAGAAAATACGGAGTGCCGATTAAATTTGGACTCATGCAAGTTCTTGAACGTTTAAGAAAGTCCAATCTGAAAATGGCAGTAGCAACTTCGAGTCGACGTGAAATAGCTGAAGAGTATTTAATCAATGCCAATGTATATAAGTTTTTCGACATTATCGTATGCGGCGATGAGGTTGATAATGGAAAACCACACCCAGAAATTTTCTTAAAAGCTGCTGAGCAACTGAACATTGATCCAACTTTATGTTTAATGTTTGAAGACTCAGAAAATGGAGTGATGTCGGCGTTTGAAGCGGGTGGATTAACGGTATTACTTCAAGATATCAAAGAACCTAATTCAACCATGCTCGAAAAAGCGAATTTCTTTTACGAAAGCATGCATGATTTTCTGGAAGATTTGAATCAATTTACACCAAAATTAAAAATGCCTGCTCTATTTGACTCTTTTCCTCAGACTTTAAATCAGCATGTCGTGGGGATACATGGTTTTGGGGCAATAGGTGGTGGCTATATTGCCCAAGTATTGTCTCATTGGGATGGATATACTCGACCAAAACAAATCTATGCTTCAACGCGGAATTCACTCTATAGAAATAGTGTGAATACTTTTGGTGGTTACAGTATTCGTTATGGGCAACACTCTCATAACGAGCGAATAGACAATATAACCGTCATAGATGCATCAAATATTGAAATGATGCAGCACATGTATATTGAATCAAGTTTAATTGCACTGTGTTTACCTGAAAAGGCAATCGAGCAAGAGGCTAAAACCATTGCTCAAGGGTTGTATGCGCGTTATATCCATTTTGAAGAACAGTTGAATCCTCTAACAGTTTTAATTGTTTTGAACAAAGTAGGCGCAAAATCATTAATTGAACAACAGATTTGTAGTGCTTTGCATGAAATTACGGATGCGAAGACGGTCAATATCATCATGTCGCAGCACTATTTTTGCGATACAGTAGTCAATCGAATGGTAGCGAAAATTACAGATCAAAAATTATTTAGACAGTTAAAAATCAAATACAACATTTTTAGACATGTGCAGGATGAGCATGATTTAGACGTGACGGATGTGGATGAAGGGACGCGTTTAAATGCTGAACAAGAACAATTGGCTACTCAGTATATTGACGATCTATACGAAAAATTCAAATCGGCGCATATTCTACAGAATCTAGAATTAATCTTATTCCATGCCGAAACAGATATGCCACTTTATGTAGAAAATAATAGTCCTTTATTAGAAAAAATGCGCCAAATGATTCTGGTTGAAGAGATTGAAGAGATACAGTTAATCAAAAATCGCATGTGGAATGGTGTGCATGCAATGACAGCATGGGCTGCAAGTTTTCGACAATATGAAACAATCGGGATTGCACTGTCTGATGAGCAAATTTCTAAATTTATGTTGGCAGTACTCCATGAGGTTAAAGTTGGATTAAAGGATCTACTACCACATCGAAAAGAAAATTTAGAATTGTTGGCGAAGAGTTTTATCGACTCTTGTGAGACGGCTTATAAAGACCCATGTGATCGAGTGGCAAGAGACCCATATCGTAAGTTAGGTTTTGGTGAGCGGGTACTATCTTCATTGGCATACAATTTTCAACGTGGCAAGCCTTATCAGGAAATTTTCAAAGGGCTTGTATTGGGTTATGCATACGTTATACTGAAGCAAAATCAACGATTTGAAGATGTGATTCGGCATTTTGCTCAGCAACTTAGTCAAACTGAATTGGAACTTGAGGATCAATTGTATTTGCAGGAAGAGCTGAAACGGAGACTCAAAATTTGTGATCCTAAATTGAGTGAATCAGTGGATCAGCATGTACTTCTAGAAAAAATTTTGAATGAAAAAATCGAGGTTGAAAAAACTTAAAGCATTGAACATTTAACTTTTTAACTTGATCAAAATGGATAATCGGTCCGATCTGAAAAGTCAGTCGGATCGATTGCTTAATGGTATTAAATTGATTGCAGGGGCAGTTGATAGCTTTGTTTAATGATTTGACTGGGTAAATCCGTTTTCACACTGGTAATCCCATTTTTTTTGGTTAAGTGTTCTGACTGAAATTTACGATAGTTCTCCAAATCAGGTACGACAACTTTTAACATCGCATCACATTCGCCCAAAATAATATAGCACTCCATGACTTGAGGGAGTTCTTTCATCGCTTCAATAAAAGTATCGATGGTTTCAGCGTCTTGTCCCACCAACCAAATACGCGAAAATAGAATAAGTTGTAATCCGATTTTTTGAGGATCAACAATGGTTGTGTATTGCTGGATGACTCCAGCATCTTCGAGAATTTTTACGCGTCTTAAACAAGAGGATGGTGATAAGCCAATCTCTTTGGCTAAATCATTATTTTGAATTCGACCGTTGGTTTGAAGTTCATGAATGATACTTTTATCGATACGATCTAATTTAACTGAAATTGATTTAGATATTATTTTCATATATTAGAATTAAATTCTAAAAATTAAAGAATAAATAGAATATTTGAAATCCTATTTTATGTAAATTCGAAGATACTTTTTTTTCATTTTCATTAATGATGGAAGAAAGAAAATGTCTACCTATTGGTTATTTGCTTTGACAGTTATCCCTCTTATTTTTACGCCTGGTCCGGATATGTTATTTATTCTGTCACAGGTAATGGGTAAAAATGCGAAAGCAGGCGTTATGGCGACTTTAGGGGTGTGTTTGGGTTATTTCGTCCATTCTTTTTTAGTCGTTGTGGGTATTGCGGCTATCATTATTTCTTTCCCTATTATTTTTGAAACGATCAAATGGTTAGGAATCTGTTATTTGCTTTATTTGGCATTTAATTTGATTCGATCTGCGCTTAATCACAAAAATATTGAAATTAAACAAAGTCAGGTCATTAGTCCGATTCGACGCGGTTTTATAACATCCTTACTTAATCCTAAAGGTATGCTTATTTATTTTGCGATTTTGCCTCAATTTATTAACCAGCATACCTCTTCGATTATGGGACAGGGGATTGTCTTATCCCTAATCTTCATTGGATTATGCTTAATTATTTATTCATCATTGAGTTTTGTATTTGCATTTTTGACACAGAAAACAGGGATAAATGAAAAACGTCAAAAATGGATTGATGGTGGTTCGGGAGTGATGCTTTCATTGGCAGCAACATGGCTCATTGTAAATTAACATTAAAAAAGCGCAAACTAATGTTTGCGCTTTCTATTCAAATAGATTTAACTTTGGTTAAATTATACTCAAAAAGAATAGCTGTTATTGTAATTTTTGCTGTCTGTTATGACATTTTTTACCTCAAATTTGGTGACTCACGCCAACGCTTTTCAACGTAAAATAAGAGTCTACAGCATCAATTCCACTGATGTAGTTAATAAATTAAAAAAATATTAAAAATCAAAGTTTAATTTTTTACAAAAAATATTGAAAAGCTGACAAATTTATTAACAAAATAATTTTGTGAACGCTCCGTTCAACGAAAATTACGCTTTTTTACAGCAGTTTTGTGAATTGTGACTTGACCGAAATGCCAAACACATTGCAAGATAGGACACCTAAAAATTTTAAATGAAGAGTTATTATAACTTTTCTGAATATTTACTTCTGTTAAAACAGCCGAGGATTACATGAAGGCTCTTGTTGCTGTAAAACGTGTGGTTGATGCCAACGTTAAAGTTCGCGTAAAGCCGGACAATAGTGGGGTTGACCTTACTAACGTTAAAATGTCAATTAACCCATTCTGTGAAATCGCAGTGGAAGAAGCGGTTCGCTTAAAAGAAAAAGGAACTGTTTCAGAAATCGTTGTTGTTTCTATTGGTCCTAAAGAAGCGCAAGAACAAATCCGTTCTGCAATGGCGCTTGGTGCAGACCGCGGTATCCTAGTTGAAGCTAATGACAGCCAACTTGGTGCTTTAGAAGTTGCGAAGATTCTTAAAGGCGTTGTAGACGCTGAACAGCCACAACTTATCCTTCTTGGTAAACAAGCAATTGATGACGACTCTAACCAAGTTGGTCAGATGCTTGGTGCATTACTTGGTGCTGGTCAAGGTACATTTGCTTCAGAAGTTAAAGTTGAAGGCGATAAAGTACAAGTGACTCGTGAAATCGACGGTGGTTTACAAACTGTTGAACTAGCACTTCCAGCGATCATTACGACTGACTTACGTTTGAATGAGCCACGTTATGCTGCTCTACCAAACATCATGAAAGCACGTAAGAAACCGCTTGATACTAAATCTCCTGCAGATTTTGGTGTTAATCCTGCAACTAAGCTTAAGACTGTTAAAGTTGAAGCGCCTGCTGAACGTAAAGCTGGTGTTCAAGTGAAGTCTGTTGATGAGCTTGTTGAAAAACTAAAAAATGAAGCGAAAGTGATCTAATACAGAAGGATAAAAATCATGAGTATTTTAGTAATCGCTGAGCACGACAACAAAGCACTTAATGGTGCAACTTTAAACGTTGTAGCTGCGGCTCAAAAAATCGGTGGTGATATCACTGTATTAGTTGCTGGTTCAGGCGCTCAAGCAGTTGCTGATGAAGCTGCTAAAGTTGCTGGTGTAAGCAAAGTTCTTTTAGCTGACGATGCTGCATATGCAAACCAATTGGCTGAAAATGTAGCGAAGCTTGTTGCTTCAATTGGTACAGGTTATTCACACATTCTTGCGGCGTCTACAACGACGGGTAAAAACGTACTTCCACGTGCTGCAGCACTTCTTGATGTAAGTATGATTACTGACATTATTGCAGTTGATGGTCCTAAAACTTTCAAGCGTCCAATCTATGCTGGTAACGCGATTGCAACTGTAGAGTCTGGTGAATCAGTTGTTGTTGGTACAGTTCGTGGTACAGCGTTTGATGCAGTTGCTGCTGAAGGTGGATCTGCTGCGGTTGAAGCTGCAACTTCTACTGGTGATGCGGGTATTTCTAAGTTCGTATCTGAAGAAATCGTAAAATCAGAACGTCCAGAATTAACAGCAGCTCGCATTGTTGTATCTGGTGGACGTGGTGTAGGTTCTGGTGAGAACTACCATAAAGTACTTGATCCATTAGCTGATAAGCTTGGTGCAGCTCAAGGTGCATCTCGTGCAGCAGTAGATGCTGGTTTCGTTCCAAACGATATGCAAGTTGGTCAAACGGGTAAAATCGTTGCGCCAGACCTTTATATTGCTGTAGGTATCTCTGGTGCGATTCAGCACTTGGCAGGTATGAAAGATTCTAAGGTGATCGTTGCGATCAACAAAGATGAAGAAGCTCCAATTAATGCAGTAGCTGACTACTGGTTAGTAGGTGACTTAAATACAGTGGTTCCAGAATTAGTTTCTAAAATCTAGTTCAGCATTGCTGTACTAATGCTCTGATCGAGTAATGATTCATTTCATTTTACTTGGTCAGGGCATTTTTATATTTAATCATCAAAAAAATCTCATAAAACAAAATTATAGATTATTCTCATCAAGGGATCAGAATTTACCGTTTTATATGTTTTTTGTAATTGTGATATGATTCGCCATCATTTTTTAAGCTCATTCATACTTTCAATGTATTAATGAGGGAGTTTGTGTTTTGCTGGTCGACACCCGAATAACCTTACCGCTTGTTCTAATCGCGGTCTCATGTTTAATTTTTCCATTATTTAATCAAGTCCATTTCAATGTGTTTGGTATGGAAGACGTGCGTCTGATTGAAAATTTACAGGCTCTTTTATTGTTGTCCTTTGCAGTTATTAGCTATTTTTACATAAAGCCTTTACAGCTTAGAGAAGGTAAGAAAGAGTTTTGGCTTTGGGCTGTTTGCTGGTGGGTTTTATTGTTTGGTCGTAGTACCAGTTGGGGGCGAGATTATTTCCCTGATGTCCCAAAAATCTATTTTCGAGGTATCTCAATTGTATTGATTGGGTCTGTGGTTTTTCCACTATTGAACCAAAAATTACGCACAGAGATTGTGAACAAGTTTAAGACAGCTATTATCCCAGTTTGGGCCTTGGTTTTGGCTGTGATTGGGCTCGTTGTTTCTGATGCGATAGAGCATCATCGCTTTATAGGGATGCTCCTGCTCACAGAAAATAGTAATGAAAGCTTACTCGAAGAGCTGTATGAGTTTCCGTTGATTTTAAGCTTATTTGCAATTTCTTTTAGTTTAATGAAAGCGGACAAGCGCGAACTTCATCATTGAAGAATATTCATGTATTTATAAAGATCCTTACGAGGATCTTTTTTATGTATAAGTAGCAAAAAAGTGATTTTTATCATTCATTTTAGGGCAATACTGTTTAAGAATTTTGTGTTGAAAACTTAGTCATTTTTATGAATAAAATTAAACAGATCATCCATAAAATTTAGGGACAAAAATACGGATTTGTGCTATAATTTTCGGCTGAGTTTTAGAATTTAGCTCCATAGATTTTGGGCTAATTTTTTGCAAGATTGATTATATAAATCGAGCAGTTTCTTCAAGCTGTTTGTAATAAGGAGTATGCATGAGCGTATCGGAAATTCGACCGATTGCCATTGAGGATGAACTGAAGAGCTCATATCTCGACTATGCTATGAGTGTCATTGTCTCTCGTGCACTACCAGACGTTAGAGATGGTTTAAAGCCAGTTCATCGCCGTGTTCTTTATGCGATGCATGAGCTTGGAAATGATTATAACAAAGCTTACAAAAAATCAGCGCGTGTCGTTGGTGATGTAATCGGTAAATACCACCCTCATGGTGACTCTGCTGTATACGAAACAATCGTTCGTATGGCACAAGATTTCAGTTTACGTTATCAGTTGGTTGATGGTCAGGGTAACTTCGGCTCTGTTGATGGTGACAGTGCAGCAGCGATGCGTTATACCGAAGTGCGTATGCGTAAATTAACGCATGAACTGTTAGCTGATTTAGAAAAAGATACAGTAGAGTGGGAAGATAACTACGACGGTTCAGAGCGTATCCCACAAGTTATGCCAACTCGTGTGCCAAATTTACTCATTAATGGTGTCACGGGTATTGCTGTAGGTATGGCAACCAATATGGCGCCGCATAATATGACTGAAGTGGTCAATGCGTGCTTAGCCTATGCCAATAATCCGAATATCAGTATTGAAGGATTGATGGAGCATATTTCGGGTCCAGACTTTCCTACAGGCGGTATCATTTACGGTAAATCGGGTATTGTTGATGCTTACCGTACTGGTAAAGGTCGTTTATTTATTCGTGGTAAGTACCATTTAGAAGAAGACCAAAAAACAGGTCGTACGACGATTGTATTCACTGAAATTCCATATCAAGTGAACAAAGCAAAAACGATTGAACGTATTGCTGAACTTGTGAAAGAGAAGAAGCTCGAAGGTATTTCAGAGTTACGCGACGAATCTGATAAAGAAGGGATGCGTATTGCAATTGACTTAAAGCGTGGCGAAAACGCTGAAGTAATTGTTAATAATTTATTCCAAAATACTCAGCTTCAAAATTCATTCAGTATTAATATGGTTTGCTTGGATAATGGCCAGCCAAAGCTGATGAATTTAAAAGACATCATTGCTGCTTTCATTCGCCATCGTCAAGAAGTTGTAACACGTCGTACGATGTTCGAATTACGTAAAGCGCGTGAACGTGGTCATATCTTGGAAGGTTTAACGGTTGCTTTAGCAAATATTGATGCCATCATCGAAACCATTAAAACCTCTGCGAATCCGCAAGAAGCACGTGAACGTTTGCAAGCAGGGGAATGGTCTGCAGGTGGTGTAGTTGCTTTATTGGAAAAAGCAGGTTCAGTTTCTGTTCGCCCAGATGAGATTGAGGGTGAAGATCCTAATAAACCGTTTGGATTATCTGGCAATATTTATCGTCTCTCGCCGACTCAAGTGGGTGCAATTTTAGAATTACGTTTGCATCGTTTAACTGGTTTAGAACAAGATAAGCTGCATGCAGAATATTCTGAAATTTTGGCACAAATTGCAGAGTTGACAGCAATTCTTAATGATTTTGAATTGTTGATGAACGTGATTCGTGAAGAGCTTGCACTTATTCTTCAGCAATACGGTGATGAGCGTCGTACTGCGATTGTAGAATCTCGTGTAGATTTCTCTCGTGAGGATTTAATTCCAGAAGAACAAGTTGTTTTAACCGTTTCTCAATCAGGCTATGCGAAAACACAGCCACTTTCTGATTATGCTGCGCAACGTCGTGGTGGGCGTGGTAAATCAGCAACGTCTATGAAAGAAGATGATTACATTCAACATTTGATTGTGACATCTAACCATGCAACAGTTTTATGCTTTACCAATGTCGGCAAAGTCTATCGCTTAAAAGTTTTTGAAGTGCCTCAAGCTTCTCGTGGTGCAAAAGGTCGTCCTATGGTGAACTTATTGCCATTAGATGAAAATGAGACAATTACTGCTATTCTGCCAGTGATTGATGCACCGAAGAAATTTAAAGAACGTCTAGCCGATTTCCGTCAGTTTGTTAAATCTCATCAAGCTCAATTACAGCAAAACGAAATCATTGCTGCACACTATGATGCATTAGAAAAATCATTTGCTGATCTAGCAGATGGTGACGATCTATCGGACGAATTGCGTACACATCTGAAAGAGTTAGGAGTTGAATTATCAACTACAGATCTTGATGATGAAGTAGTAGTTGAATTTGCTGAGCTTGCAGAAAACTTACGTAAAAACTTCTATGTCTTTATGGCAACTGAATACGGTACGATCAAGCGAGTTGAACTTGAGCAGTTCTCTAATGTACGTTCAAATGGTTTACGTGCAATCGAGTTAGCTGGAGATGACCGTTTAATTGGTGTTGCGATTACTGACGGTGAACAACAAATTATGTTGTTCTCGAATGAAGGTAAAGCGATTCGATTTGCAGAAACTGATGTACGTGCAATGGGTCGTTCTGCGAAAGGTGTACGTGGTATGCGTGTCACCATTGGATTGGCTCAAGCGGAAGAAATTGAAGACAATGATGTAGATTCAGAAGATGAAGATACGGATTCTAATTTCTTAAGCCGTATTGTTTCATTAGTTGTTGTCCCGGCAACAGGTGAAGTGCTATGTGCTTCAGCGAATGGTTACGGTAAGCGTACGCCAGTGGATGACTTCCCGACCAAGAAACGTGGTGGTAAAGGCGTCATTGCGATCAAGACATCTGATCGTAATGGTGAGCTGGTTGGTGCCGTAGCGATCGATGTCAGTAAAGAAGTCATGCTGATTTCTGATGGTGGTACGCTAGTACGTACTCGTGCATCTGAAATTGCTCAGACGGGTCGTAATGCACAAGGTGTACGTTTAATCCGCTTAGGTGAAAACGAGACATTGGTTGGTGTTGAAGCGATTGAAGCTGTTGAGGAAGATGATTTTATAGAATCAGTTGAAGGTGAAGAGGCTTCAATTGAATCTAATGAATCAGTAGATACTCAAGAAATTGATACGACTGATAGCGATGAAAAATCTACAGATGAATAATTTGTAGGAATTAAAAAAGGACGCTGAAGCGTCCTTTTTTAATTAACAATAGTCTAAAAAGAATTTTAATTAAAAATGAAACTCAAATTTAATTATAGCTTGCTGATTGTAATAGCACTGTTTATAACAGCATGTAGTGAACCCTTTCATTTCAGCTGAATGAAGGAGAGAGGGGAATCTGAGGAATATTGTTCATAAACAAAACATTCAGCTGTAAATACTGATGCGCTTTATGATGCAGTTCGAGATAAAAATAATGAAATGGTTGTTGAAATTGTAGATCAAGATATAAAAGATGGATTTTTATTACACAGTCATTTTAAAAGAGTCAGCTATGAATGGTATGGTGAGATGTTTTAATTGTTCGCATGAAATGAAAGACAATACAACGAAATAGTCATAATAAATTTTGTCAGATTGAGAGCTGTTGTAGTGAGCGATTTAAACTTACTAACTACGGTGTCTCTCAAAATATAGTAAACATAAATCTCTGATAAATGTAGAGCTTATTGAAAAAATAGCTTTAGTGTGAAAACAAGATTGAAATTATTTAAGTTGAATATACTGCAAGCTATGGTTATCTGTGGTTAAATGCCATCATTTTATTGTGTTTCACTCTGAAAGGAAAAATCATGCGCGCGTACAACTTCTGTGCTGGTCCTGCTGCATTACCTACTGCTGTATTAGAAAAAGCTCAAGCTGAGATGCTTGATTGGCAGGGTAAGGGCCTATCAATCATGGAAATGAGTCATCGTAGTGCAGACTACGTCGCTGTTGCTGAAAAAGCAGAAGCAGACTTACGCAAGTTGATGAATATTCCTGAGAACTACAAAGTGCTTTTCTTACAGGGTGGTGCTTCTCTACAATTCTCTGCGATTCCATTGAATCTATTAGGGAAAAATAACAAAGCAGATTATATCCATACTGGCATTTGGTCTGAAAAAGCTTTAAAAGAAGCAAAACGTTATGGCGAAATTAACGTGATCGAAGCTGGTATTAAAGATGCAGATGGTAATCTTGCAATTTCTGATCAAAGTACATGGAATTTATCTGCTGATGCTGCCTATGTTCATTATGCAGATAACGAAACGATTGGTGGTATTCAATTTAAAAATATCCCAACTACGGATAAACCACTGGTTGCAGATTTATCTTCTAGTATTTTGTCGGCACCAATTGATGTTTCAAAATTCGGTCTTATTTACGCGGGTGCGCAAAAAAATATCGGTCCTGCTGGTTTAACATTGGTAATCATTCGCGATGATTTATTAGATCAAGCAAAAGAAGAAATTCCGAGCATCTTGAAGTATTCAGCGCAAGCGAAGAACGATTCTATGGTGAATACACCTTCTACTTATGCTTGGTATTTATCAGGCTTAGTATTTGAATGGTTGCTTGAACAGGGTGGTGTAGAGGCAATTCATCAAGTGAACCAGCAAAAAGCTGAATTATTGTATGGTTATATTGATTCAAGTGACTTCTATGCAAATCCAATTGCGAAAGAATATCGTTCAATTATGAATGTGCCATTTACATTGGCGAAGCCTGAACTTGAAAAGCAATTCCTGAAAGAAGCAGAGGAAAATAATTTATTAAATCTTGCAGGACATCGTTCAGTAGGTGGTATGCGTGCGAGTATTTACAATGCAGTGCCACTTGAAGGTGTACAAGCTCTTGTGAAATTTATGGATGATTTTGCGAAGCGTAACGCTTAAAATCAGTCTGTAAAAAAAGCCTGTCATATGACAGGCTTTTTTTATGCACTAAAACGCAGATGAAAGTAATCAATGCTACTTTATTAAAATGCTGGAATAAGATTGGTAAAGTGGAAAATAAAAGCAGCGAGGAAAACACCTAAGAAAAAGAAACAGTAAGCACCCTTGTCTACACGAATACGAGGGCGTGCTTGTTCCATTAAGCCTGTTGATTGTTCCGGTATAATTTTCATCTAGGAGCCTAAATATTACTTTATAGTTAAATCCTATTTATTTGATGTATTTTTAGCATAAATATTCGCCTGAATCCATATATTTCCACGAATATATTGACCAATTTCGAAATTTTTATAATTCTCATCCTTAGTCGCGATACGAATAAGTGTAGCAGGTTGGTTATCTTCCAAAATAAGTGTTACATCATAAAGTTGATAAAATTGATCGTTGAACTGCATTTGGGTCTTGCCAACCACTTTTCCTTGGAACCAGGCCTCATCTTCCTGACCCATGGTTTCACCGTACAAGTAAGCCACCATTTTCGAAAAATCGACCGTTACAGGTTCTTTATCGGCATCTGATTTAGGTTCCCAAGCATCAATCAGCTGCTGTAAATTATCTGGCGCTACACCATTGTGTTCACTCAAAATTTCATTTAAAGCACGATGGTGTTTAATTGAAGCTGGATCATCCACAACAATTTGTTCTTGATCAGCAACTTTTTCTAGCTCATAAGCCCACGCATTTAATTGGACTTTATAAGATTGATTTTTTTGGTATTGAATTTGGTTAACACTGTATAAGCTATCAAAAGCATAAACCACACTATTATCACTAACTTTTAATTGTAACACTGCTTGCGTGTTGGACTTACATGTAATGATGCGTTCAATCGTCGCGTTCAACGTATAAGGACTATCAAAAGTAGGGAAGGCTGTTTTGACTGATTTAGGTTTATTGTCTTCTACAGCAATGACTTGAACCAATTGGATAGGTTGTTGTTTAGGTCCTTGAATTAGCCAAACATTCGGATCCATATCTTGTTCTTCAGCACAAATCCCCATCGGCATGACAGGTGCATTTAGTGCTTCACTCAACCATTTTGGAACCTGAGCAGTCGGATCATCAGTTAACAGCGCCCAATGTTCTACATGGCTACCAAAGCTTTGATCTTCTATCGTAATAATTTCAGGTTTGTTTTGATTGTTCATATGCTCATTCTAAGATTGAGTGAATTACTCTATGTAATATCGAGGATAATTGATATTTTTCAAGTCTTGAATTGTTTTTTCTTTATGCAATCCAAAAGTTTAACGTGGCATAAATGAAAAAGAGCACCTAAGTGCTCTATGGGAATCATGAGTTAGAACTTAAATGTAACATCTGCAATGAATTGACGACCGATTTCAGGACTTGGTGTTGGTGTCACGGAGGATGTATTGGAAGAAAAGTACTCATTTTTACGGTTAAGTACATTATTAATGGTTAAACCAAAACTAGTTTGCGTATTTTTTGAACTCGGTATTGTGTAGGTAGTACGCATATCCCAATGCAAAGCATTTTTCGTTTTATATGCAGTGTAAGTGTCATATTTCATACCATCGAGTTCATAGACAAATTCAGTTTTACTGGTACTCAGGGTTTTTTTCATACCTGGTGTCCCTGCACGATAGCTAAGATAATGATTAATATTTAAAGGAATATTATTAAAACCAATATTCCAATCTAGTCTAACTGTCCATGGTGTATTAAAATTATCAGTGGGTTTATCTTCAGCATTAATCAGTTTGCCATCATAATAAATTTGTGATGTACCTGTGTAGTAGTTGCTTTCATAGCTATCAAAATTACGATTTGTATCTGTCATATCGGCATTTAGGCTTAAATAATGCACAGAATTTTTTAATACAAGTGGTTTAATATTTTTTAAAGAGAACGTTAATATTTCAGCTTCAGATTTTCCTGAGTTGTTATAAGACTTATTACCTTGCTGCTGGCGTAATTGGTCTTTGTTCTCTCGCTGAACATATTTTAAACCAGTATTGATGTTCCAAATATTGGTGTTAAAAGCAAATACAGATTCATCTGAAAACGGCGTATCCAGCTCTGACCTTGATTTGAAGGATGGCATATACGTCGGATCGAGTTCCCAACCTTCAGAAAGACTATTTCTCTTAAATTTTGTCTGTAATCGACCTCGTTGATCTTGTAATTCGTTGGCGAATGCGTTTAAACCATAATAGCGATTCCAACCAGCCGTGATAAATAATTGATCATTGCCAAATGGCTTCAAAACAAATGAACTACGAGGTGCAATATTTGTATTTTGAGTCAGTGAATCATAATCAGCTCTTAAGCCTAAACTAGATTGAATAAATGGATTAACATAAATTGAATCTTCGAGATATGCATGCCAACGATCTTGGCGTACATTGATTTGTCCTGCATCATATTTAAATCGTTGCGTTAAATATTGCCCGTCAATTGAATTGCCTTCGTCACAAGCATCATAACGACGACCATCAGAAGCGTAACAGTTTAAGTTTTCAATATTTTTGGAAGCGATAGTAGTTGTGTAATAATTATTAGAAACTTCAGGTCTTTCCCAATACGCTTCATAATGACCATAACCTGCACCCACTTTGAATTGGTGTGATGAGTTCGCAGAGTTTATTGGTTCAAATAGGGCTTTGATTGAGTATTCGAGTTTTTTTTCTTCTTGTGATAATGCACCATAGTTTCCATATGATTGCGTACTTAAATTCGGATTCCAATTCTTTGTTGAAGATCGAGCCCACACATACGCATCCTGCTCTGCCTTTCGCGAGCTTTTTTGTGTTTGATAATTAAGTTGTTGTTCTAACCGAACAGTATTTAATTTATTTTTTAAATTGATATAAATACTTTGACTATCAGATATTTGCGTGTTTTCTGAGTTTAAAAATGTAGCATTGAAGTACTCACCTTTATTTTCAAATAGCTGAGTTCCTATTTTTAATGAGGTTTTATCTGAAGGTGTATAGAAGAGTTCGACACCATAATTGCTCGCAGCACGTGTTTGGTCTAATTCTGCTGGCTCAATAAAATTCGTTTTTAATGGAATTAACGAATGTCGAAAAGAGCCAAAAGCATTGAAACCTAATTGGTCTGTGAGATTACCATACAGTGTTGCGCTGACTCCTTGTTTAGTAAAGAAAGGTTGATTTTTTTCACTGTTGGAGGTTTCAAATTCCAGTTGGCTTTCTGGATCAGGCAAGTTGATTTTAGACCAAGAATCAGATGTATAATCATAGGTAATATTACCGTGAATTTTGCCTACCTCAGTTTTTGGTGCGCAGGTTTCTGCACTCACTACACCGCCAGTAAATTCACCATATTCAGCGCTCACATTGCTATCAAGCAGTTTAATATTACAAATCAGGTCTGCATTGACTGCAACAGCTTGACTAGAGCCGAGTAGTTCATTATTTGAGTTCGATGTTGTTGCACCCACAGGGTTAATATTATTGTTGATGCTCATCCCATTGATTAGAAATTTATTTTCATAGGGTAAACCGCCATTGATGCTAATTTCGGCTGGGCTAAGTTCACCTTGTTGTAAGCCACTTTTAAAATTATTACCAAATTGCACATTAGGATTTACTCTTAAAAAATCAGTAATGTTCTTAGAACTATTGGGTGTCTTGTCTAAGTCATCCTTCGTATAAAGGGTTTTTCCAACTTCTTGTTGCTCAGTTGCATTCGTTACAATTGTATTGAGTTTGATTGAATCATCATTAGCTGTTGAATTTATTTCTGTTTCATTTGCACAAACTGTAGTTGAAAGTATCGTAAGAATGGCTAAATTTAATTTTGAGCGTACAAATGACATGATTTAACATTGAGAGAATAAAAACGATAGCGATTATCATTTAATGGTACTTATTTCACAATATTAAAGAGAATAATTATCAATACTATATTCCGATTAACATAATATAAAAAAGCGATAGTTAAAAATTGGAACAAAAAGCCCCAATACTTTTCAATTAAGATCAATCCACAGGATGATCAAGATTTCTAAAATATTGGGGTATTTAAAGATTTTTACTCTGAAACGAGTGTTTCAAGTAAATGGGGCGCTAATTTATTTAAAATATAGCAGAATAATTCAGCTGTTTTCTGTGTGTCATACAAAGCAGAGTGGGCTTCTTTACCATCAAACTCGATGCCAGCTTGAATACATGATTTAGCCAAAACAGTTTGTCCGAACATCACAGCACTCAAAGTCACCGTATCAAAAACCGAGAAACTATGAAATGGATTTTGATTCTTAGTTCCAGTACGTGCAATTGCCGCTTTTAAAAAACCAAGATCAAAATGAGCATTGTGTCCAACTAGCACAGCATGTGTGCATTGTTGTTGTTTGCGTACCTCATTAATTGCTTTAAACATACGTTTAAGTGCAGACTTTTCATCTTCTGCCATCGCTACACGCATTGGATTAAAAGGATCAATGCCAATGAAGTCGAGTGAGCGACGATCTAAATTTGCACCTTCAAATGGATTGATGTGTGCATGATGCGCTTGACCAGGTACAAACTTTCCAGACTCGTCGTAAATGATTGGAATACATGCTATTTCGAGCAATGCATCAGTATCTGCATTAAAACCAGCTGTTTCCACGTCAACAACCACGGGTAGGAACCCGCGGAAGCGTTGACCGATGACAGGTAATGTTTCAGTGGTCACACTTTTCTCCATTGAATTGTTTTACCTGCATAAAGAGGAATGATCTGTTCGCCATCTAAATATTCAAGGCTTTCAGGAATCACTTGATCTTCTTTGATCAATGTAATGGTTTCAGTATTACGAGGTAAACCATAGAAATCCGCACCAAAGAATGAAGCGAAACCTTCAAGACGTTCAATTTTACCGACTTGATCGAATGCTTGAGCATATAATTCAATTGCAGTTGGAGCGCTATAACACCCAGCGCAGCCACATGCATTTTCTTTCGCATTTTTAGAATGCGGAGCGCTGTCAGTACCTAAGAAAAATTTAGGGTTGCCACTTGTTGCGACTTCTAACAAAGTTTGCTGATGTGTCTGGCGTTTTAAAATTGGCAAACAATAGAAATGCGGTTTAACACCACCAACCAACATGTCATTGCGATTGAATAACAAATGTTGTGGTGTAATCGTCGCTGCCACGTTGCGATCTTGCTCAAGTACAAAATGTGCAGCTTCGCTTGTGGTGATATGTTCTAAAACTAATTTCAATTTTGGAAATTGTTTAAGCAGCGGTGCTAAAACTTCATCTAAGAAACGTTTTTCACGATCGAAAATATCAACATGATGATGTGTTACTTCGCCGTGGAGTAAGAGAGGAACCTGATGTTCTTCAAGTTGCTCAATGACGCTATACACTTTACGTATATCACTAACGCCATTATCAGAATTCGTGGTTGCTCCAGCAGGGTAAAGCTTAATTGCATTTACATATGGAGATTTTTTAATTTTTTGTACTTCTTCAGGAGAAGTATGATCCGTAAAGTAGAGCACCATACGAGGATCGAATTTTACATTTTCAGGAACATGCGCCATGATTCTTTCACGATAAGCATGTGCTTCTTCCACAGTTTTTACAGGTGGAACTGTATTTGGCATACAGATTGCGCGATGAAATTGCTTCGCCAAATCAGGAACAGTACGTTGAAGTGCTAAACCATCTCTTAAATGAGCGTGCCAATCATCTGGCTGGATTAAAGTGATCGTATTCAAGGCAAGTCTTACTGAAAAAATAACATAGATGATAATCGATATTGCTTGAAATTGATAACGACAAAAGCCGATAAAAGGGGTTTTACATCTATTTGTGCTGATTAATATAAAAATGAGGCATACGTTGGATGAATGAGTCATTATTCATCTAGGGAACAAGGATAGATTTTTACGTCCAAATAAAAAAACCGCGCTAAAAGCGCGGTTTTTTGTGGACTAAACTAAATCTTAGTTTTTGTCTTTAAGTTGTGGAACAGCAGAACCTGTACCTACAGCAAGTAAACCTGCACCAGTATAGATTCCTAACTTAGCGCGAGTATCTGTAATGTCTAGGTTACGCATGGTTAATTGACCAATACGATCCATTGGAGTAAATACAGAATCACCTTTTTCCATGGTTAAGCGTTCAGCTTCATAGGTAAGGTTTTCAGATTCAGTGTTCATGATCGTATAGTCATTACCACGACGAAGTTCTAAAGTCACAGTACCTGTGATTGCTTTAGCAACCCAACGTTGCGCAGTTTCACGAAGCATAAGCGCTTGTGAGTCGAACCAACGACCTTGGTAAAGTAAACGACCTAAACGTAAACCGTTGATGCGGTACTGTTCAATGGTATCTTCGTTATGAATACCAGTCACAAGACGTTCGTAAGCAATATGCAGAAGCGCCATACCCGGAGCTTCATAAATACCACGAGATTTCGCTTCGATGATACGGTTTTCGATTTGGTCAGACATACCTAGACCATGACGACCACCGATACGGTTCGCTTCAAGAATTAACTCAACTGGATCTTCGATACGTTGACCGTTAAGAGCAACAGGGAAGCCTTCTTCAAATGTGATTGAAACTTCTTCAGGTGCGATTTCAACATCTTCTTTCCAGAATGCAACACCCATAATCGGTTCAACGATTTTGATACCAGCATCAAGATACTCAAGATCTTTCGCTTCGTGAGTTGCACCAAGCATGTTTGAGTCTGTTGAGTATGCTTTTTCTTTTGACATTTTATAGTCAAAACCGTTGTCGATGAGGAACTGTGACATTTCTGCACGGCCACCAAGTTCATCGATAAATGTTTGGTCTAACCAAGGTTTGTAAATTTTAAGTGCTGGGTTCGTTAATAGACCATAACGGTAGAAACGCTCAATGTCGTTACCTTTATAAGTAGATCCGTCACCCCAAATGTTGACGTCATCTTCTTTCATCGCAGTAACAAGCATTGTACCTGTGACTGCACGACCAAGTGGCGTTGTATTGAAGTAAGGTACACCACCTGTAGAGATATGGAATGCGCCACATTGAATTGCTGCAATACCTTCTAATGCAAGTTGTAAACGGCAATCCACTAAGCGTGCTTTAACAGCGCCATAAGCTTCAGCTTTCTTTGGAATAGCATCGTAATCATCTTCATCTGGCTGACCTAAGTTTGCTGTATACGCATAAGGTTCAGCACCTTTTTGTTTCATCCACAATAGAGCTGCAGAAGTATCAAGACCACCAGAGAAGGCAATACCAACTTTTTTGCCTACAGGTACATTCTGTAAGATAGTTGCATTATCAGACATTGTTCATCCTAACGATAGAATATAGGCACCTAGAAAATTGGTAACCTGAAAAATATATTTCTTCAATTGTAGCACTTTTCATTGGTAATTTTTTTTAAAAAAAGATACGTGGTGCAAAAATATTAGAATAAGTAGCAATATTTCGTCGAAACTCAGAAGTAATAGTTAGTGCTTAATCTAATTCATGATTTCTTCTTGAAAATAATACAGCGCATTTATGAAGATTTTTATGCATCAATTTATTTTATTGGAATTTTTCAAAGCGAACTTAGTGAAAAATATTTTTTGTAAGTGATTGAATATTAATATTTAATTTCATAGTTGGTAATTTATTATAGAAAAAGACAAAAAATTGCCATAAACAGTTATGAAAAAAGAAGTATAGTTTTATGCAACAAGTTGCAAAGCCCATAAAATAAGGAATTGCCATGACAACTCGCTATGCAAATATATTAAAACCTCTTGATCTTGGTTTCACTACCCTAAAAAATCGTGTCGTGATGGGATCGATGCATACCGGTCTAGAAGATCGTTTTTATAACTATCCTAAATTAGCAGCATATTTTGGTGAGCGTGCTAAAGGGGGCGTAGGTCTCATCATTACAGGGGGTATTTCCCCTAACCGTCAGGGCTGGCTGCTTCCAGCTGGTGGCACAATGAATACCTTAGGTGATGTTGCCCCACACCGATTAGTGACACATGCAGTTCATAAACATGGTGCAAAAATTTTAATGCAAATTTTGCATTCAGGGCGTTATGGTTATCAACCATTTGTGGTTTCTGCAAGCCCAATAAAATCGCCGATCTCACCATTTAAACCACGTCAGATGTCAGAAAAACAAATTCTGGATACGATTCAAGATTATGCGGCTACAGCAAGTATCGCGAAAAAAGCTGGCTATGATGGTGTCGAAATCATGGGATCAGAAGGCTATTTGCTGAACCAATTTATGAGTCGTCATGTCAATCAGCGTACAGACCAATGGGGCGGGGAAATAGAAAACCGTATGCGCTTTGCAGTTGAAATTGTTAAGGCAATTCGCGCGAAAGTTGGCGAAAAATTTATCATTTGTTTCCGTTTATCTATGCTCGATTTAGTTCACGACGGTAATACAATGAATGAAGTGATCACCGTTGCTAAAGCGCTAGAAGAAGCGGGTATCACATTATTGAATACAGGTATTGGTTGGCATGAAGCTCGTGTGCCAACAATTGTAACCTCTGTTCCTCGTGCGGCATTTGTAGATTATACCGCAGAGGTGAAAAAACATGTGTCTGTGCCTGTGATTGCATCCAACCGAATCAATATGCCTGAAACTGCCGAAGCTATTTTGGCTGAAGGTAAAGCCGACATGATTCAAATGGCTCGACCATTATTGGCAGATGCTTTCTGGGTGAATAAAACGGCAACTAATCGTGTTGATGAAATCAATACGTGTATTGCGTGTAATCAGGCTTGTTTGGATCATACTTTCAAAAATAAACGTGCCACATGTTTAGTGAATCCACGTGCAGCCTATGAAACTGAACTGGTTTATTTAAAAACCAAGAAGCCAAAAAAAGTAGCTGTTGTGGGTGGTGGTGTAGCTGGAATGTCGGCAGCGACCGTTGCTGCCAGTCGTGGTCATCTAGTTACTTTATTTGAAGCCACTAATGATGTAGGGGGACAATTCAACTTAGCGAAAGTTGTTCCTGGGAAAGAAGAGTTTCACGAAACCATTCGCTATTTTAAAGTCCAAATTGAGCGTACTGGGGTTGAACTTCGTTTAAATACTAAAGTTAATCGTGAACAGCTTGAGCGTGAAGGCTTTGATGAAGTGATTGTTGCGACAGGCGTTGTACCACGTGCATTGAAGATTGAAGGAAGTGATGCACCACAAGTTTTATCTTATGCAGAAGTATTAAGAGGTGCGCCTGTGGGTCAAAAGGTAGCAGTAATTGGTGCTGGTGGTATCGGATTTGATGTGTCAGAGTTTTTATTAAAACCTGAACATCAGCCACAGCCACAACCTTTGGCAGAATGGAAACGTGAGTGGGGAGTTGATCCTGATGTTCAGTATGTTTCTGAAGGTGGTTTACAACCTGCTGAAGTGGATCATCCAGTTCGCGAAATATATTTATTGCAACGTAAGACAACGCCTTTGGGTATAGGATTAGGTAAAACCTCTGGTTGGGTTCATCGCGCCCAATTAAAAAAACACCATGTGAAAATGTTGCGTGGCGTTCAATATAAATCAGTGAGTGATGAAGGTCTGTGGATCGAAGTTGGTGGGAATGATCAATTATTACGAGTCGATACTGTCGTTGTTTGTGCAGGGCAAGAATCTGTTAAAGAGATTATGCCATCAGAGACTGAAACAACTTTAGCGAAATATCACATTATTGGTGGTGCAAAGCTTGCTGCTGAGCTTGACGCTAAGCGTGCGATTCGTGAAGGTGCTGAAATTGCAGCCAAAATTTAATAAATTTGAATCATTTGGTGAAACTATATTCACTTGAATGGTTTGATTGTAATTTTTACTTGTCATGATATGAAAAGCTTCGTATTATGGCGCACATGGAAGCGTGGCAGAGCGGTTTAATGCACCGGTCTTGAAAACCGACGAGGGTGTGAGTCCTCCGTGAGTTCGAATCTCACCGCTTCCGCCAAATTCAAAAGCCCTGACAGATGTCAGGGCTTTTTTTTATTCTATATATTCAAGCTTTTTATTCGAGTGTTTAATCACCAAACTTATTTGGGATGACCAGTAACCTTTTTTTGTGTTGATCATCTTCAACCAGTCTGACTTCAGCATCTAAGTTATAGAGTTGATGAACTAATTGCTTTGTTAAAACATCTTCTGATTTTCCTTGTGCAATGATTTGACCATCTTTCATGGCAACTAGAAAATCGGCACAGCGTGCAGCAGTGGCTAATTCATGTAGAACCATCACTATGGTTTTACCTTGTGAGGCTAGAGAGCGGACTAAATTTAAAATATCGGCTTGATGACCGATATCGAGCATACTGATTGGTTCATCTAAAAGAATTAAAGGAGTTTGTTGTGCGAGTACCATTGCGATCCATGCACGTTGACGTTGACCTCCTGATAGATTGCTTAAATTTTGATTTTTTAATTCGCTTAAATGGGTCGCAGACAAAGCGTCATCAATCGCTTTTTGGTCTTCGATGTTCAGTCGTTTAAACCAACCTTGATGTGGAAAACGACCGAAGCGTACTAACTGTTCAACTGTCATGCCGTTGGGTGCAGTTACATGCTGTGGAAGTAATGCAAGTTGTTTAGCGAGCAACTTTTTACTGAGTATATTCAGTTGATTTTTTTCCCAAATGACTTCGCCTTGATCATATGGATGAATTTGAGCAATACATTTTAACAAGGTCGATTTTCCACAGCCATTTGGACCAATGAGGACGATGACTTGACCCTGCTGAAATTCAGCATTGATACCCTTCAAAACTTGATGATGATTATATCCAGCACTTAATTGATTGATGATTAAACTCATGTACGACTCATACTTCTAGAATGACGATATAACAACCACAACAACAGTGGACCACCAACCATGCCGCTAATAATGCCTGCGGGAATTTCGACAGGGGCAAGCAAATTTTTTCCAAGTAAATCGGCACATAAAACCATTAATGCACCAATACACATGGTTGGAAAAATCGGAAATAAATGATGAGGAAATGATTTAAATGCGATGATTGGTGCGGCAATAGCCACGAATCCAATAGGGCCTGCAATACTGACAGCGGTCCCAGCGAGAAAGGAAGCAATAATAATGAGCATCAGTCTAATTTTAGATAAGGGTTCTCCTAGACTATCAATGACAGAATCAGGAAGAACCATTGCACTAAATAGTCGCCGCCACAGCACAATAATACTGACAAGCAGTATGATAAAAATCGAAGTTGGTAGCAAGATGTTGTAGCTTCGACCAATTAAACTACCACTACTAAAAATTAAAATATTACTGGTGTGCATTACTGGCAGTGTCGCAAGGATAAGGTCAAAACTGGCTTTCATGAGTGTTGCAATTCCGACCCCGATGACCAAAATACGATACCCCTGTGTTCCCACGCCGCCTGAAGCAATTAAAATAAAGAAAACACAGAAGATCGCGCCCATCAATGCTTGCCACCATTGACCTAACATACTAGCGCTTGAGAGGAGAATGGTGAATGCCAAAGCAAGCACTGCACTGTCACTGATACCAAAAACATCTGGGCTCGCAAGAGGGTTTTTGGTGATAATTTGAAGAATGAGACCAGATAAGGCGAGTGCAGCGCCAATCAATAAGGCTGCCAAAAGTCGTGGTAATCTAATCTTTTCAACGAGAAGTTGATGTGGAGCTGACGCATTGCCTGTCAATACATTCCATAGCGTATTCAAATTTAATGTGATTTCACCGTACATCAGGCTAAATAAACTGAGTGATATCAGTAGAATCGCAATGATTATCCAAGCCTTTATTACTGATTTTTGTTTTAAACGACTCAACAGAGAAAACATATTATTTCTCCGCTTGAATAATATTTTGTAGGTTATTTTGACGCACCATCCATATTAAAATAGGCGCACCTAATAAGGCTAAAAGAATACTGACAGGGGCTTCGAAAGGTTGAACGACTGCACGTGCAATGATATCCGCGATCAGCAACAACAACATGCCAAATAGTCCGCTATAGATGAGTTGTTTCTGAATACTATGAGCACCAATAGCTCGTGCAAAGTAAGGTGCAATCAAGCCTAAAAAGGCAATTGGTCCTGTTAATGCAACGGCACTTCCAGTTAATAAAACCACAGCTAAAATGCAGAATGCATCAAGTAGTTTCGTATTTAAGCCTAAGCTATTCGCCAGTTGATCACCAACTAAGCTAAGACCCAGGGGGCGTATCACCAATATAGCGATGATGAGTCCGATCGCCATTAAAATTAGTGCAAGACCGAGATATTGAATATCAACGCGATTGAGCGAACCCAAAACCCAAAAACGATAGTCGTCTAAACCATTTTGGAAACTAAGAAGAATGGCAGCCATAAAACCTTGGAATGTACTGGTGATTGCCAGTCCAGCCAAGACTAAACGTGTAAGTGAGCTATGATCTGTCATTTGACGAGGGGTGATTGCAAAGACCAATAATGCACTCACTAAAGCTCCAATCAGCGCCCAAAAAAATAGTCCTAAGGTATCCATTTGAAGAACGATGGCCAAAACAATGGCAAGAGATGCACCACTATTAATTCCGATTAATCCACTATCAGCCAAAGGGTTTTTAAGCAAGTTTTGAAGGATGACGCCTGAGATCGCTAAAGCTAATCCGACACTCACCGCCGCAATAGTACGTGGAATTCTAATTTCCAATAGGGGAGTGATTGGTTCTAAGGACCATTGACTTAATGCCTGAAGAATAAGTTGCAAACTGTCTGTAAAGTAGGGCTGACCAGCGCCGTACGCGATCGACAAAACAGCGCAACATAAAATAATCAAGCTAAGCACGATTCCCATCAGCGGGAATCGGTCAAGTACAGTTGTAGCATTCGTCAGCATGTTAATTATGGAGATGCTTCAATACATCATCAATGGCATGTCGAGCAGCATGTGGTCCACCTATGCCAGTCCACATAGATGCATCAACCACGAAATAATGCTTGTTTTTTGCAGCATTAAGACGTTGGAATTCTGGTAATTTTTCTAGTTCTGCCAGTTGCTTTTCCGAGTTTAGATGACTGCCAATGATGAGCCAGTCTGCATCAATTTGATCAAAACGCTCTCGACTGATTGGAGGCGTATGGCTTGCACCTGGTTGTTGCTGATGTTGAGGTCGTGTTAAGCCAATATCTTTTAAAATTTGGCTCGCAAATGAATCATTTAACATATAAACAGGTCCATTGGCTGTCCAACGAATGACACTGACTGATTGACCTTGTTGAACATGTAATTTCTGTTGAGCTTCTTGCGCATATTGATCGTACGCTTCTAGAGCTTTTTGGGCTTGTTGTTCTTTGTTTAATAAATGAGCTACCTTTTTGAAACTGTCTTTCCATGGCTCTCCGCGTGCAAAACTGACTGCAGTGGGTGCAATCTGCTGCAATTGATTAATCATTTGTGTATCAATCATGCTTCCAGCAATAATTAAGTCAGGTTGTAACGTGAGAATTTGTTCCATGCTCGGTTGTCCAAAGTTACCGACGGAGGCGATCTGTTGTGTTTCATTTTTGAGGTAATCTGGAAAATTACTTTGACCTCGAACATAACTACTGCCTATAGGTTTTATTCCAAGTGCAATAGCACTATCCAAATCAAGCTCACTTAAAACCACAACACGTTGTGGCTGAACAGGAATCGTAACTTGACGACCTAAAGCATCTTCAATTTGTCGTGTCGTATTTATTTGAGATTCAACCGTCGCTTTACTGTCTCGTGAAGAAGGTTCATTCGACTGAGAGCATGCTGTGAAGAGAGTGACAGCACTCAACATAATTGCAATTTTATATTTCATATCTTTCTACATATTTCATTAAAATAATTCTATTCACTTATTCAATGGCATCCATCACTTGATGGCGTTCCTCATGATAAGCCTCTTCGTTGTGACCTTGCTTCCAATAAGGCACAGCATATAAATTGCTCTTGGGTAACTGGAAGTTTTGTATCAGTATTTTACGAAGTTCAACCACCGTTGAATTTTCACCCGCCAGTGATACTGAAATATCTTTATTTTTCCAGTCTAAGTTTTGCAAAGAATGACGGATGTTATTATTCAATTCATGAGTGCTGTTGCACCAATGAAGCTTAATGTGTTCAGGTTTATTCAGATGTATTTGGTCTGAATCATCTTCAATCTCGATCCAAACTTCACCATGGGCGTCTTTTGGTAATTGTTCAAGAGAGGCAGCGATCATCGGGATTGCTGAAAGATCTCCAACAAAAATCCAATATTCTGCATCGATTTTAAAACGTGCTGGTCCTCCTGGACCAGCTAGACCTAATAAGTCCCCTGGACTCGCATGCTTCGCCCAATCAGCCGCTATACCAAAATCTTCATGTCTTACAAAATCGATGACTAAAAGTTGCAGTTCTTCATCGAAATCTCGAACAGTATATGTCCGAGTAATTGGTTTCTTTCCATTTGGCCACGTAATTTTGCCTAAAGAATTTCGAAACGGGAGGTCAGGTGCTTGTTGATCAGGGTTCGGAAAAAACAATTTGATGTGCGCACCACCATCACATTTTGCATAACCTGTGAAATCTTCACTTTTAAACCTAATACGCTGTAAATGAGTGGAAATTTGTTCTGTTGAATGGACAGAAATATGTCGAGCTAGAGGAGGAGATTGTGTCGTCATTATTTAATCTTCTGTACTTATCAATGGAGTGAAGATCGTCGATACAGTAATACGTGCGTCAGTCGACAGATTTGAATGGTTATTAATCTAAATCAAACAAATTAAATTTGCAAATGATAATCATTATATTTAATAATCTTTTTGTGCCAAAGTGTAATCACAAAATATGAAGGTTAAAATATTTTGTAAAGCTTTGATTTTATAATGAAAATTAAATATATGCGGTTGTCTTATGCAAATCAATGAATCCCATGATCTATTAACTCGTGCACAACACAGTATGTGGAAAGGACATCATTATCATGGCAGTTATCCTTTTCATACGGCGGAGTGGTTGGTTATTGAGGGACCATTAGATCGAGAGCTTTTTCAAAAAGCAGTTTATCTCACATTAAAGGAAGCTAAATCGCTTCATTGGCGAGCTTTAGTTCAGGGCGAACACGTCTATCGAGTAGATGATGTCACGATACGGAAACCTAGCTTCGTTGATTTATCTCAGCTTGATGAAGAGGAAATTTTAGCGTGGGCTGAAAAAGAAGTAGAACCAGCATTTAATTTAGAATCGGGTCATTTATATGACAATGTGTTTGCACACTTAGGTGAGCAAAAGTATGGATTATTTTTTAAAGCGCATCACGTTGCATTAGATGGCTACGCTTACGGACTGATGATTAGCCGATTTATTGATTATTATCAATCTCTCAAAAATGGTACTGAATTAAAAATTAAAGGGTTCGATCATTATGAAAAGTTTATTGTAGAAGAACAGCACTACCTTCACTCTGAAAAAGCTAAAAAAGATTTGGACTTTTGGAAGGCTAATTTTTCGTATGAGAAAGCCCCTAAGAAACGACTTAAACGAAAATTAAAAGAACCATTTTCACAAGGGCCACGTTATGAAGAGGTAATTGATTGGCCTACACAGCTACAATTAAATGCATTAGCAACTGAATTAAAATTGCCCAGTGCTCTTATTGTCATGGCAGTGATGATGAGTTATTTAATAAAACAGTCTAAAGATCCTCAACAATGCTTTGGGGTACCTTTTATGTCTCGGTTGGGTACTTCATCTATGCGTATTCCTTGCTTAGTCATGAATATCCTGCCATTAAGGTTGGGCATTACTGGACAAGAAAACTTAAAAGAAATCATTTTATTATTAACGAAAAGGTTTGCCGAAATTCGACCGCATCAGCAAAGCTATTTTGAGCAAATGCGATTTGTATTAGAAGATTTTGATCCCTATGAAAATATCTTGTTTGGACCTATTGTGAATTGGATTCCTTATCCTTTACCTGAACATTTCGAAGGGTGTAAGTTAACAAAAACAACCATATCCGCTGGCCCAATTGAAGACTTTGATACCGCGATTACCAATAAGTTTGTTGATGGTATTGAACGATTGTATCTCGCTGTTGACGGACATAAAGAACTTTATGATGTGCCGAGTCTCAAAGCTTATTGGTATGATTTTATGGAGATGATGAAAACTTGGTTAGCTCAACCAGAACTTGTTTTTGAACAACTTCAAATTCACAAACCACTGCCAGAATAGTCTGGCAGTTTATCCTTTGAATGGGCAATAGGGCTGTTACACGCCTAAAGTTGCTCCACCATCAACCACCAATTCGTGCATTGTGATTTGGCGTGCTTGATCTGAAAGTAAGAATATCACTGCATTGGCAATATCTTCAGCCTCAGCAATCTTTTGTAATGGAATACCATTTCGGAATTGTTCTAGATTTCCGTTGACAATGCCTGCTGGAGGGCGATCCTCAGTCCATAGTTGTTTTTGCATTTGTGTAAGGGTTGAGCCAGGTAAAACTAAGTTACAGCGAATATTGTGAGGCGCGAGTTCCAGCGCGAGATTTTTAAAATAGTGACTCACTGTAGCTTTGGTCGTTGCATACAGACCCATATTCATTCTTGGAATGAGGGCTGCATTTGAACTGATGCTCACAATCGCACCTTCTCTTTGAGGAATCATTTGGTGAGCGACCCAACGACTAAGTTCGGCAGGGCCAATGAAATTTATCGACAAATTTTCATGCCATTGTTCAACAGATGTATTTAATAAAGATCCCATTTCTAAGACCCCCACAGCATTCACTAACCCCGTGATCGTGCCTTTAAAAAGTATAGAATTTTCAATGTGCTGAATAATCTCATTGGTCTTACGAATGTCACAGCTGATGTGGTCAAGATGGTTGAGTGATGCTTCAGGAATTAATTTAAAAAGTTCCCATTGATTGATGTCATCGATCCGATCAATTGCAATGACTTGATGATCCTTCTGCAATAGTTGACGACAAATTTCAGCGCCAATTCCTCTGGCTGCACCCGTCACGATATATAAACTCATTTAAGTATCCTTTAATTTTATTAACAAATTGAAACGATAATCATTTTCAATTGGGAATAATAATTATTATATTAGTTGCGTTCAACTCCTAGAGGTTGTCCTTTTGTGAATGTTGAAAGTTTGATGCACGCAGTGCGAACAGATAATCGTGAGAACAAATATGTTGCCAATAGAACCGTCAGTTTTTCAAAATATGATAGGCATAAAAAAGGAAGAGTTAATTGAGGAAGATCAACCTGGCTTCGTGTTCGCAACGCCAACGGGGACCATTTCAAGTAAAAAGTTAATTGAACATATCGAATTTGATCGAGCTTCTCATTTAAATTTTAATCAGCAGCAAGCACAGTGGCTCGAACAAGCAAAATTTACACTACAAAAAAAAATCGAATTAACAGCGAATAAAGATCTTATTTTGGTCGGGAGCTTGCCTTTTGATCATCGAGATTTACCAGAAATATCGATTGCGGAAGCAAAAAACACATTTGTAAATGAGCGCATTGATCATTCGACTCAGTCTTTTCTTGATGATCAAGTGCAAGCGACTCTCATCCCAGCACAAGAGGAATACATTGCTGGAGTCGTCAAATTGGTTGAATTGATGAGGTCATCACCGCTAGAAAAAGCAGTATTGGCTCGGGCAATTGATCTTAAAACCCAACACAAAATTAATATTATTGATTTATTTTACCAGTTGTTGGCCTCTAATCCTGATGGCTACACATTTGCATTGGCCCAAAACCCCAAACAATCTGGTTGGTTTATGGGGGCAAGTCCAGAGCTTCTCGTTGCGAAGCAAAATGAATATTTGTTTAGCCATCCAGTTGCAGGAACATTAGCACGTCATTCAGATCCAACACTGGATCATCAACAAGCTGAAAAATTGCTTGCTTCGCAAAAAGATCAGCATGAACACGCCGTGGTCATCGAAGCCATTGCAGATCAACTCTCTCCCTTGTGCAAAACGCTCAATATCCCAAAATCACCTTCACTGATTAAAACAGAGGCGGTTTGGCACTTGGCGACCAAAATTCAGGGAACGTTGAAAGATCCAGAGCAACATATCTTTGATGTGGTCTCAATTTTACATCCAACGCCAGCAGTCTGTGGACAACCAGCCCCTATGGCTCGCCAGTTGATTTCGGAACTAGAGCCTTTTAACCGTAACCTTTTTGCTGGAACCATGGGGTGGTGTGATGCCCGAGGGAATGGTGCTTGGGCAGTGAATGTACGTTGTGGGCGTATCTTTGACCATTATGCGCGTCTTTATGCGGGTGCAGGAATTGTTGAAGCTTCACAGCCGAACAGTGAACTGTCAGAAACCATCGTGAAATTTAAAACGATGTTAAATGCATTGGGTTTAGATTCTCAGCACTTAAATCATGGGGAATAAAATGAATGCAAATGTAAATGACGAGTCTTTGCTCTGGGATGGCATCGTGCCATACCCAGAAGATTTCGTAGAACGGTACATTCAAAAGGGATATTGGAAAGGTCAAACCATTTCTGAATTTTTTCAAGAATCAGCCCAGAAATTTGCCAATCAGGTGGCATTGATTTGTGGTGATCGCCAGTATTCTTATCAAGAGCTGAATCAAAATATTGAACAATTTGCAGTCTTCTTGACTAAACAAGGCTATGGGCTGGCAGATGCTGTTGTGATTCAAATGCCAAATATAGCAGAGTTTTTTATTGCTTATTTTGCAGCTTTGCGGATAGGGATGCGACCAGTGATGAGTTTACCAGCACACCGTCATGCCGAAATAAGTCATTTTATTCAGCAAACAGATGCCAAATTGTATATCTGTGCAGATAAGCATCTAGGCTTTGATTACAGATCCTTAGCGCAAGAGTGCCAGCGCAGATGTCCGACTTTACAGCAAGTGATTGTCGTTGGTGATGCAGGCGATTTTGATCCTTGGCCGAATCTTGCATCGTTTAAAAATCATATGGTTTCAAAGCCCAAATTAACGGCTCGCCATGTGGCTTTTTTTCAACTTTCAGGGGGCAGTACTGGCACACCGAAACTTATACCACGAACACATGATGACTATTTGTATAGTGTTCGTGCCAGTGCAGATATTTGTGAACTTGATACAGAAAGCCGTATGCTTATGGTGCTTCCAGTAGCACATAATTTCAGTATGAGTTCGGCTGGTTCATTGGGGCTATTTTATGCAGGTGGAACACTTATTTTAGCGAAAGATCCTTCTCCCCAAACTGTATTTCCACTCATTGAATCGCACAATATCACGCATGTTGCTCTTGTACCTGCATTAGCAGCAACATGGGCTGAAGCTGTTCAAAATGGCGCAACAAATATTTTTAAAAAATTAACGGCCTTACAGGTCGGTGGAGCAAGGTTGCCAGATGCTTTAGCTGAAAAGTTGATTGATCAATACCAATGCCGATTACAACAAGTATTTGGTATGGCAGAAGGCTTGGTGAATTACACGCGTTACGATGATCCGAAAGAAGTCATTATAGGTACCCAAGGTTCCCGTATAAGTCCAGATGATGAAATAAAAATCGTCGATGAGGAGGATCACGAGCTGCCATTGGGTGAGGTGGGGCATCTTTTAACTCGCGGCCCTTATACCATTAGAGGTTATTATCGGGCTTCAGAACATAATCGAAGTGCTTTTACCTTAGATGGATTTTATCGCACTGGTGATTTAGTACAATTAACGCCAGAAGGCAATATTATTGTTGAAGGACGAAGTAAGGAACAAATTAATCGTGGCGGTGAAAAAATCGCGACGGAAGAAGTCGAACAGGTTTTAAATCAACACCAACAAATCATCTTGTCCGCCTTGGTTGCACAACCAGATCCAAAGTTAGGAGAAAAAAGTTGTGCATTTATTCAATGGCGACCTAACGATCAAGATGCATCAGAAACAAGGCTCAAACTGCAAATTAGACAATTCGTTCAAGCATACGGTCTGGCGACCTATAAGATCCCAGATCGCATCGAATTTATTGAAGAAATGCCTTATACGGCATTGGGCAAAATCGACAAGAAACAACTTAGAAAACGCCTCACCGAAGACACGATTTAACGAAGGAAATAAAATATGGCAATCCCACGTATTGCAAGTTACCCCATGCCATCTGCTCAAGATTTTCCAGTTAACAAAGTTGATTGGACTTTAGATGCATCACGGTCGGTTTTATTGGCACATGATGTTCAGCAATATTTTTTAGATTTTTACGATCAGACCCAAGCGCCCATTCCCACATTAATCCGAAATTGTAAAGCCCTTATTGATCAGGCACATGCACTAGGAATTCCAGTCTATTACACCGCACAACCTGGAGATCAGACGCAAGAACATCGTCAACTATTAACGGATTTTTGGGGTAAAGGTTTGTCAGCTGATCCAGCATTGACCAAAATTATTGATCCACTTCAACCAAAAAGTGAAGACACCGTGCTGACAAAATGGCGCTATAGCGCATTTAAAAAAAGTGATTTTGAGCAGCAAATCAAACAAGCCAATCGCGATCAATTAGTGATTTGTGGAGTATATGCCCATATTGGTTGCTTATTAACAGCTGCGGAAGCATTTATGTTGGATATTCAAGCATTTATGGTGGGTGATGCCTTGGCGGATTTTAGCCGAGAAGAACATGATCTTGCACTAAAGTATGCGACTGGGCGCTGTGCAAAAGTCATGGATACTCAGACTGTGATTAACGCCTTAGGTCAGGGGCAAAGATCATGAATGAATTAAGCATGCTTGAGTTAAAAAATATGGTCGCTCATCAATTGAATTTACCTGTAGATGAAATTCAGCAGGAGGATAATTTATTTATGTTAGGACTTGATTCAGTCAGTCTTATGACGCTGGTTGGATTGCTACGTGAAAAAGGCTTTCAAATTGAATTTCAAGATCTGGTGGAGGAGCCAACGTTGAATGAATGGAGTGATCGTCTTAAATTGGATAGAGATTGATGTAAGACTAATGTGCATACCTTGAAAATCAACACATGCACAATCAACGGCCCTAGCCAAAGTACTTATAGCCAAAGGCCATTTTCGTTAAATTATTCGCTAACGTGAGTGGATCTTACATGCAATTAGAAAAATACTATTCTGATCAACAATGGAAAAAAATCCAAAATTTTGCCGAAACAAAGCAAAGCCCTTTTTTAGTTGTTGATTTAAATCAAGTGCAAACTCAATTTATTGAGTTGCAAAATAGCTTTCCAAAAGCCCATATTTATTATGCAGTGAAAGCAAATCCTGGTCGTGAAATTATTCATAAACTTGATCAACTTGGCTCATGTTTTGATGTTGCATCAATTTATGAGCTAGACAAAGCGCTTGAATGCGGAATTCATCCAGATCGTATTTCATACGGTAATACTATTAAAAAAGCTTCAGACGTTGAGTATGCTTACCAAAAAGGAATCCGTTTATTTGTCACCGATGCGGAAGCAGATCTCGCACAAATTGCCGAATTAGCACCGAACTCTAAAGTCTTTGTCAGGGCAATGGTAGAGTCGGGAGGTACAGCAGATTGGCCACTTTCACGTAAATTTGGATGCCATCCAGATATGGCGGTTGATTTGATGGTGAAAGCTAAACAATTGGGTTTAATACCCTTTGGCGTGTCATTCCATGTCGGTAGTCAGCAACGTGATGTCACTGTATGGCGTTCAGCTTTAACGGTAGTGAAGCAAATATTTAATACGTTGAAAGACCAATACGGTATCAGTTTAGAATTAATCAATTTGGGTGGTGGTTTCCCAGCACATTACTTAGCTGATGTTGACAGTATCCAAAGTTATGCGCACGAGATTCAACGCTATCTTGATGAACACTTTGATGATCAGGTGATATTATTTTTGGAGCCCGGCAGATCGTTGGTGGGTAAGGCTGGAGTGATTGTTTCAGAGATTGTTCTTATCGCTAATAAATCAGCACATGATGATAAACGATGGGTCTACACGGATGTGGGCGTCTTCAATGGACTAATTGAAACTTTAGGTGAGATGATCAAATATCCTATATACACACCTAAAATGCATTCAGCACCTGAGCATTCAAGTGTTGTGCTTGCAGGCCCGACCTGTGATTCAACTGATATCATGTATGAAAAAGTGCCTTATCAGTTACCTAAAAACTTGAGCATTGGAGATCGACTCTATTGGTTAAGTACCGGAGCTTATACAACCTCTTATGCTTCGGTCGAATTTAATGGTTATCCACCTTTAAAAACGTTCTATTTAGATTGATTCAAGGAATGGTCCTATGTGGTTGGTAGTCAGTCGCTCAAGCTGCGAGCCACATAGCCTAACACTCCCAGAAGCGTTATCATAATGCTAAAATCTTGATGGGTAGGCTCATGAAAATCGTTGCAGATGAAAATCTCGCATTCACAGATTATTTCTTTTCAGAATTTGGCGATATTGATAATAAAGCTGGTCGTACCTTAAAGCATGAAGATGTGGTCGATGCTGAAGCCTTATTAGTACGTTCTGTGACGAAAGTGAATTCTGCGCTCATTCAAAATACTTCATTAAGCTTTGTTGGTAGTGCAACGATCGGAACAGATCACTTGGACATTCCAGCAATTGAACAGCAAAATATTCAATGGTCAAATGCTGCAGGATGTAATGCCCAAGCTGTTTCTGAATATGTTATTACGGCGTTATTAGCTCTAAATCCTCATTTGCTAGATGCAGAACAAGATTTCACATTAGCTATTATTGGACTGGGTAATGTCGGTTCTCGACTCGCACATATGGCGAAACTATTGGGATGGAACGTCATCGGGGTTGATCCTTTTGTACAAAGAGAAAATATTCAGCAAGTCACTTTAGATGAAGTTTTTTCGAAAGCAGATGCAATTTCTATCCATGTGCCATTAACCACTTCAGGGATGCATGCAACCCGACATATGTTTAATGCTGAGACCTTAAAAAAGCTTAAACCATCTACAATTTTAATTAATTCTGCTCGTGGTCCAGTCATTGAAGAACAAGCTTTGATTGCAGATATTCGAGCAACGGGTCGTAAAGTTGTACTAGATGTCTTTGAGCATGAACCAGTCATTACGGAAGAGTTACTGAATCTTGTGCAATTGGTGACACCTCATATTGCGGGTTATAGTCTTGAGGGTAAAGCGCGTGGTACCCAGATGATTTATGATGCTTTTTGTCAGCATTTCGGCCATCAACCTTCCAAACAATTCGAAACCCAATTGCCTACATGTGAACAATATTTTAACAATAGTGATCTCAAGCACACGCTGAAAACTCAATTAAACCATATCTACGATATCTTTAGAGATGATCAGAATTTAAGAGCATGCCTCAAAGATGGGAAAGTAGATCAAGCTTCATTTGACCAATTACGCAAAACTTATCCATTACGTCGTGAATGGGCTGCTCATGGAGGGCCTCAGGCATGACTGACTCTCTGAGCTATCTACCAACTTGCGATTTTGCTGCCATGAAAGCCAGAGCGAAGATGTATCAACAGATTCGCCAATTTTTTTTAGAACGTGATGTTTTGGAAGTGGAAACTCCAATTTTATCTCATGCTGGAGTAACCGATGTCCACTTGGCATCAGTTGAGGCAAGCCGTCATGTGCATGGTCATTTGAAAAAGCACTATCTTCAAACTTCACCAGAATTTGCTATGAAACGACTGTTGGCAGCAGGAGTAGGGCCAATTTATCAAATCTGTAAAGTTTTTCGCGATGATGAACATGGACGTAAACATAACAGTGAATTTACCATGCTTGAATGGTATAGACCTGATTTAAGTCTCAAAGAGTTAATGTTTGAAGTTACAGATTTACTCAATGTCACTTTGGCACATCGTTTTGGCGAAGTGCGACCTACGATTTTAAGTTACAAATATGCATTTATAGATCGCTTAGATCTCAACCCACTTAAATCCACATTAAAGGAATTAAAGGATTGTTGTAATCGTGTTGGGTTAAATCTAGATCTGGGTGATGATCGTCTAGGTTATATCGACTTGTTATTTTCGCATATGGTGGAACCGAGCTTAGGTTGTGATACGCCTGTATTTTTAACAGATTTTCCACCAGAACTTGCATCTCTTGCAAAAACTCGAGTTGATGAAGATGGGGAATTGGTTGCAGCACGTTTTGAGCTATATATTGAGGGCTTGGAGTTAGCAAATGCTTATGATGAGTTGATTGATGCAGATGTATTGCGTTCCCGTTTTGAAGCCGATAATGCTGAACGTGAAAAATTAGGCTTAGATGTTATGCCAATAGATGAAAATCTCTTAGCAGCATTGCCTAAAATGCCAGAATGCTCAGGTATCGCATTGGGGATCGATCGTTTACTGATGGTGGCAACAGAGAAAATGAAACTAGAGCAAGTGATTACATTTCCTGCTGATCGCTCATAAGATTTTTCTCTTCAGGATAAAGGACGATCTTGAGGAGCTAATATTTTGACAAATGTCGTGCTATACGCTTTAAAACCGTGATTTACATAAAACTGATGTGTAGGTAATCGTTCAGCACGATTACCACTACTGACCACAATTTTTTGAATACCTTGTTGACTGGCTATATGTTCAACGTGAGCCAACAGTTTTTGACCAATCCCTTTATCGCGATGCGCCTGATCTACAATGAGTACTAGAATGCGAAAATACGGATCAGTACATTCCCATGATATTTCTTCAACAAAACCAATATATGCGACAACTTGTCCATGATCGATAAATACTAGGGTTGTATAACGCTCCTGAGCTTGCAACCTCATTAAACGTTCTTTCATAACTTCTGTTCGAGTTGGATAGCCGAGTTGGGTAGTCAATTCAGCGATCGCTGCAACATCATGGTTTAAATTTACAGGTTTAATCAGCATTGTCGTGGCTCTTGAAACATGGTTTATAAGTATGAATTGAAGTATGTTTAAATAATTTAATCTTTCATGTATTTTGTTTAGATAAATTTAATATTTTATCTTTTAATATTGGATTTAATTCATCTTTCCGATTTGAAGATTTAAAACAATAATCATAGGCGACTATATGTCTTTTTCTATATTTTTATCTTTTGTAATGTATACAATTGTGACATCCATAACACCTGGACCTAACAATTTGATGGTCGCAACCTCAGGAGTGAACTTTGGACTCCGTGCGACTTATGGACACATTTTAGGTGTAGCGATCGGTTTTGGGGTCATGGTGATTTTGGTTGGTTTAGGAATTGGTACATTACTGAGTCAAAATCAATTGGTTTACGAAATTCTAAAGTTGATCGGTATTGCTTATTTAATCTATTTAGCTATTAAGATTGCTCAATCAGGCTCAGTTGAATTAGATAAAACTCAAGCGAAACCCATTACTTTTTTGCAAGCTGCATTATTTCAATGGGTCAATCCAAAAGCTTGGATTATGGCAATGGGCGCGGTGACGACTTATTTAGCTGCAGGCAGTGAATTTTATTGGTATATCATTTTGGGTGTTGTGTTTGGGTTAGTCTGTATTCCATGCACGGGAGCTTGGGGAATACTCGGAGAAAAATTACAAACTTTGGTGCGTACGCCACAGCATCTAAAAATTTTCAATTACAGTATGGCGCTACTATTAGTGGCTTCAATCATTAAACCAATGATTGATTCTTTTAAATATTTTCAACAATCATTTTTTTAAAATACGATTACCTCCTGAGTTTCAGGAGGTAAATATTATGCGTTTACCAAGGATTGATGTTTTTCTCGGTGCGTTGCCAAAGCCTCGATTCTTTTTTGTATCAGCATTTCACCAATATCAGGGCCTTTGATCTCAGGCGGTAAATCAGATGCTTTAATTGAACGAACAATCTGTACCGCATCTAATACATATTTTGCTTGAGGATATTCACGGTCTTCGAGACCTAAGCGACCTTTGGCATCACATTCACATGTTTGTACAAAAGCCTCAACACGTTCAGGACGGCGTAATACATCTAAACGTTGTAATAGACGCCAAAGTGTTCCTGGTTTTAATGTAAACGCCTGATGGCATTTAAGATGTTCTTTGCACACCGCAATTGCCAATTGTTTGGTTTGGGTCGGAACTTTAAGACGTTCACATAAATCAGTCACGGGCTGAACACCACGTTCCTCATGCATGATATGGCGAGGTAACTCATCTTTAGGCGTGAGTGCTTTACCCAGATCATGCACTAATACTGCGAAGCGTACATCCATCGAGTAGTCTGCTTTACAAGCTTGTTGTAATGACATCAAGGTATGAATACCACAGTCAATTTCAGGATGGTATTCAGGACGTTGTGGTACACCAAATAATGCTTCGATTTCTGGAAAGAGGATTTTGAGAGAATCACACTGACGAAGGACTTCAAAGTAAATATCAGCATCACGTTCCATTAAGGCGCGAGAAGTTTCTTTCCAAACACGTTCAGGCGTAAGCGCTTGCAATTCACCAGAATCAGCCAAATTTTTCATTAAGGCTATGGTTTCTTCAGCTACTTTAAAACCATACTGATGATAGCGAGCTGCAAAACGGGCAACACGCAATACTCGTAGTGGATCCTCTGCAAATGCATCAGAAACGTGACGTAAAATGCGTTGATTCAAATCTTGATAACCATGATAAGGGTCGAACAACTCACCATCTTCATTCATGGCCATTGCATTTATGGTCAAATCACGACGAATTAAATCATCTTCAAGGGTTACCGAGGGATCGGTAAAAAATTCAAAGCCATGATAACCATGCCCAGATTTACGCTCAGTACGAGCGAGGGCGTATTCATCTTTAGTTTCGGGATGTAGAAATACAGGAAAATCTTTACCAACAGGTTGGAACCCTTGGTTTAAAAGTTGTTCTGGTGTTGCACCGACAACGACATAATCTTTTTCGTGATAGGGGTGTCCGAGCAACTGATCTCGCACTGCGCCGCCTACTAAATAAACTTGCATAAAAAACCTCTATTCTTAGCACCATCATGCATCAGAATAGAGGTTTTCTCAAGTCACAAAACGTGCCCTAAATGAAGGATTAGAGCGCGTTTTTTTCCTCTTCTTGAATTTCTGCAACAGTTAATGCAGTCATATTCACAACACGGCGCGTAGTTGCTGTCGGTGTTAAGATATGAACTGGCTTAGCCGCACCTAATAAGATTGGACCAATCGTTACATTATTGCCTGAAGTTGATTTCAACAGGTTGAATGAAATATTTGCAGCATCTAAATTCGGCATAATCAATAGATTCGCAGAACCTTTGAAGCGCGAATTCGGGAATGCAAAGCTACGGATATTTTCATCAAGCGCTGCATCTGCATGCATTTCACCTTCAACTTCAAGCTCAGGTGCAATTTCAGAAAGGATTTCATACACTTTACGCATTTTTTGAGCGCTAGGATCAGTCTGGTCAGAACCAAAACTTGAGTGCGACAACAATGCTACACGTGGAGTAATACCGAAACGACGGACTTCTTCTGCTGCTAATATAGTCATTTCAGCAAGCTGTTCAGCTGTAGGATTACGATTGATATATGTATCTGCAATGAACAAGTTACGATCTTCGAGCATCAACGCATTTAACGTAAAGAAAGTGTTATGACCTTCTTTTAAACCAATGACATTGCTCACGAAATCTAAATGAATATCGTAGCTAGAATACGTACCACATAGCATACCATCTGCTAAGCCGTGACGTACTAACATCGCTGCGATCAGGGTCGAACGACGACGTGATTCACGTTGTGCATACTCAGGTGTTACCCCTTTACGCATCATCAGATTATAGTAATCATCAGCAAACTTTTCGTAATCAGGATTTGTTTCTTGATCAACGATAGTGATATTCACACCATTTTCTAAACGTAAACCTAATTTCTTAATATTCGCTTCGATGACAGCAGTACGACCCACCAAGATCGGTTTTGCCAAGCCTTCGTCTACTGCAATTTGAACAGCACGAAGAACACGAAGATCTTCACCTTCCGCATAAGCAATACGTTTAGGATCAGTTTTCGCTTGAGCAAAAATTGGTTTCATCATAAATGCTGAGTTGTAAACGAACTCAGAAAGACGCTGATGATACACGGAGAAATCTTGGATTGGTCGAGTCGCTACACCAGAATCCATCGCAGCTTTTGCAACAGCAGGAGCAATTTCAAGAATCAAGCGTTGATCTAGTGGGCGTGGAATTAGGTAATCACGTCCAAATGATGCAGACTTTTCACCATAAGATGCAGCGTCAGCTTCTACATGCGCCATACGAGCAATTGCGTGTACACATGCAATCTTCATTTCTTCGTTAATGGTTGTTGCACCTACATCAAGTGCACCACGGAAGATATATGGGAAGCAAAGCGCATTATTCACTTGGTTCGGATAGTCTGAACGACCCGTCGCCATGATCACATCATCACGAACTTCATGTGCATGCTCAGGCAGAATTTCAGGATCTGGATTAGCAAGCGCGAAGATGATTGGATCCTTCGCCATGACTTTGACCATTTCTTTAGTCAAAATACCCGCAGCTGATAGACCAAGGAACATATCTGCACCAGCAATCACATCAACAAGCTGAGAACCTTCAATATCTTGAACATAGCGTTTTTTAGAGTCGTCTAAGCCTTCACGTTTAGTGGTGATCAAACCGCGAGAGTCAGCAACAATGATATTTTCTTTTTTAGCACCTAATGCACAAAGAAGATCTAGACATGACAATGCAGCTGCACCAGCACCTGATGCAATGATTTTGATGTCTTCAATCTTTTTGCCATTTAATTGCAAAGCATTTAAAAGTGCTGAGCCTACAATGATTGACGTACCGTGTTGGTCATCATGAAAGACTGGAATATTCATGCGCTCACGAAGTTTCTGTTCAATATAGAAACATTCTGGAGCTTTGATATCTTCGAGGTTAATCCCCCCGAAAGTCGGTTCAAGAGCAGCAACGATATCTACGATTTTATCTGGATCGTTTTCTGCAATTTCGATATCGAAAACGTCAACGCCTGCAAACTTTTTGAACAGGACGCCTTTACCTTCCATCACTGGTTTTGAAGCGAGGGGACCAATATTACCCAAACCGAGTACTGCAGTACCATTACTGACGACTGCAACTAGGTTACCACGTGCAGTATAAAGCGCTGCTTTAGAAGGGTCTTTTTCAATTTCCAAACATGGCACTGCAACACCTGGGGAATATGCTAATGCTAGATCATGTTGGTTGACGAGTTGCTTACTCGGAGTAACGCTGATTTTTCCTGGCGTTGGAAATTCGTGGTAATAGAGTGCTTGCTGTTTTAAAGATTGATCGTCCATCTGAATCCCAGTTATTACAATGTTCCAGCCTTGCTGGTTTTTTGGTTATATCGGTTCGAATATACCACTAGTTGCACATTGATCACAGTTAAAAGTCGAAATTTCATACATATTTAGGACTTTGGTCTAGCCTTTATTTGATTTTTGAGAATTGATATTCATTTTGCAGAAATTGAGTGCTATCAGCGCTATTTAATGGTCTCGAAAAATAATAACCTTGGAAATAATCACAACCTTGTTTTTTTAAATATTCAATTTGCTCGATATCCTCAACACCTTCAGCAACTAATTTCATCCCCATCGTTTTACCCATTGAAATAATTGCATCGACAATAGCATTATTTTTACGAGTGCCAATCTTTGAAATAAAGGCGCGATCAATCTTGAGTGTATCAATAGGATAGTCGGCAAGATATGCAAGTGAAGAATAGCCTGTTCCAAAGTCATCTAAGGCGATTGAGAAATTTTTATCCTTAATTTGGTCTAACAAATCAAAAACATGAGATGATTTATCTAACAATGATGACTCGGTAAGTTCAAACTCTATAAACTCGGGTTTGAGTGAGTATTTGAGCACGGCTTGATCAATAAAATTGAGAAATTCCCCACGATGGATCTGTTGCGCCACGACATTAATAGAAATTTGTAACTTATCAAATCCTAATTCATGCCATATTTTAAGTTGCTTACATGTCTGGAAAATAACAAATTTTCCGATATCTGAGATCAGACTAGTCATTTCAGCAATCGGTATAAAACGATCTGGCATGATGATGCCATACTTTGGATGATTCCAGCGGATTAATGCTTCAAAGCCGCTCACTTGCATCGTTTTACTTTCTATCTTAGGTTGATAGTAAATTTCTAAGTCCTGATTTTTTATAGCAAGTCGTAAATCTCTTTCGAGCTCAATGTCACTGCCAAAAATGGATTCAGGCTTGTTGTCATAATAATAGGCTGTGCTGCCCCCTAGTTTTTTTGCTTCTGTTAAAGCGCTTTCCGCGTGACTATTTAAGCTACCAATTTGTCTACCATGATTGGGGTAAATTGCGATACCCAGTGAGACATGAATCATGTGTTCTTGCCCATCGATGATAAAGGGTATTTCAAAGGCCTCAAGGATCTGATCGACGACTTGTTGGATCGTGTAATGACTATGATTTAAGTTGTAAATCATAGCAAAGTCATCATTATTTAAATATGAAATCAGAACAGCTTTAGAACAGGTATATTTCAGTCTTCGGGAAACTTCTTTGAGAACTTCATCTCCAGTTTGATGATTAATAAACTCATTAAAATGTCTAAATCGATCAATGTTAAGACGAATAATAGAAAAATGGCTCAGAATTTTAGATTTACTAATTAGATACTGGTGTAACTGTAAATTAAAATAAACACGGTTAGGTAAATCTGTAAGTAGATCGTAATTCTCTAAGTAGGCCATTCTTTCAAGATTTTGTTTCCGTTCAGTCAAATCTGAAATGATGCCTACATAATTTAAAATTCTATTTTTATCATCACGAACCGCATTGATATGCAGCCACAAAGTTAATATTTTTCCTGAAATAAATTCTTCTGTGACCTCAGCATCATATTGACCGGTGAGTAACACCGTTTGAGTTATATCGGCGTGATGTTGGCTGAGTTGGGATGTAGAAGATTTGGTAATATCAAAGATGTGTTTTGAGATAATATCTTGCGGTGGGATGTTGACCAATTCACTAAAATAAGGATTAACTTCTAAAAAACACAAGTTATTGTCTAAAACGAAAACTCCTTGGGCCACTTGATTAAATACATTCGAAGCTAATTTCAATTTTTCTTGTGCTTTTTTTTCACTCTCAATGTCTTGGAAAATACCCACCATTTTAAGAGGTTTATTATTTTTAGGATCACGTGTAATAACTCGACCAATATCTTTAATCCAGAACCACTGATCTTTTACTTTAGTTCTATAATGTGCTTCAAAACGTTCAGTATTTCCTCTTAAATGTTTACGAAGCTCTTTACGATAATTTTCTTGATCTTCTGGGTGAATAAACTCGTTAATTTGATCAGTTGCACTTTGGTAATGTAAAACCTGATTACCATATTTAATGCCTGAAATTTCAATGGTTCTTTTCTCAATATTCCATAGCCAAGATGAAATTCCAGCAGTTTCATGCGCAAAATCGAGGTTAGCTTGATGGTGCTGCAGTCGATCGTTGATCTTATTAATATCGTAGGTTCGTTCAATTACTTTTTGTTCGAGTAATTGATTATGCATTTGTAATTGGCTTTCAATTTCTTTGGATTTTTCAATCTCATTTTTTAGCTTTTCTTGGAGAAGTGATGACTCCATAAGATGTTTTCTAGATTCAGATAAATAGAATTTATTGTGACTATTTAATATTCCAAGACGGCGGTACATCTTATGGGTAAGGAGAGCGCAAATAAGTAATACACCAAACCAAATATTAAAGATTAAACTAAAAACATCAGGAGTATTATCTAAAAAAAGGAAATTGGAGAGGACTATGGCCGAAGCTGAAGGCAAAAAAACATAAAGGAAGTATCGTAACCGCTGTGATAAAAATACAATAGCAAAAGTATAAACAATAGATAACATTAACCCAGCTAAAGTCAACATATGTATATCTTTGACTTCTGGATTATGTTCGGGGATAAGCTGTAATACGGTATAAATACCAATAGCTAGACCAGCTCCAGTAATTAAGCAAACCAATTGCGCCCACATGTCTAAGTTAAAAATACTAATTTGATTAGATTTTTTAAAAAAGAGGGTAAAGCAAAAACAGATTAAAAGAATGGCGGTAAATATAATGAGCCAAATGGTATAAGGTATTGAAAAGCTTTTGAAATAAAAGAAGTAAATAAGTTGATTATAGATGCAGGCAAAGAGCACCCACGCTAAAAAAAAATGCAAATTAGAAGTCGCACTTTTGATCTGGCTATCGAGTACAGAGTTGGAAACATGCTCTCCCTGAACTTCACTCATAACTGGCAATACCTTAATTTTCTTTCTACTTTATTTGTATTATTTTTGAGTACGAACTTAAAAAAATATAAATTTAGCGCGACAACTCTTTTCTCATTAAAGTACTGTCTAATTGGAAGAAAATCAATTCTATTGTGAGTTAAATCACGGAATTTTGAGAAAATATTTATTAAAATTTGTAATTTAAGATCGATAAAGCAACCACTGGTGCAGTTTCTGTACGTAAAACACGTTCACCAATACACCAATTGATAAATCCATGCTGATTTGCAGATTGGATTTCAGCTTCACTTAATCCACCTTCTGGACCAATGAGTAGCGTTATATTTGAGGAGGCATCATTTAACACATCGACCTCATCTTTATTGGGGGCTAAGACTAATTTCGTTTCAGGGAGTGTGCTATTTAACCATTGTGCCAAAGGGAGTGGAGCTAATATTTTTGGAACAATATTCATTCCACACTGCTCGCAAGCTGCAATTGCTACACCTTGCCAATGATCAAGTTTTTTCTGATCACGGTCGTACTTTAAACGCATTTCGCAACGTTCAGAGGTGAGAAGTTGAATTTCAGATACGCCTAACTCAACCGCTTTTTGAATAGCATAATCCATGCGGTCACCTTTACTCATTACTTGACCAAGTAAGGCATTAAAGTTTGGTGTGCGATTGGTTGGGTTAAATTCTTGAACTAGAACCGAGCCTGTTTTTTTATTGGCTTCAGTTAATTCAACTTGATATTCGCCACCTTGACCATTAAACAAGGTCGCTTTTTCACCGACTTGTGCACGTAAAACTTTGACCCAATGATGAAATACAGTTTCAGTCAGTTCAACTGTTGTATTTACATTAAGGTCTGCTTCAATAAAAAAACGAGGCATCTGCATTACTCTAAAATCGGTAAAATAAAAACTTCTTTTATCTTCAGTCCCTACATCAAATAAGGTGAACCTAAGCTGTCGATAAAAGAAGTCAGGAGACTTATGCCAGACCGAGGTCTTTTACAAGTTGACGAGTTGGATCAGTGGTGTTCATCGTATAAAAGTGTAAGCTTGGCGCACCACCAGCAATGAGGCGTTCACATAGCTTCACAATCACTTCATGACCAAAGGCTTTAATTGAAGCAGTGTCATCACCATAAGCCGCAAGTTGCTTACGAATCCAACGAGGGATTTCGGCACCGGTACCATCCGCAAAACGAATGAGATTGCTTGCATTGGTAATTGGCATAATGCCCGGCGCAACAGGAATATTCACACCTTCTTTTTGAATGCGCTCTACAAAGTAAAAATACGCATCTGGATTAAAGAAGAATTGAGTTAAGGCTGCATTTGCACCTGCATTGGCTTTCTCACAAAAGCGTTTGATGTCTAAATCAAAGCTATCTGCTTGTGGATGCATTTCAGGGTAAGCTGCAACTTCAATTTGGAAGTGGTCACCCGAATGTTCACGGATAAAGCGTACTAAATCCTGAGCATACGGTAATTCACCTAAGCCAACTTGACCGGAAGGTAAGTCACCACGTAGTGCAACAATACGGTCAATCCCTTGAGATTTATATAAATCCAGTAATTCTGCAATACGTTCTTTGCTATCACCAATACAAGAGAGGTGGGGAGCAACAGGCGTGCCTTTGCCATTAAAATCAGCTAAAGTCGAAAGTGTACGTTCACGTGTAGAACCACCTGCACCATAAGTCACAGAGAAAAACTCTGGATTCAGCAACTGCAGTTCTTGGTGAACAACCTTAAGTTTTTCCGCACCTGCATCAGTTTTGGTTGGGAAAAACTCAAAAGAAATTGGAATCTGTTTAGACATGTTCAAATCCTTTGTACTTATTTCAGCAAAATAGAATTCAAAGAAAAGCAGGCTGTTCAGCCTGCTTGTTCAAAGATTAGTATTTATAAGCGTCAGATTTGAATGGACCTTCAACAGCAACCCCAAGGTAGTCCGCTTGTTCTTGAGTTAATTGAGTCAGAACACCACCGAAACCTGCAACCATTGCTGCAGCAACTTCTTCATCTAATTTCTTAGGAAGAAGTTCAACACGAATCGCTGCTTGTTTTTGATCTTCAGGAAGATCAGCAAATTTCTCTGCGAACAAGTGCATTTGACCTAAAACTTGGTTCGCAAAAGAACCGTCCATCACGCGTGATGGGTGACCAGTTGCATTGCCAAGATTTACTAAGCGACCTTCAGAAAGAAGAATGAGGTAATCATTTTCATTTTCTGAACGATATACTTGGTGAACTTGTGGTTTAACTTCAACCCATTTATAACCACGTAAGTAGTTGGTATCGATTTCAGTGTCAAAGTGACCGATATTACAAACTACTGCACCTGCTTTTAATGTATCAAGCATTGCAGCGTCACAAACGTGGTAGTTACCAGTCGTTGTTACGATTAAGTCAGTATTTTGAAGAAGGTCAGCGTTAACGTCTTCTTTGTTACCTGTTTGTACGCCATTCTTGTATGGAGAAACTACTTCATAACCGTCCATGCATGCTTGCATTGCACAGATTGGATCGATTTCAGAAACACGTACGATCATGCCTTCTTGACGAAGGGATTGCGCAGAACCTTTACCTACATCACCGTAACCAATTACAAGTGCACGACGACCAGATAACAGCATGTCAGTTGCACGTTTGATGGCATCGTTTAGAGAGTGACGGCAACCGTATTTGTTGTCATTTTTAGATTTAGTGACTGAATCGTTAACGTTGATCGCAGGTACTTTCAATGAACCGTCTTTCCACATTTCGAGAAGACGTTGAACACCTGTCGTGGTTTCTTCAGTAATACCGTGGATTTTTGCGAGTACTTCTGGGTATTTTTCATGAACAAGCGCAGTTAAGTCACCGCCGTCGTCCAAAATCATGTTGGCATCCCAAGGCGTACCATTTACATTAATTTGTTGTTCAAGACACCACATATATTCTTCTTCAGTTTCGCCTTTCCAAGCAAATACTGGAACACCAGAAGCTGCAATAGCTGCAGCAGCGTGGTCTTGAGTTGAGAAAATGTTGCAAGATGTCCAACGAACTTCAGCACCAAGCTCTACCAAAGTTTCGATAAGAACAGCTGTTTGGATTGTCATGTGGATACAACCCAAAATTTTAGCACCAGCAAGTGGTTTAGCCGCAGAGTAACGCTTACGCAGACCCATAAGGGCTGGCATTTCAGCTTCTGCAAGTTTGATTTCTTTACGGCCGTAGTCAGCAAGTGAAATATCGGCAACTTTATAATCTGTAAATGAAGCATTAACCGCGTTCATCACGATCTCCTTATAAAAAACAAAAATTGATCATTATGTTCGCGGATGCCGTTGTTGGTCTGTCTAGAAAAAGACTAACCGATCGTCGAGCCTGGCGCTTTTACATCTTGTACTTGTAAAACGTCGCAGCATCCCTCGACTAGCGGAGTATTGTACTTCTAAACTTGCGAATTTCCAATGTTAAGTTGGTTATTGGTGATTCAAAGTATTTCAATTAAATCGCGTCAACTTCAGATTCCGATGATATTAGAGATTTTATTTTCTGTGCTTTTTCAAAGTGGTCAAGTTTATGTTTCATGATCCACCAATGAGCTACTTCCATGAGTGCATCGGGGTCATTATTTTTATTTGAAAAGAAAGCATAAAATGACAAACCTACAGATTCTCCCTTCCGATCGATTTTTTCATCACAAATTCGAATAATTTTGTCTTTGATTGATTTATTCATTTTGGCAACGTATTAGAAATTTAATTTAAAATTTTTATCATTCAATTTATCAAGCTTTCATTAGTGTAATGTTGAGAAAATGTAGGATTGAATAATTTGGGCTATAAATAAACCGATTCCGAAGTTTAAGTGTGCCACTAAGCTATTTTTTATGCTGATCCATTGATTGGGCGTTTTACTCGCAAAGAAACCAAATCCAAGAATAGGTTGCATCACCAAAAATGGGATAATAGCAGTTGAAAGTCCAAATAAAATAGAAGATATAAAAGCTTCCAAAGTAGTATGTGAATTATCGATATAAGTATAAATTAAAGCGAAAAAAATACCGGTTATATAATGAAATACCCAACCCGTAATGTATTCAAATTTGTGTACAGGGGCTTCGGTAATATTTCTGTATACGTTTTTTTTATTTTTAACTAAAAAGAAAAACCTACCCAAATAAGCATAGTTAAATGAGGGGATTTTAAAAATCATCGCTCTTGCCCAACCAAAAAAATCCATAATTAAAGTAGCGCTTAGGCCTAAGGCTAAAATGTAAATTAAAATATTCATGAAAGGATGACTCTCTAATTTAAGTCATGCTAGTGTGCAACTTAAAGCTAACTTGAAGTCAAGGTGCATTAATGGAAATAGATATAGGTGATCTAGCTGATCGGACAAATACTTCAACTGCCACGATTAGGTTTTATGAATCAAAAGGACTTATTCGATCTATTGGAAGGAAAGGGCTTAGAAGACAGTATTCATCCCGAGCAATACAGAATATCTCATTAATCAAGATCTTCCAAAATGGTGGTATGACGCTGAGCCAAATTAAAAATATGGCAATTGATCATGAAAAAATTAAAATTAAAAGAGATCAAGTTAGGGAAGCAAAAAACGAAATCAAAGATAAAATTGAGACTTTAAATAACTTACTATTAATTTTGACACACGTTGAAAAATGTCCATACGATGACCATTTACAATGTCCAGACTTTTTGAAACTTTTAGATGAGTGAGCTTGAATTTTGTATTTAATTTCTTAAATTTTGAAGAAGATTATTTGTTATAATTGATAGCTCAATAAATAATATATATTTTTGATGGAAATTCCCGAAGAACTCGCTAACCTCGAAGCTAATGCTGGCATTTACGCCGTATGGATGCTCTTTCAACATCTTGGGTTAGACCCAGATATTGAACAACTAAAAGAAGTCTGTGGTTATGTAGAAGGTGATGGAACGACCACGATCGGTCTAGCGTTGGGACTTAAAAAATTTGGCTTAGATGTGGAATTTACCACAGATGAAGACAATGCACTTCAAGAGCAAGAAAAGCAAAGCTATTTAGAAGCTGAAAAACTTGCGCTAAAAATATCCCCCGCAATCAGCTATCAAGATATTCAAATCGCATTTGATTCGAATAAGTTCGTGATCGTGTATTACGATACTTTAGAAGGCATTGGTAATCATTCATTGGTATATGACATTAATGAAGAAGAAATCTGCTTTTTTGATAGCTTTGAAGCAATGCCGAAAAAAATATTTGAACAGCAAAGGGCAGTAGATGGGATTTGTAGACAAGCCATCATCGCTGAAGTTAATTAATATCAAAAGTATGTAACTATCTTAAAGTGGGTTGCTATTTTAAGGTGTGTTATAGTTTAAAAAGATCTAGAGTAGCTCAATAAAAAGCCTTCAATCATGAAGGCTTTTGAGGCAAAAAAACGAGATTTATTTTAAGTGCTTGATTGAGCCTTTTCCTGCCAATAATCAGCTTTTTCCTCGTTTACATCCACACCTAAACCATGTGCATAAATGGCGGATAAATCACGCATTGCTTGAGTATCACCAAGTTCAGCGGCTTGAGTCACCAATTTAACAGATTTTTGTACATCTTTTTCGACCACATTACCACGACGGTAATAACCTGCGAGCTCTAAAATCGCAGCAGCATGTTGATGTTTACTTGCTTGTGTGAGCCAGTTAAAACCGTACTCAAAGTTTAGTTTTGCATCCTCAGGATCTTCTTCTAAAACCTCTTTCGCATAATGTGTATAACCTTCCCCTAACCAGTACATCGCTTCGACATGACCCAATTGACCAGCACGTAAAGCCCATTCTTCTGCAAGCGCAATGTCTTCATCGTGTTCACTCGTCATATAAAGTTCGGCAAGTTCAAATTGAGCAGCGGCATTACCTGCATGAGCACGATTTTCGAGAGCAATCGGGACGGTAACACGTTTCGTCATAGTGGGATTCCATGGCTTCAAAGCGAAGCAAAAAATATTAAAGTTGTTCCCTGATTATACTGCAAAACTGATTCAAAGCTTGAGTAGTATGGTTCGAGCCTATTTACTAAGATATTTTGTAGATGAATTACAAATTCAACTATAGGTAAAAGCTATAGATGAGCGACATAAATTAAGGTTTTTTGATGGAATTGAAGTAAAAGTGACAATTTCTTAAATTTCATAAGACCTTAGCATAACTTTTTCCTATGCTGAAAATCCTCTCTAATGCGAATATTAGAGGAGATTGACCATGTCACAGACCAACACTTATTCAGCAGATGTGATCGTACTTGGTGCAGGCCCAGTCGGTTTAACGATGGCGAACGGCCTTGGCCTTGCGGGCTTAAAAGTAAAAGTGATTGAACAGCTCGATCAATTGATTGATTATCCTCGTGCAATTGGTATTGATGATGAATCTCTAAGAACAATGCAATCGATTGGTTTGATCAACAAAGTATTGCCGCATACCACTCCCGATCATGCGATGCGTTTTCTTACGCCTTCAGGCCGTTGTTTTGCAGATATTCAACCTAAAACACGTGAGTTTGGTTTCCCTCGTCGTAACGCATTCGTACAACCTTATGTTGATGCAGAATTATTGGAAGGTTTAGAACGTTTTGATGATGTGGAAGTACTTTTTTCTCGTCAACTTCAAAGTTTTAAGCAGACTGAAGATCAAGTTGAAGTTCAAATCCAAAATAAAGATAAAACAATTGAATATATAACTGCAAAGTATCTAGTGGCATGTGATGGTGGTAATAGCTACGTTCGCCGTATGTTGAATATTCCTTTTGAAGGTAAAACTGCACCAAACCAATGGATTGTTGTCGATATTGCAAACGATCCATTGGCGACACCACATATTTACTTATGTTGCGATCCAGTACGTCCATATGTGTCAGCGGCTTTACCACATGGTATCCGTCGTTTTGAATTTATGGTGATGCCAGGGGAGACGCAAGAGCAACTTAGCCAACCTGAAAACATGGCTAAACTTTTATCCAAAGTATTACCAAACACTGAAAATATCGATGTGATCCGAAATCGTGTTTATACCCATAATGCACGTATTGCCAGTAGATTTAAAGAAGGGCGTATCTTACTTGCGGGAGATGCAGCGCACATTATGCCAGTATGGCAGGGACAGGGTTATAACAGTGGAATGCGTGATGCGTTCAATTTATCTTGGAAACTTGCTATGGTCGTACAAGGTAAAGTAGATGCTAAAGTTCTAGATTCTTATCAAGAAGAGCGTCATGATCATGCCAAAGCGATGATTGATTTATCTGTTACAGCAGGCCATGTGCTAGCACCGCCTAAAAAATGGCAAGGTACTGCGCGTGATGCTATTTCATATGTTCTAAATTACATTAAACCAGTTAAACAATATTTGTTGGAAATGCGCTTTAAGCCAATGCCACAATATAAATCTGGTATTTTAATTGGACAGGTCAATAAGACATCACCAATCGGTAAAATGTTTATTCAACCTAAAATGCAAGACAGCACAAGTCAGGTGAAATTACTGGATGATTTTATTGGTCAAGGCTTTGCTATTATTGCTTGGGGAGTAGATCCGACTTGGGGACTCACACCAACAAGTATTCAAAAATGGAAAGCCTTAGGTGTGAAATTTATTAAAGTCGTTCCACCTGAACAATTGAATACTGATGCTCATGATGATGAAATATTGACACTTGGGGATACGGAGCATGCGATTCGTGCGTGGTTTGGTCGCACTCAATATTCGATGGCATTTTTAAGACCAGATAAATTTGTCGCGGGCTTAAGTATTCCTCAGACGAGCGAAGAGCTCAGCCAAAAACTATTTGATAAACTTGGCGTTTAATCAAAAAGTTTAAGACTAATCTAAAAAAAACCTGCAAATTTGCAGGTTTTTTATTTTTAAAATAGCGTTCAAATTTTTAAAAAATATGACAATGAAAGTGTTGGCTAAGAATATTTTTGACAGTTTGCAAATGCTTACTTTGATCTTGCTTTCTGAAACTCAAATATAAGCTGATATTCGGTAAATCGATTTCAGTTGATTTAATTAAGACATTTTCACTGAGCAAGCTTTCAACATATTTTGGAACAATGGTCCAACCGACTTGCATCGCTACAAGATTAATATTCATTAAAATGTTACTCGAGTATTGAGCAACTTGAATAGATGTATTTAGAGCTTCAAAAATGTTTTGAATTTTTTGGAATAAGATCGGTGAGGCAGTTTCCTCGCTCATGATAAATTTTTGGGCAATTAAATCCTGTTTTGAAATACAGTCTAAATGCGCATGGGCTGAATGACGAGGAATCAGCAAGATCAGGGGCTCACTGAACAATTCGATAGAGGCAATATGTTCATCATCGATACATTGGCGAGTGAATGCGACATCAATTTTTTGATCACGAAGTGCTTGGATTTGATGTAAACAGCTCAAACTATGAAATTGAATATCTAAATCAGGCTGTTGTGCACGAATAATAGGCATGACATAGGGAAAAATTTTCATTTCTGCCACAGGTAAAAAGCCAATATTTAATTTATTTTTCTTGGTATTCGCCATAATTTGAATCTTGTGTTTGGCGTCTTGAGCAAGTTTCAATATATGTCGAGCATCTTTTAAAAAAGTTTCTCCTTCCTCTGTGAGCGATAAGCTTCTGCTTTTACGAATCAGCAGGGATGTACCTAATTCCGTTTCAAGATCTTTAATTTGCTGACTTAAAGAGGGCTGCGCTATAAAAAGTTTTTCTGCAGCACGCGTAAAATTAAGTTCTTCGGCAACTGAGACGAAATATTTCAAATGTCGAAGTTCCATGCGTACCGATCCTTAATCGCCATAATAAATGAGGTTGATTATACGTTTGAATTGCTAGAACTTCAGCGTGATTCACGTTTAAAGCTAATTTAAGAAGAAAAAAACCGACCCATATTGAAATGAAATATTGGTCGGTTTTTATCAAGTAAAGTATTAAATGATTGAGAAGATCAAGCTAATGAATCCAATAAAGGATACGCCCAAAATGATTTTTTTTATTTGTGACTCAAAATAGGTCAGACAAAGTGCAACAAAAAGCGCAGCGAATGTCAGTACACCAACCCAATAACTCATCATATTACTGACTTGTCCTTTGCTCATGCAGAGGATAAGCCCTAACGACAGGAATCCCCATCCAACCATTGAGGCTATTTTCTGGTGTTTAATACTCAATGTTTGACCAAAAATTTGTTTTTGATGCTTTTGCATTGCACTGGCTAAACCTATAAAACCTAAAGTACAAACTGCCCAAATGAGGAGAAAAAAGCTCATGGTGATTACCCCTCTACCTTAGGTAAAACTTGACTCTTTTTTAATGGAGTTCCTTGATGATTTTGAACTTTGTAAAGTGCAAAATAAAAAACCACTGCTAAAACTAGCATCGCCAGATCGAACGAAGCGATAACCCATTGACCGTGAGCTATAGAACACCATAAAGGTTGACCACCTGTGATAAAGTTTACAAGCGGAAGTAAAGCGAAAAGCAGGGTAGCGAGACCCAGTAATTCAAGCCAAGCTTGGCGATGGGTGCGAAAAACAGCATAAACCAGTGTGAAGAGCCACACAATAAAGAATGTACGGATTTCCCAGTTTAAACGCATTTCCATGTCGGCAGGGATAAAACGGTTTGCATAAAAATAAGCTGCACAAGCAATAGGTAAGCCGATAATCGCAGCGATGTTGGTAATCTCGACCGTACGATACCCAAAGGATTTATAACCTTGTTTCGCTTGTTGAGGTGCACGTTTGACGCACCATAAAATTAATCCTGTTGCGACCATTAGCGTGCCAACGATACCAGAAAAAAAGAGTATCCAACGTAAGGCTAAATCAACTCCTCGTGCTTCATGTAGAACAGTGGCAACATTGTAAATGCCATTGGGAATAGAAGGATTTTTGAGTTGAGTGGAATCATCTGTAATGTTTTGACCTGTCACACCATTGAAGTCTAAAGTTTCATATACGCCACGATGAGCGATACTTGCGCCGTGTAAAGCACGTAACTCAATGGTCGCCTTCGATGTATTTGGTGCTTTAATTGTGATCGAACCAATCGGATTGTTTTTCCACTTCGCTTCAGCTTGAGTGAGGATCGGAGCAATATCTGTAAGTGGTGCAGGTTCAGCTTTTCGATCTTGGTTGCGCGTACGTCGACTTTCACCTCGATTCTTTCTCTCACCATCCATTTTGTTAGTATGTTCATTTGATGCTGACTGCGTACCACGAGCCTCAATTTCTGTACGCGCATTCATCATCGAGCGCTGATTTCCTTGCGGTTGATCAGTACGAGTCTGCCCTTGTGGTTCTGCTGGATTTTGAATTAAGGATTTTCGTTGGTCTTGTAGAAAGGCGCCACGATTGTCATAAATTTGCTGTACCCCCCACGGCATGATGGTAAACAATAATAAAAGTAAACCACTAAAAGTGATCATGATATGAAAGGGAAGTGCGAATACAGCTGTTGCATTATGTGCGTCTAACCAAGAACGCTGTCCTTTACCTGTTCTAAAGGTAAAGAAATCTTTAAAGATTTTCTTATGGGTGATGATGCCACTAATAATTGCAACAAGCATAAACATGGTTGCTATGCCCACAATCCAACGTGACCATATACGTGGCATTCCGTATAATTCAAAATGGAAACGATACAGAAAACTACCACCACGGGTTTCACGGGCTTCTAATACTTCACCTGTGGCACTGTCAATCGTCACACGTTTACCACCGCGACGAGCATTGGGATCTTCTCCGACATTCCGGATATTCAGTGTGGTGTAATTTTGACGAGCATTGGGTAATTGAATTCCCCAGCTCCCTGCATCATCATGATTATTCTGCAAATATTGCAGAGCGACTTGCGTCTGCTCGAGTTGAGATTGGCTTGGAATCGATTGGTGATACTCGGGCTTCATCCATGTACTGATTTCTGCTTGGAAAAAACTCAAAGTACCAGTTACAAAGATGGCATACAGCAACCATCCTAGTATCAAACTAGCCCAAGTATGTAACCATGACATAGACTGGCGTGGGCCTTCAGCTTTGGCATCACTTCTCATGAATTAGTTCCCCATGATTTTATAGATGAGAAATAAAGCAAGGCTAGGTAAGACGATGCCCAATGTAGCTTTTCTGGTTTTGTGAACCATAAAAACCCAAATAAACGCTGCACACTGTAAACAGAAAGCAATGAGCGTTGCTGACATCGCTGCGCTAGATTGATATGTGCTAAATGTTTGTGCAATCACGATAGCAGAGAGGGATGCAAGCAAATAACCTCCAATACCCGCCAATAAAAAACGATAGAGCACCATCAGGCGATAACTGATAGAAACTGATTTAGTAGTCTTACGAGTTTTTTTTACTTGATTCCCAAGTGTTAACTCGCCTGGTAGTTCGAATTCTGTACTGTTCATAAAAGTAAGAAAGTGTGAGTGTATGTAACTATTGTAAATGATAACAATTATTGTTTATCTTTAGAATTATAAATTTAGCATTTTAGAAATAAATTTTTAATTGAATTAGCTTGGGCATGTTAATTGCAGAGTTGTAGTTATTTTTTATCGATAGGTAAAATTTATGACGTATCAAGTTTTTTACTGCAAAGCTAATCCTGATGCTCAATTTGTGTTGTTATCTTCAGGGTTAGGAGGGCATGGACATTTTTGGCATCCTCAATTAGATATATTGACTCGATTTTTTCATGTCATTACATATGATCAACAAGGATGTCATGCAGATGCTGCATTACTAGCACCAACTTATTCAATGACCGATATGGCAATACAAGTGATACAGATTTTAGAGGATCTAAAGATCGATGAATTCCATTTTATCGGTCATGCTTTAGGTGGGCATATTGGAGCGGAGTTAGCCGTTTTAATTCAAAATACAAAATTGGAAATGTTGAGTTTGACCAGTATTAATGCGTGGGACTCACTAGATCCACATACGCTCAAATGTTTTGAAGCTCGAGAATCGTTATTACAAAATGCTGGTGCAGAGGCATATGTTAGAGCTCAAGCATTATTTCTTTATCCACCTGTATGGATCTCGGTTAATATCGATCAAATACAACAAGCAGAAAATAATCAACTCCGAAACTTTCCACCAAAAGAGAATGTACTGAGACGTCTGAAGGCTTTAAAGGAATTTAAAATAACGAATGAACATATCACCGCACTTCAACGAACTCCAATTCACTTGATTGCAAATCGTGATGATTTCTTGGTTCCAGTACATAAGACTCTTGATCTTCAGAAAAATTTTGTACATGCACAATGCTCAATTTTTGATGTAGGTGCACATGCTTCTACTGTGACTGAGCCAAATATCACTAATCAGGCACTTATTCAATTTCTTCGATCACTCTAGCATTTGAAACTTTTCAATTGCATATAAAAAACCACGATTGAGATCGTGGTTTTTTTAATTATTTTACCAAATGGTATTTTTTGGAACATCTTATGCACTTTTTTATGACGTTGTTTAGGAGTAATGGGTATTGGGATTATGTGATTAATTTATCATAAGGTAAAATATAAAATTATTAAGCTATTGTAATATATAATAAAATAATAGTTGGCACATCATTTGCTAAATATCTAATACAAGCTCGAAAGCTTAATCCTACTAAATCGAATTTAACTGATCGTTAAATTAGGAGTGTTAGATATGAAAATTGGTGTCTTTTGTCCGATCGGAAATAATGGCTGGTTACTCTCAGAAAATGCTCCTCAATACAAACCAAGTTTTGAGTTAAATAAAAAAATTGTCCAACGCGCAGAGCATTACGGTTTTGACTTTGCATTGTCTATGATCAAGCTGCGTGGTTTCGGGGGTAAAACTGAGTTTTGGGATCACAACTTAGAAACTTTTACGCTTATGGCGGGTCTTGCTGCAGTCACCAGCAAAATAAAAATTTATGCAACAGCTGCGACGCTAGTGATGCCGCCTGCCATAGTTGCACGCATGGCATCTACGATTGATTCAATTTCGAATGGTCGTTTCGGTCTAAATGTCGTCACAGGTTGGCAAGCGCCAGAATATACCCAAATGGGCATGTGGCCCGGTGATGAATATTTCGGAAAGCGTTACGAATACTTATCTGAATACGTACAAATTCTGCGTGAATTATGGGCAACAGGTAAATCTGATTTTAAAGGTGACCATTTCCAAATGGATGATTGCCGAGTTAGCCCACGCCCGCAAGCAGAGATGAAAATTATCTGCGCTGGTCAATCGGATACAGGTTTGGAATTTTCTGCTCAACACGCTGATTACAATTTTGTTTTTGGTAAAGGGCTAAATACACCAACAGCATATGCAGAAATCAATGATCGTTTAAAAGCAAAAACAGATATTACGGGTCGTGATGTTCAAACCTACGTTTTGTTCATGATTATCGCTGCTGAAACAGACGAAGAAGCGATGGCGAAGTGGCAACATTACAAAGATGGTGCTGATATTGAAGCGATCAACTGGTTAATGAATCAAGGCGGAAAAGATACTAAATCTGGTGCAGATACTAATATTCGTCAAATGGCTTCATCAGTATCACCAGTCAACATCAATATGGGGACGTTAGTGGGTTCTTACGAAACTATCGCAAAAATGCTAGATGAGATTAGCGAGGTAAAAGGAACTGAAGGCATTTTACTGACATTTGATGATTTTGTTAAAGGTGTTGAAAGTTTTGGACAACGGATTCAGCCGCTTATGAAATGTCGTGAACATGTTGTGGTTGAAGGAATGAGTTCAGAACCTGTGTTGGAGAAAATCGCATGAGTCATTTAGAAAATACCGTTGAAGCTGGATTTACTGCACAAGCGGGTACGGGTGTAAAACTCAAAGCCGAACCGGAAAATATTGTGCTTGCACCTGAGCAAACAGCATTAATCGTGATTGATATGCAAAATGCGTATACGTCAAAAGGTGGTTATTTAGATCTTGCTGGGTTTGATGTGTCGACGACAAAACCTGTGGTTGAAAATATTAAAAAGGCAGTTTCTGCAGCACATGATGCTGGTATTCAAGTGATCTATTTCAAAAACGGTTGGGATAATCAATATCGTGAAGCAGGTGGTATTGATTCACCAAACTTTCATAAATCAAATGCACTGAAGACCATGCGTAAGCGTCCTGAGTTACAAGGCAAATTGTTAGCAAAAGGGGATTGGGATTTTGAGTTGATTGATGAGTTGGTGCCAGCTCCTCAAGATATTGTGATTGAAAAGCCTCGTTATAGTGGATTCTTTAACACAGCGCTAGACAGCATGCTTAGAGTTCGTGGAATTCGTAATTTGGTTTTTGTCGGTATCGCGACTAATGTATGTGTTGAATCGACGCTCAGAGATGGCTTCTTTCTAGAATATTTTGGCGTGGCTTTAGACGATGCCTGTCATCAAGCAGGGCCAAAAGAAGCCCATGTCGCAAGTATGTACAATATAAAAATCTTCTTTGGATGGGTGTCGAATACAGAAAGTTTTATCAGTAGTTTTGCAGATCAACCAACACTCGCTGAAAGCGCATAAATATTTATAGATTCTAAAATTAGGAAATAAGTCATGTCAAAAGAAGTCATTATTCCAGTGGGTTCAGGTAAGCCACTCGCACCGTATTCACCAGCAACTAAAGCAGACAACATTGTCTATGTTTCAGGCACTTTGCCTTTTGATGAAAACAACAATGTAGTTCATGTTGGAGACGTAGCAGCACAGACACGCCATGTCCTTGAAACAATAAAGAAGGTCATCGAAACTGCTGGCGGAACAATGTCGGACATTACTTTCAACCATATTTTTCTGACAGATTGGGCAAACTACGCTGCAATGAATGAAGTATATGCCGAATATTTTCCGAATGCAGAACCAGCTCGTTACTGTGTTCAAACAGGATTAGTCAAACCTGATGCACTCATCGAAATTGCTTCGATTGCTCATGTTTAATTTGAAAGCTTTCATCACCCTATTATGAGTCCCTCACTGACTGTTTAGGCGATGAGGGATGGAGAACACTATGAATGCAAATGTGCAATCAATCAATTTACCCGAGGCAGTGAGTGCCACACTCAACATTGACCAACAGGTTTTTAGACAAGGAATGTCGAATTTAGGTGCAGCTGTCAATGTCATTACTACAGCTGGTCTAGCAGGAAAAGCTGGCTTCACAGCTTCAGCTGTATGTAGTGTGACAGATACGCCACCAACATTGCTGGTATGTCTAAATCGATCAGCATCAGTATTTGAAACATTTAAAAGTAATCAGGTTTTGTGTGTCAATACTTTAAGTAGTAGTCAAAAGCATTTATCAAATGTGTTTGGGGGTAAAACTCCAATGGCAGAACGTTTTGAAAAGGGGGACTGGTCAACATTAGTCACAGGTGCACCTATTTTAGAAGGTGCGCTAGTGAGTTTTGATTGTGAAGTCGTACAAAGTTTATCGGTGGGCAGTCATGATGTTTTGTTCTGCCAAGTAAAGGGGATGAAACAGCAAGCGGGTGAAAAAGCCCTCATGTATTTTAACCGCGCATATTGCGAGCCAGTTCCAATGGTCTAAAACAGCATGCTTGATCAGGAGAAGGTCGATGAGCACAAAAGAAACATGGTTTCCAAAATTTAAACCTTTCCAAGGAAATCTAGACACGACCGCAGTTCAAGTAGATGAGTACTTGCCGCCAGGTAAAAGTATGGTATTGGGGCTGCAGCATGCATTTGCAATGTTTGGAGCAACAGTACTTGCCCCTTTACTAATGGGTTTCGATCCGAATCTTACAATGTTTATTACGGGTATTGGGACAATATTATTTTTCCTAATGACTGGGGGGCGTATGCCGAGCTATTTAGGCTCGAGCTTCGCTTTCATTGGAGCAGTCATTGCAGTCACTGGTTATACCGGTGTTGGCTTAAATCCAAACTTAGGCTTAGCACTTGGCGGTACCATTGCATGCGGTATTTTGTACGCCTTGATCGGTTTGATCGTGATGAAAACTGGCACAGCATGGATTGAAAAATTGATGCCACCAATTGTGACTGGAGCAATTGTGATGATCATTGGTTTGCATTTAGCGCCAGTGGCGATCAAAAGTGTCTCTGCTAATCAGTTTGATTCATGGATGGCTCTAATCACGATTATTTGTATTAGTGTAATCGCCGTATTTACTAAGGGCATGATCCGTAGATTGTTATTGCTCATTGGCTTAGTGGCTTCTTACTTTATTTATTTTTTACTCACCAATGTTTTGGGTTTTGGTACAGCGATTGATTTTACTAAAGTCAGTGAGGCAGCTTGGTTCGGTTTACCTACTTTTCATGCGCCAGTGTTTGAATTTAATGCCATGCTGCTTATTGCTCCCGTAGCGATCATCTTAGTCGCAGAGAATCTAGGACATTTCAAAGCGGTATTGCAATGACTGGACGTAATCTTTCACCATATATGGGACGAGGTTTCTTTGCTGATGGTGTATGTACGACCTTGTCTGCATCAGTCGGTGGAACAGGAATGACAACATATGCTGAGAACATTGGTGTGATGGCGGTAACCAAAATTTATGCGACCACCATATTTTTATTTGCTGGCGTATTTGCAATTTTGCTAGGTCTATCACCAAAATTTGGCGCGGTTATTAGTACGATTCCTGTCGCATTATTAGGGGGAGCTTCGATTGTTGTTTTCGGTCTGATTACAGTGGCCGGTGCTAAAATTTGGGTGGACAACCGCGTAGATTTTACCAAAAACAGTACTCTGTTGATTGCTGCTGTCACCTTAATTATGGGGACAGGCAATTATAGTTTACAAATTGGCAATTTTGATTTGGATGGAATAGGGACTGCAACATTAGCGGCTATTTTATTGAATCTTTTCTTAAATCGAGAAGATAAGAATGCGCAAACAGTAGAGCTCGAAAACAAACCGCATTCAGCAGAAGCAACGGCACTCCCTAACACTCAAATTTAAGGTGAAATTAAAAATGAAAATTGCATTTATCGGTTTAGGTGCTATGGGATGGCACATGGCGAGCCATTTACCAAAACTAGGATTTGAAGTTTTAGTTTGGAACCGTAATTTTGAAAAAGCAGAAGCACATGCACAAACATTTGGTACTAAAGCGACCTCTGTCGATCAAGCAGTGAAAGCAGATTTTATTTTCAGTTGCTTACCCACCAGTGCAGATGTCGAACAGCTTATTGCTCAAAATCCTCCGGTCAAGGGGAGCGTATGGATCGACTGTACCAGTGGTGTACCTATAAGTGCTTTAAAACTTGCAAATCAGTTGAAATTTAATGGTGTTGAATATTTAGATGCCCCCGTTTCTGGGCAAACTATAGGTGCTGAAAAAGGGACACTGACGGTAATGGTTGGGGGTGATGTCGATGCTTATAAGCGTGCAAAACCGATTATTCAGGCATTTGCAGGATTAATTGAATATGTCGGGGAGAGTGGTTCTGGATTTGCTGTTAAAGCGGTGAATAATACGTTGATGGCAACCCATCTATGGGCACTTGCAGAAGGATTGACGGTATTAAAATCAAAAGGAGTAGATTTGAATAGTGCATTGAATTGTATTAATCATTCTAGTGGTAAAAGTTCAATGTCTGAAAATATTATGGCGCAACGTGTCTTGAGTCGTGCATTTCCAAAAACCTTCGCCTTAGATCTTTTACAAAAGGATATTGGAATTGCGACCGATCTAATTCAAGAGCAAGCGTTGAATTTGCCAACGATGCAACTTATACAAAATCAGTATAAGCAAATTGAAAAAGTGAAAGCCCAAGATTCTGATTTTTCAGCTGTGGTTCAGGTGCTTGAACATCAATCTAAAATTGAATTAAGTTAAATCTAGCGTCGAAATACCTTATAAAACCGCTTAATGTAGATTAAGCGGTTTATCTATGAATGCTCAATGAGATTAGCTTTGTTGATATTCATTAATGACTTCTAACGCGGCTCTAAATGCTTCTTGGGTAGCTGGAGCACCACAGTATGGCAAGCTGTGCAAAAGAACCTCTTGGATTTCTTCAACAGTTGCGCCGTTGTTTAAAGCGCCACGTACATGACCTTTAAGTTCTGTTGGGCTTTTTTGGGCTGTTAAAAATGCAATCGTGATTAACGAACGATACTTGCGCGGTAAAACACCTTCACGTTGCCAAGTTGAACCCCATGCATGCTCATTAATCCAATCTTGAAGTGGTTGAGTAAATGGAACTGTATTGTCTTGTGTACGTTTGACAAAAGTTTCTCCCATCACTTCGGTACGAACTTTTAAACCATTTTCATAATCTTGTTTTGACATTTTTTTCCTCATAAAAAAGCGCATCTTAAGATGCGCTATAGCATAAATATTAAGCTGGGATTTCAATCGCAATCGCAGTTGCTTCTCCACCACCAATGCAAAGCGCGGCAACACCTTTGGTTTTACCTAAGCGTTTTAATGCATGGATGAGAGTCAAAATAATACGTGAGCCTGATGACCCCAATGGATGTCCGAGTGCACAAGCTCCACCATGAATATTGACTTTTTCAGGATCTAAATGAAAAGCATCAATCGCTGCCATAGTTACCATCGCAAACGCTTCATTAATTTCCCATAAATCTACGTCTTCAACAGTCCAGCCCGCTTTGTTTAAAACTTTTTCTATTGCACCAACAGGTGCGATGGTAAATTCTGATGGGTGTTGAGAATGAGTTGCGTAAGCTTTAATCGTTGCTAAAGTTGAAAGCCCTTTTGATGTTGCGTGTTCAGCAGAAGTGACTAAAAATGCTGATGCACCATCACTAATTGAACTGGCATTGGCTGCAGTAATTGTACCGTCTTTAGCAAATGCTGGGCGTAGCGTAGGAATTTTATCAATTTTTGCTGTAAATGGATTTTCATCTTGTGCAACGATGACATCGCCTTTACGTGAACTTACTGTAACGGGTGTGATTTCATCTTTAAAATAATTATTTTGAATCGCATTCTGAGCACGAGTTAAGGAGCGAATCGCGAAATCGTCTTGTTGTTCACGTGTGTAGTTTTTCTTATCTGCCATTTCTTGAGCAAGAATACCCATTGAATAGCCAGTTTCAGCATCTTCCAAACCTTCTTGGAACATGTGATCAATCACTTTGCCATGTCCCATACGGTAACCTGCGCGTGCTTTGTCCATGAGATAAGGTGCATTCGACATGGATTCCATTCCGCCAGCGACAATAATATTTGCCGAGCCAGCTTTAATGGTATCTGCAGCTTGCATCACGGCTTTCATGCCAGACCCACAGATTTTATTGATCGTTGTTGCACCTACATGATCTGGTACACCTGCAATTCGCATCGCTTGACGAGCAGGACCTTGTTTTAATCCCGCAGGTAAAACACACCCCATAATCACTTCATCTAATTGATCCGCAGCAAGCTTAGATTGGTCAAGTACGGCTTTGATGACTTCAGCACCAAGTTGCGGGGCTGTTAAGCTTGAAAGTCCTCCCTGAAAGCTACCCATAGCGGTACGGCTACCTGCAACTAATACGATTTCTTGACTCATAGCGTTGATCCTTGTCCTGTAGTTTATATGATTCAAATGCGTGTCAATTTCATATGTTCAAAATTTAATGACAGCTATTTATTAGTTGTAATCACATTATCATAAAAAATGAATAAAGATTCATTATTTTGTTTTCATTTAATTTCGCTTATTTTGATGTTGTTTTCTATAACACCATAGTGGAATGAAATATAAAAAGTGGAATGAAAAATAAAAAACGACCCTTTAGGATCGTTTTTTCAGAAGCAATTGGGTGACTAGTATTGTGTAGAATTTGACAAAGCCTGAGCGTGAGGGTTCTCAAGTTCTAAACTCTGGTTAAGTTCAGTATCGAAAACATCAGTCAACATACTGTCAAAACGTTTAGCGTTATACGTAAGCAACTGATCTGCTTCAGCTTGAGTGATGAAATTCTCCTTAAGAGCAGATTCAATATGCTCTTCGAAAGTCAGACCTGTAAATTGGCCTTTGGATTCAGCCTTTTTAAACTTATTCCATAAATCCTCAATTTGAAGCAACATTTGGAATGTAGACTCCATGCGTCCATTGACATCATCGGGATCAGTACTATAGAAGACATGTTTTTTTAATTCATCGCGGAAAGCATTTTCCTGAAGAATTAGTTCACCTAATTTAAGTTTCAAGGCATCCGATGGTTGAGTAATAGGACGACCAAAAGGGAAACAAATAAGTTTGACTAAACTTGCGGCAATTTTTACAGGGAAGTTATCAAACAGACCATAGAACGCTTCTTGAGATGCATATAATGCTTTCTCAAGTGCGAGTTTAGCATGCAGTTGTTCAGCTTCAGTACGTTGACCATTTTCATAAAATTTAAGAATTGCAGTCGCAATAAATAAGTGTGAATGCATATCTGCCAATCGTCCAGACAGCATTTCTTTGCGTTTGATATCACCTGCAAGGAGGCCTAAGCACATATCTGCGACTAAGGCAAAATTAGCACTCAAACGATTAATGGTTTTGTAGTAAGGGCGACTGAAATCATCAGCCTTTACTGAGCCTTCTGTTGATCCGCCTATAAAACCATAAGCAAATGATTTAGCGGTTCGATTAAATGTATAACCCAAATGCTTATAAAGAATGTCATTAAACTCTTTTAATGCTGCATCTTTATTTTCGGCTTGTAAAAGTTGTAATTCTTCAAATAAATAGGGATGACAACGCATCGAACCTTGACCAAAAATCATCAGTGAACGACTCAGAATATTGGCACCCTCAACAGTAATCGAAACAGGGATCGCTTGGTACATGAGCGCCAAGAAGTTACGAGGACCCATTTGGATAGCACGGCCGCCCACAATGTCCATACTATGATTAACAATCTTACGCATGGTCTCAGTTGCGTAGTATTTTGCCATTGCGGTCATAACTGCGGGCTTACCCCCTTGGTTTAAACCACAAGTGACTAAGTAACGGAAAGCTTCGAGCATATAGGTATCGCTAGCGATATCACTTGAAACCTCTTGAACACCTTCGAATTTACCGACTGAAATTTTGAATTGTTGACGGACACGAGCAAAGGCGCCGACATTTAAATAACACATTTCACCTGCAGCTGTTGATAGTGCTGGAAGAGAAATACCGCGGCCAACTGCCAGACATTCCATCAGCATACGCCAGCCTTTACCTGCATTTTCTACACCACCAATAATCCAATCCAGCGGAATGAAGACATCTTTACCATCCACGGTACCATTCATAAATGGCGAACCTGGATTATGGCGTGCTCCTACAATCACACCTTCATGATCAGCTGGTAATAGGGCACATGTGATTCCGTATTCAGTTTTGTTTTTATCACCTAGTAAACCTTCAGGGTCATATAATTTGAAAGCTAAACCGACCACCGTAGCAACAGGGGCAAGTGTAATCCAACGTTTGGAAAAATTCATTTTTAGGCCAAGAACTTCTTGTCCTTCAAATTGACCATAACAAACCACACCTGTGTCAGGAATTGCACCTGCATCTGAACCTGCTTCAGGGCTTGTTAAACCAAAACATGGAATTTCTTCACCTTTTGCTAAACCTGGTAAATAACGATTCTTTTGATCTTCAGTACCGTAGTGTAAGAGTAATTCTCCTGGACCTAAAGAGTTAGGCACCATACAACTGACAGCAGTGGTAAGTGAGCGCGAGGCAATCTTACTCATGATACGGCTTTGCGCAAATGAGCTGAATTGTTTACCGCCGTATTCTTTAGGGATAATTAAACCCAGAAAACCTTTGGATTTAATAAATGACCAGACTTCTTCAGGGAGGTCTTTACGATGATGGTGAATATCCCATTCATCCAGCATCTGGCAGAGCTGTTCGACTTCATGATCGATAAATGATTGTTCTTCTTCAGACAGCGTGGGGTACGGATACTGATCAAATTTCTTCCAGTCTGGTGCCCCCATAAATAATTCTTTTTCCCACCAACTGGTTCCTGCATCCAATGCTTCACGCTCGGTACTACTCATTGTTGGCATTGCATTGGCTAGAGCTTTATAGGCAGGTTGTGTAATAAATTTCATCCTTAACGTATCAATACTGACAATCAATGAAATTAGGATAAAAGGAATACCGAGTATCAGCGACCAAGGGCTGATCAACGCGACTAAAATAGATACGACTGTGAGTATGATAGCCCCAGAAGTTCTTGAGAATTCGAAATAAAAAATAGCCCAGAGTGTTATAAATAGAATAATTAAACTGAGTATAAAAAACATTATGAACTGCTCCATTTATGATTTGGTCATGGAGCCAATACCCACAGTAAATTTAATCAAAGCACAAACATCAGATCTACAGAGATATTGGATCATGAAATGTGAAACGAAAGCGTTGAGTTCTAAAACGGACGCATATTAATACTTATATTGGATAAGATTGTTTGAAAAATATTCAAAATTCAAGCTGAAGAGAGATAAGAAATGTGTCAATAAGTAATTGAGAATTATAAAAACCACAAACAAAAAAGCCCTCATACGAGGGCTTTAAAGTAAGAAGAATTATGCTTCGATTGTTTGAACAGTAATTTTCTTTGCAGGATCAGCTTTACGACGAACTGCTGGTACTGGTTCGCCATAGTATTGACGATCAGCAAAATAACTTGAACGTACCATTGGTGCAGCCCAAATATTTTTAAAGCCTAATTTTTGCCCATGTGCTGTATAGCGTTCGAACTCTTCAGGTGTGACGAAGCGATCAATTGGTGCATGTTCTTTTGATGGTTGTAAATATTGACCAATCGTTACGTAGTCAACATCGTGTGCTTTAAGGTCATCAAGAAGTGCGAGAACTTCTTCTTCAGTTTCGCCAATACCTACCATCAAGCCACATTTAGTTGGAATATCTGGGCAGTATTCTTTAAACATTTTAAGAAGGTTTAAGGAATGTTGATAGTCTGAACCTGGACGCATTGCTTTGTATAAACGTGGTACGGTTTCAATGTTGTGGTTAAACACATCTGGAGGACATTCCGTCATGATGCGTAATGCAACATCCATACGACCACGGAAATCAGGTACTAAAATTTCCAATAATGTATTAGGACTTAAAGCACGCGCTTCTTTAATACAATCAACAAAGTGTTGCGCTCCACCATCGAGTAGATCATCACGGTCTACAGATGTTATAACAGCGTATTTCAAACCTAAGTTTGCAATTGTCTCAGCCATGTGGCGTGGTTCATCTGGGTCTAATGCATTCGGACGACCATGTGCCACATCACAAAATGGGCAACGACGTGTACAAATGTCACCCATAATCATGAAAGTTGCTGTACCACCACCAAAACATTCAGGAAGATTTGGACATGCAGCTTCTTCACACACTGTATGTAATTTTTGTTCACGTAAAGTTGATTTAATGCGTTGAACCTCTTCTGGTGCAGCCATTTTGACGCGAATCCAGTCTGGTTTACGAGGTGCTTCAACCGTAGGAATCACTTTTACAGGAATACGTGCAACTTTCTCAGCGCCACGAAGTTTTTCACCCTGTACTGGTTTACGGTTTTCTGACATATTCAACGATTCCACTAATGTGTGACGGGAGGAAATATTAAAAATAGGTCTCTTATTATAGCGAATTTATGCATAAATTGGGCAAAAACGATATTCATAAAATAAATGTGGCTATCAAGCAATATATGGTATTGAAATACAGCAAATGTGTGCATTTTCAGTCATAATATAAGTTAGATAAATGAAGAGATAATTGTATAGGAGCATTGAATGCCGCGTAAGAAAGAGGTCGTGAGTGGAACCTTTGTCAAATATGATGCAGTCGTTTTAGGTTCAGGCCCTGCTGGTGAAGGTGCGGCAATGAAACTTGCCAAATCAGGCAAGCGCGTTGCAGTAGTTGATATGCGTGAACAACTTGGTGGTAACTGTACGCATGTAGGAACCATTCCAAGTAAAGCTTTACGTCAAACGGTTTCTAGCATTATCCGTTATCAACGTGATCCAATGTTCCAAAAAGTGGGTGATTGGAAACAATTCACCATGAAGCAAGTGCTTCGTAATGCGCATAAAGTGATCCAACAGCAAGTGGATACACACTCGCGTTTTTACGACCGTAACCGCATTGATATTTTCCACGGTCGTGCATATATCCAAGATCAAAATACGGTGGTGATTTTCACGCCTGAAGGTGTGAAAGAAACGATTATTTTTAAACAGTTGGTGATTGCGACAGGTAGTCGTCCATATCGTCCTTCAATTTTAGATTTCAATCACCCACGTGTGTTTGATTCTGACAAAATTTTAGATCTAGATTTTTCAATTCAAAAAATCATTATTTATGGCGCTGGTGTCATTGGCTGTGAATATGCATCTATCTTTATTGGCTTAGATCACAAAGTTGATTTGATTAATACTCAGCATAAATTACTGAGCTATTTAGATGACGAAATTGCTGATGCATTGTCATATCACTTACGTGAACAAGGTGTATTGATTCGCCACAATGAGCAGATTGATCACTTAGAAACATTTGATGATCATGTGGTGTTGCATCTTGAAAGTGGCAAGAAAATTAAAGCTGATGCAATTCTATGGTGTAATGGTCGATCTGGTAATACAGATGGTCTTGGCTTGGAAAATGTTGGCATCAAACCAAACAGTCGCGGACAACTATCAGTGAACGAGCAGTATCAAACTGAGGTTGAAAATATTTATGCTGCGGGTGACGTAATTGGTTGGCCGTCTCTAGCTTCAGCTGCATATGACCAAGGTCGTTGTGCTGGCGCGATTATGAGTGGTGAACAAGGTATCCAACCTGTGGTTGATATTCCTACTGGTATTTATACCATTCCAGAGATTTCATCAATTGGTAAAACTGAGCAGGAATTAACTGAAGAAAAAATTCCTTATGAAGTTGGTCAGGCGTCTTTCCGTCACCTTGCTCGTGCACAAATCACGGGTGATACAGTGGGTGAGTTAAAGATTTTATTCCATCGCGAAACCCTAGAAATTTTAGGTGTGCATTGCTTCGGTAATAATGCTTCTGAAATTATTCATATTGGTCAAGCCGTGATGAATAGTCCGAACAACACCATCAAGTATTTTGTTGAGACAACGTTTAACTACCCAACGATGGCTGAAGCTTATCGCGTAGCAACGTTAAACGGGATGAATCGCTTGTTCTAAGGCAACGTGATGACAAAAAACTCGCAAGTTCAGGCTTGCGAGTTTTTTTATTTTTGCATTTAAGTTTGATCTTTAAATTACAAAATACAATAAAGCTCCATAGCTAACAAAGCTCGCTACTAAAGAGATGATGACAGGAATTTTTGATCTCAGTAAAAGAATGACAATGCCGATAAAAATAAAATCATAAATTGAATGTAGATGTTTTTCAGCCATTTGAGCAATTAAACAGAGTAGTAATCCGATGACCGCTGCATTAATAGCAGCGACAGCTGCTGCAATCTTTTTGTTTTTGACCCATTTTGACCAGTAAGGGAGCGTGCCGAAAATAAGCAGAAATGAGGGCAGGAAAATTATACTGGTTGCAATTGCAGCGTTAAGTAAAGGCGATGCGGTAAATCCTAAATATGTGCCAACGTATCCTGCAAAGCTAAATAAAGGGCCTGGAATAACTTGAGCAAATGCATAGCCTAAGTCAAATTGTTCCGCAGTGATGTGTTGAGTAAGCACAAAATCTTCATACATGAGTGGCAGGATGATATGACCGCCCCCAAAAACCATTGAAGCAGTGTGATAAAAGCTTTCTAGATTTCTAAGCAAGCTTGATGAATAGATAAATTGCAGCGCAGGAAAAATAATAAATAAAGTGACAAACAGGATGAGCCAGAGATAATGATACTTTTGATATGCCTGAGTGGTTTTGATGTGCGGTGATGGCTGAGATTTTCCTTTTTTTGTAAATGCTAAGCCAATGAATCCAGCCACTAAAATTAAGAAAATTTGACTATAGCTCCACTGCGCAAAATAAATAAAAAAAGCAGAACTCAGCATCAGGACATACTGCCAAATTTCAGTACAGAAGCTTTTAAACATTTGTAAAAAAGCCCAAATGACGACGGCTATTACAATCAAATGGATGACGTGAAAGAGTTCAAGAGGTATATCGGAAAAAAAATATTGACCAAAAATAGCAAATGAGGTCATTAGAATGAAGGCAGGTAATGTAAATCCTAACCAAGCAATAAAGCCTCCCCAATATCCTTTGGATAAATATCCTATCGATAGCCCCACTTGACTACTGGTCGGACCTGGCAACAATTGTGCTAATGCGACCAATTGTCCATATTCATGAGAGCTTAGCCATTTGAGCCGATCAACAAAAGTGCGATTAAATAATACCAAATGCGCTGCAGGACCACCAAATGAAATACATCCTAATTTAAGAAAAATAAAAAATAGTGCTGATAAGCTAACTTTAGTAAAATTATCTGATTTCATTTAGTAATCGTACGTTGTTTTTGAACTAAGTCTAATAGGCGATTATGACAAGTATTTGAAAGGAATGAAGGAGTGATGAGGGGTAAGCCTTATCTTGAAAATGATAAGGCTTGTGGATGTTAAATTAAGCAAAATTTCCATTTCTGAAATCATCAAATGCTTGCACGATTTCTTCCTGAGTATTCATGACGAAAGGACCGTGGGCAACAATGGGTTCATTCAATGGTTCACCACTTAAGCAAAGAATTTTCGCCGTACGATGAGCAAATATTTCGACCTGTGTTGATTTTGGGTCAAGATAAAGCGTTTGTATGGCTGTATAGATCTGACCATCAATCTCAACCTCTCCATCAAGGATGAAAATCAGATGATTCCAGTTTGGCATAAGATTTAATGGAAGGCGTGCTCCATGATTAAGTCTAATGTCATAAACATTCATGTTGCTAAATGTTTGAGCTGGTCCTTGATAAACAGTTGAGCCGATTTGATATTGACCAGCAATAACACGAATCTTGGTTTGCTCATCGTGAGATAAAACTTCAGGAATATTTTGCTCAGTCAATTCCTGATATCTCGGCTCAGTCATCTTGGCATGCTCTGGTAGATTTACCCAAAGTTGAACCATATCCAAAACTCCGCCAGTTTTTGCAAAAGCTTCCGAATGGTGTTCTTCATGCAGAATACCTTTACCTGCGGTCATCCATTGCACTTCGTTTGGACCAATTTTGCCATGATTGCCTTTTGAGTCACGATGCTCTAATTCGCCGTCATAGACAATCGTCACCGTTTCAAAACCACGGTGGGGGTGTAAACCAACACCGCGTTGGTGGTGACTTGGAGAAAATCGATATTGACCTGTATAACCCATTACCAAGAATGGGCTGGTATGATTTCCTATTTCATGCATGGGTAACATGGAGTTTGTTGGAAAACCATCACCCACCCATGTGCTTCGATCGCTGGTATAGACTTTCTGAACTTGTGTCATTTGTATTCCTCTATATATCGTTCTAATCATGATATTGAGGTATATTGATGAGATTACAGGGCGATTCTCTCAACAGATAATTCCAAAAATGAAACAATTATGCAAAATTTAAATGATTACTACTATTTTGTGCAAGTCGTTAAATATCAAGGTTTTACTAAGGCAAGTGAAGCTTTAGGTATTACAAAATCTAAGTTGTCTCGTCATATTTCAGATTTGGAAAACCGTTTACACGTAAGATTATTGCAACGAAATACACGAAAGTTAGCCGTAACCGCAGTTGGTCAAGAATTTTTTGAATATTGTATTAAGATTTTGGATCAAGTGGAGGCGGCAGAAAATTTTGTAGAGCAAAGTTTGTCGAGCGAGCCTTCAGGTTTAATTCGAATCTCGTGTCCAATTGGTTTGGTTGAGTTTCCGTTGGGTAATATGATTGCTAAATTCATGCAACATTACCCACGTGTTCAAGTTCATTTGGTCGCAACAAATCGTAAAATTGATCTCATAGAAGAGGGGATTGATTTGGCTGTGAGGGTGAGAAATTTACCACTTGAAGATAGCGACTTGATTGTACGAGAGCTTGATGCTTGGCAACATGTGTTAGTGGCAACGCCTGAATTAATTCAACAGATTCATGAGCCTATCCATTTGGATAACCTTGCACAACTTCCGAGTATAGGTTTTCATGTCCCGAAATCGATTTGGAGATTTCAATCTAAAGTTGACACAGTTAATCAGTTTCAAGAAATAGAATTCTTTCCAAGACTCAAAACTGATAATTTTGCCGCCATGAAATCTGCAGTGTTGAACAGTGTTGGAATAGCATCATTACCTAGAGTGTTTGTATATGAAGAGCTTAATCAAGGCACTCTTGTAGAATTAGTCCCTGAATGGGAGTTGCCACGTGGCGTTATTCATGTTGCCTATACATCACGACAAGGCATGATGCCTGCCGTGAGATGTTTATTAGATTATTTGATTGAGGAATTTAAAAAACTGAGCTGTCAAAACCATGAAATTATATGAATTAATGTGCGCAAAAAGCTTGATTAAAATATGTAAATAAATCAGGAGTGTTCATCCACAAAGTAATCGATAGACTAAGCAGAAGGATGACTCCGATGAATATGCTGATGTTGAGCAGATTGAAGCGATTAGTCATTGACGACATTCTCCTCATTAACAAATAAATGAATGAATACACCGAAGATACTGAGCGCAATACACATCATCCAAATAATATTGTAATTGCCTGTCATATCATGATTTAAGCCACCCAACCATCCTCCAAAAAATGAACCAACTTGGTGAGTGAAAAATACAATTCCACTTAGCATGGTGAGATATTTAACGCCAAACATATTGGCAACAATACCATTGGTAAGGGGGACGGTTGATAACCATAATAAACCCATAATGATGGCAAAACTATAAATCGTAAAGATCGAGAGTGGCAATGCGAGGAATAAAATGATGGCGATGCCACGTAGTCCATATAACCACATGAGCAATTTAGGTTTGGAATATTTATCACCCAGCCAACCAGCAGTGTAAGTTCCAACAATATTAAATAGCCCAACCAAGGCTAAAAACATAGTACCAGTGGTGGTGCTAAAACCATGGTCAGTTAAATAACCCGGCAAATGAATGCCCAAAAATACGACCTGAAATCCACAAACTAAAAATCCTAATGCCAACCAGATAAAAGGTTTGTGGTTTTTGGCAACTATGAGTATTTGTTTAAAACTTAAAGAAGGTTTAGTGATTGCATCAACTGCTTGAGGCGCTTGATACATTGGAGCTTTTAGCATCCAAGCCAAGGGTACAATTAATGCAATTAAAATCGCTGTGATGAGTAGCGCAGATGACCAACCAAAATTTTGTAAGAGTAAAAGTGTGGTTGGCAACATAATAAATTGACCAAAAGAGCCTGCTGCGCTGGCAATGCCCATAGCCATACTACGTCGACTTGGATGCGCTGCACGTCCGACAGCAGAGAGCAAAACAGAAAATGAAGTAGCTGATAAAGCCAGACCAATGATTAAACCTAGACTAAGATTGATGAGAAGCCCTGTTGAGCTAAATGCCATCATCACAAGTCCAATCGCATATAAAGCGCCGCCTACGGCAACGACTTTTTTACTCCCATATTTATCTGCTAGCGCTCCCGTAAAGGGTTGAACAGCACCCCATAATAAATTTTGAAAGGCAATTGCTAAACTGAAAACTTGATGATTCCAATTAAACTCATGACTCATTGGAACTAAATACAAGCCAAATCCATGTCTGACACCTAAGGAGAGTGCCAAAATAAAAGCACTCCCAATGAGCATAAAGATGAGGGGTTTTGAAAATTTGGTTTCTGACATGGTCAATCCGCTTAGCATTTTTTGTAATTTTAAAAGATCAGTAGCATCATGACGACAGAATAAAAATTTATCAATCAATAAAATTTAGTTATTAGAATGAATAAAGCGGCACTTGGCCGCTTTATGAAGACTGATGGAAATTAGAATCGATAACCAATACCGGCATATCCCAGAATCGGATTAATTTCGATATCTGATTTTGCATTGATTAATTCACCAAGTTCAGCATCGTTTACGGTAATTGTTGTTTCACCTTTAAGATGCGCATAGGAAATTGATCCGACTGCAAACCAACGATCATTGAAATCATAAGTAAAACCAGCAGTAGCTACAGGGGCGAAAGCATCTTTAGCTTCGAGTTTAACTTTAGGATTCGCAGTACTTTCAATTCCATCAAGTGCTTTCCCAGCTTCACCTAATTTGATGTTCGCAATTTTATGACCTGCAGCGACTAGATCAGCTTCAAGGTTGGAGTTCATTTCCAATTCATTGAAGTATGCATACATCAAACCAAGCCCTACATAAGGTCTAAATTTATTTACGCCTGTTTTACCAAAATGGTATTGGAATTCGAATGCTGGCGTCCATGCGCGAGCTTCTGCGACTTTACCGTGGGCTCCAAGATTTGTTACTTGGATATCTTGTTTGAGTGGAATATTGCCGCCAATAATACTCCCAGCATCTATATCTGCAATAATGATATTGACGTTTCCAGGATCTACTGAGCCTGTGAGAGGTGCTGATATATTCCCTTTACCTTTAATATCAACCTTAGGTGGAATTCCTGCTTTGACTTCTAAAGAAATATTATCTGTAAAGAAGTAATTAGTCATGATTCCGAGGGTAGTGACATCATCAGCTTCTAATCCTGTCCCTTGAGCAGTCCATGATGATAATCCATCAATTTCGGCAGTGCCACCAACTGATGGCTTAAGATATTTTACGCCATCGATTTCATCAAGGATTAATGGGCTAACAAGACCTGAGTTTATAAGTGTCTCTAATTTACGTTTTTTATCAACACCATCTGCTGTCGAAGTATCAATAGCACCTAGTACAGAAGATGTTGAAATTCGTCCAACTTCAGACTTGGTACCCTCTGGTACAGCGGTGTTAATATTAATCGGTTGAGCTTTACCCTGAGGCATTACATGTAATGCACCCACTGAAACCGAAAAACGTTTAAAGCCATCGCCATCTTTTAAACTAAAATAAGGTGAATCTGCATAACTGAAGACTGGAAAACTTAACGCGCTGATAGATGCAACTAAGTAAGCTAGTTTTTTTTTCATTATGGAACTCCATGTCCAAAACTGTAAATAAAGAGTGATTATTTTTGTATTTTTATTATCAAATTTATTTTTAGACACATTGTAGTAATAATTTGCCAATTATGTTTGGTTTTTGTTTGATTACAAAAAAAAGAGGCAATTGCCTCTTTTCTTACTCTATGCGTTAGAAACGCATGCCAACCCCAGCATAGCCCAATATCGGGTTAATCTCGATATCAGCTTTTGAGTTGATTAACTCTTGTCCAGTATTTTCATTGACGACTGTGATCTTCGTTTCATTCTGCAAGTGAGCGTAACTAATAGATGCTACTGCATACCATGTATCATTAAAGTCGTAGGTGAATCCAACTGTAGCTATAGGTGCAAAAACATCAGTTGCTTCTAAATTAACTTTCATTTTTCCATTGGTATCTTTCTTATCGAGTGCTGCACCAGCATTTTGATTAATAATATTTTGGATCATATGCCCAGCGGCGACTAAATCTTTTTCAATACCTGGATCCATTTTTAGCTCATTAAAATAAGCGTACATTAATCCAACGCCAATGTAAGGGCGGAATTTATTAATCCCGGTCTCACCAAAACGATATTGTAATTCAAAAGCAGGGGTCCATGCTCTAGCTTCAGCAGCTTTTGAAGATTGTTCTAGATTAGTAATATGAATATTATTTTTGAGGTCTAAGTTCCCCGCAATTCCACCTAACGGTGCTGCAGTAGCTGAGAAGGGGGCTTTAATATTTCCAATACCTTTGATATCCACTTTAGGTGGAATTCCACCTTTTATTTCCACAGACAAATTATCTGTAAAGTGATAACTACTCATGATGCCAACTGTTGTAACTTTATCAGCCTCCAAGCCAGTATTCGGATTATCCCATTCAGCTAATCCATTAATATAGGATTTTCCACTAATAGCCCCTGAGACATTGCCTTGAAAAGCAGAAATTAATTTAACAATACCTTCTACTAAATAATTTGGTTTACGATCTGGGTCAAGGTTATCGATTACCGTTGAAGCATTAATATCCCCAACTTTTGATTCATAATTGTCATTTATGACTGTTTTGACATTAAAAGGTTGGGCCTTACCTTGCGGCATTACATGTAATGCACCCACTGAAATTGAAAAACGCTTAAACCCCTCATCAGAAAGGCTGAAATATCCTGACTCCGCATAACTCAGAGTAGATAAGAATGAACTTGCGAATAATGTAGGAACTAAAAACTTCTTCATTGTTTGAAGGACTCCATGTCCAATTTTTAGTTCATTTTATATTCATTAAATCATCTAAATGCAAAGCAGTTTGTTCACTTGAAATCAAATTTATTATCCTAATTTACAATTGTTAAATTATTGAAAAATATGATATAAGTTAGATTTTAAAATGTATACTAATTGTCTTATTTTTCCTTTGTTAGTGATGGATTGGGCATATTGGGGTGTGGCTTCAATATGCCTCAAGTGTTTTAGAAGCGATAGCCTACACCAGCATAACCAATAATCGGGTTTACTTCTAAATCAACTTCCGATGAAAATAATGTTCCAAGTTTATCATCGTTGACTTCAATCGTGGTTTTACCTGTTAGGTGTGCATAACTAATAGAGGCTACTGCAAACCAGTTTTGATTGAAGTCGTAAGTAAACCCAAGCGTGGCTATTGGCGCAAAACTCAATTCGGACTCAAGTTTAACCTTGGGATTTGCTGTACTTTTTTTACCTTTAATTAATGCATCGCCACCGCGTCCATTTTTCATATTGGCAATCATGTGACCTGAATCAATTAAGTCTTTTTCAAGGCTTGGATTCAATTCTAATTCATTGAAGTATGCGACCATAAGTCCAAGCCCAACATAGGGTCTAAATTTATTGATCCCAGTCTGTCCAAAATGGTACTGCAATTCCCACATTGGAGTCCATGCACGTGCTGTCGCAATAGAATTTCCATGACTTTCAAGATCTGTAATTGGCAGATCATTCTTAAGATAGATTGTTGGTAAAGGTATACCTAAAAGTGTTGAATTTGCTTCGGCTGTAAATGGTGCTGTAATCTTACCTTTACCTTGAATATCTACTTTTGGGGGGAACCCAGCTTTACTCTCGAATGAGATCTTATCGTTGAAATGGTAATTGATCATGATGCCAAGTGTTGTAACATCATCTGCAGTCATTCCAGAACCATCCATACTCCAACTTTCAATGCCGCTTACAGTTGAAGTTCCACTTTGACTGGCTGGATAAGTATCACTAAAAGCATCAACGATCTTCAAAAGCGCTTGCATACTTTGATTTTCTTTTTCTTTATCAGGATCTAAGTTCTCAAAAACTGTAGAAAGCGTAATATCACCATTTTTTGCAACTTCACCATTTTTTACTGCTGTACGAATTTTAGGTGCCTTGGCTTTACCTTGAGGCATAACATGTAATGGTCCGACTGAAATTGAATATCGTTTAAACCCTTCAGTTTCATCCAGATTAAAAAATGATGATTCTGCATAAATAGTTGTAGATGCAAAAACAATAGGTACGACCATGCACCAGAATGCTTTTTTCGTCATTTTGGACTCCCTGTCCGATTTTGTTGCTAGTTGTTGTTTTACATTCTTTAAGCGTTATATAAACATAAAATGAATCAGTTTGAAAAGCGTTTTTACTCATTTTTGTGATAAAAAATTTTTAAAAATCATGAATTTAAATTTTAAAAATCCAACATTTGTTAGGTTTGTTTGTTAATTTATTTCTTATTGAGAGACTTAGCAAAATAAAAAGTCAGATCAATTTAAATTGGTCTGACTTTTTTAACTTTATTAATTAACTAAAATTATTGAAATCGGGATAAATCCTCTTCAGGGCGAGCAGTTAATACCTCGACACCTGTTTTAGTGACTAAAACAGTATGTTCATATTGCGCAGATAATTTATGATCTTTCGTTACAACTGTCCATTTATCACCAAGAAGTTTAGTTTGCCATACACCAGCATTGACCATTGGTTCAATTGTAAATGTCATACCTTCTTCTAAAACCATGCCTGAATTTGGTTGACCGTAATGAAGCACTTGAGGTTCATCATGGAAAACAGTGCCAATACCATGACCACAATATTCACGAACGACACTGAAACGCTCTGACTCAACATATTTTTGAATCGCATGACCAATATCACCGATCGTCGAACCAGGTTTTACCGTAGCAATACCACGATACATTGCTTCTTGTGCAACTTTGCATAAGCGATCTGCAAGAATAGAAGTCTCGCCACCCACGAGGTACATCATGTTGGTATCACCATGAAATCCATCTTTAATCACTGTGACATCAATATTCAAGATGTCACCTTTCTTTAAGATTTTGTTTTCAGAGGGAATACCGTGGCAAACCACATGGTTTACTGATGTGCAAATCGTATGCTGGAATGCAGGACGGCCAGGCGCAGCACCATAGCCTAGGCAAGCAGGAATGGCATCTTGTTTATTCACAATATAATCATGACAAATCGTATCCAATTCTAGTGTACTCACACCAGGCTTGATATGCGGTTTGATCATATCCAAAACTTCTGCCGCTAGTCGTCCCGCCACACGCATCTTTTCGATATCTTCAGCAGATTTAATTAAACGACGTGGTGCTTCATAAGTACTGTTCATGATCTTTAAAAACTTTTGGAAATTTGTGTGTGACTATGGTATAAATAGCCGCCCAATTTATCAAATGCTTTTCGTGAATAGATTCACTTAATTGGATGATATGTTGGTTAATAAAATCCGCACATATGTCGACACATTACTCTGGGTGCCCGTAAGGGTGGAGAATGCGGACATATGGAGGCCTAACCCAAACTTTTAAGGTAAAGAAAATGGCAGATTACAACGTAAGCATGCGCGACCTTCTTCAAGCTGGTGCGCACTTCGGTCACCAAACTCGCTTCTGGAACCCAAAAATGCGTCAATACATTTTTGGTGCGCGTAACAAAATTCACATCATCAACCTTGAGCACACTGTTCCTGCGTTAAATGATGCATTGAACTTTGTTAACAACCTAGCAAGCAAAAAGAACAAAGTATTGTTCGTTGGTACTAAACGTGCTGCTTCTAACATCATCCGTGAACAAGCTCAACGTGCTGGTCAACCATATGTAGATCACCGTTGGTTAGGTGGTATGTTGACGAACTGGAAAACTCTTCGTCAATCAATCAACCGTCTTAAAGATCTTCAAACTCAGTCTACTGACGGTACTTTCGCTAAGCTTACTAAACGTGAAGCTTTAGAGCGTACTCGTGAAATGGAAAAACTTGAACGTGCTCTTGGCGGTGTTAAGAACATGGGTGGTTTACCTGACGCATTGTTCATCATCGACGTTGACCACGAAGCGATTGCAATCAAAGAAGCTAAGAACCTTGGTATTCCAGTAATCGGTATCGTTGATACTAACTCTAACCCAGATAACGTTGATTTCGTTATTCCTGGTAACGATGATGCGATCCGCGCTGTAACTCTTTACGCTACTGCGATGGCTGATGCGATTATTGCTGGTAAAGAATACGCTCAAACTCAAGCTAATGCGCAAGCTAAAGGCGAAGAAGCTGCTAAAGAAGCTCCTGAGGCTTAATGCGATTTGATGCGGATTTGTCATTTTTGCGACACGTAATCGTGGCATCTTAAGCATCAATCAAGCAAAACGGCCCAGATGATTAATTTGGGCCGTTTTTGTTAACAGATACATATCTCGACCGAATTTAGGAGAATAACATGACTGCTATTACTGCAAGCATGGTTAAAGAGTTGCGTGATCGTACTGGTCTAGCAATGATGGAATGTAAAAAAGCGTTGACAGAAGCTGGTGGCGATATCGAGTTAGCGATCGACAACCTTCGTAAATCTGGTCAAGCAAAAGCTGCTAAAAAAGCAGGTAACATTGCTGCTGATGGCGCGATTACAATTGCTCAAGAAGGCAATAAAGCAATTCTTTTAGAAGTAAACTGTCAGACTGACTTCGTTGCTAAAGACGAAAACTTTGCTGGTTTCTCTGCGAAAGTTGCTGCTGCTGCGCTTGCTGCGAATGTAACTGATGCTGCTCAAATTGCTGAATTGAAACTTGAAGATGGTGCAACTGTAGAAGAAGCTCGTATTGCGCTTGTTCAAAAAATCGGTGAAAACATTCAAGTTCGTCGTGCTCAAATCGTTGAAGGTGAAAACCTTGCAGTTTACAAACACGGTTTAAAAATCGGTGTTGTAGTTTCATTTGCTGGTGATGCTGCTACTGGTAAAGGTATCGCAATGCACGTTGCTGCGTTCAACCCAGTTGCTGTAAATGCTGAAGGTGTTTCTGCTGAGTTAATCGCTAAAGAGAAAGAAATTGCTGAAGCAAAAGCAATTGAATCTGGTAAACCAGCGAATATCGTTGAAAAAATGGTAACTGGTTCAGTTGAAAAATACTTAAATGAAGTTGTTCTTGAGCGTCAAATGTACGTTATCGACAACGACAAGAAAGTTGCTGATGTTCTTAAGTCTACAGGTACAACTGTTGCTCAATTCGTACGTTTCGAAGTGGGTGAAGGTATTGAGAAAAAAGCTGAACTTTCTTTCGCTGAAGAAGTTGCTGCTGCTCAAGCTGCTGCAAAATAATTGAATCAATTATTTTGAAAAAGAAAAAGCCCTTTAAGGGCTTTTTCTTTTTTTTGATGAGTCTAAATGATATAAACTTTAGGATGAAATAAAAATATAACTTAGAGATCAATATGTCTCAGAAATCAAAAATGAGTATTGTTGCGTTAATTGCAGTGTTGGTCGCAGCATATTTCGGTGTCGATTTAAAACAGGATTTAAAACAGAGTAATGAGCACGCACTAAATCCTACAGATGCAAGTACTCAATATAATGATGCTAACGAACGAGAACTATCCTCTGCGGATAATGATGATGCCGCAAAAATAGCGACACTTTTTCAAAAAAAGATGAGTGATGTGCAAGTTAGGGCTTCTGGAGAAGTTGTTGCAATATTAAATGATGATAATGAAGGATCTAGACATCAGAAATTTATTTTAAAACTTAATCATGGTCAGACAGTTTTGGTAGCTCATAATATAGATTTGGCACCACGTGTTGAGAATATTCAAAAAGGGGATATCGTCGAGTTCTATGGTGAATATGAATATACCGACAAGGGTGGTGTAATTCATTGGACTCACCATGATCCTAAAAAACTGCATATTGATGGTTGGTTAAAGCATCAGGGTCGAAGTTATCAATAATTTTTATAAAAATAAATATATGAGATGAGCAATTTCATTCTAGATTTAAAATGCAGGCGTGATAGTTTTTATGCAATTTTATAGGCGTAATATCCAGAAAAAAGATGCAAGAGTCTGCTAATTATCTTCATTTCAAAGAATTGGGCGGATTGGAATTATTAAAAGCTCAATTTCAACGTAAGCAATTTTCAAAACATGCTCATGAGGGCTATTGTATTGGTGTCATTGAAGATGGGGCACAAAGTTTTTACCGCTCTGGAAAGCTTCATATCGCACCTAAAGGCGATATTATTCTGGTGAATGCTGATGAAATACATACTGGTTCATCCGCTGTGGAAACTGGTTGGAAATATCGAGCAATTTACCCAACACCTGAAATGATATTAGATCTGAGTCGAGATTTTTTTACAACCAAGAATGCAGTCCCATGGTTCTCGGATGCAGTGATTCATGATTTGGGTTTGGCGAGGCAACTAGTATTTTTATTCGATTTATTTGAGCAGGGCGAGGATACTTTGCTTAAAGAAAGCCTCTATTTGACGACATTGGCCAGATTGATCTATTGCTATGGGCGGGCGAAATTGAGTCCAATCAACACACCAGAAATGAGAAAAAAGTTGAACTAATAAAAGAACTTATGAGTAGTTTTCCTGAACATGATTATTCTCTACACGAGTTGTCTGCATATGTAGATACAAGCCCATGGCATTTATTACGTGAATTTAAAAAACATACGGGATTGCCTCCACATAGTTGGCTTGTTCAAAGAAGAATTCAAAAAGCTAAACAATTGCTTAAGCAGGGGGTGCGAATAACTGAGGTTGCACAACTCACTGGATTTTCTGATCAGAGTCATTTAAATCGACATTTTAAAAGTGCAATAGGTGTAACGCCTAGACAATATCTTTTGAACTATTAATTTTCCTTAAATTTGCGCCGCAATATTATTCAAGATCAATCATTACTCATCAGATGATAATAATCGATAAGTGAATCAGATTAAGATGTATTGATGAAAAAGATGAGTGATACAAAAAAGAATTTTATACATGGTATGCTGAGTATTATGCCGTTGGCAATTGCAGTCATGCCATGGGGGGTATTGGCTGGCTCTTTGGCGATACAGACTGGATTGAATGCGATACAAGCTTTTGCAATGTCATTGTTTATGTTTGCTGGTGCTGCACAATTAGTGAGCTTAGGATTGGTTTCGGGGCAGGCTTCGCTGATGACAATCTATCTGACGATATTTTTTCTGACGAGTCAGCATTTAATTTACGCGCTTAATTTTCGAAATGATGTTAGTAAATTTCCACTATTTAAACGTATTGTATTTGGCTTTCTGCTGACGGATGAATTATTTGCGGTTGGAGTAAAAAATAAATCACAACGATCATTCGCATATTTATTTGGAGCAGGACTTTGTTTTTATATTTTTTGGCTGATATTTAGTTTATTTGGGATTGTGCTTGCTCACTTCATTCCTAATTTATCAAATTTGCATCTTGATTTCTCAGTCGTTGCACTGCTTATATTAATTATAGTGCCAATGATAAAAAATCTTACAATACTTGTTGGTGTTGTGATTACCATAATTTTTTCTTTAATTTTAGAAGCTTACCAAGTAAATGCAGCGTTAATTATTTCTGGTCTATGTGGAATGTTTGCCAGTGTGATAGTTGAAAAATGGCAAACAACAGAAGGGGATTAAAAATGAGCTGGATGCTTTTGCTGGGGTTGTCGATCATGATCTTTATTAATCGATATTTATTCTTGGAGCCAAGGGTAAATGTGCCACTTCCTAGAATTTTGAAAAAGATGTTGAAATATTCTGCGCCATGTTTGTTGACTGCAATATGTGTACCGATTGTGTTTTATGAAGCAGCAGAATTAAGGGTTATGTCGAGTAATCACTATTTATGGGCAGCAATATTTTGTGTACTGCTTGCGCTAATAAGTCAAAAAGTTATCAGTAATTTAGTTTTTACTTTACTGTTTTTCTATCTCATAAATTACTTAATTAGAGCATGAACATCGGGCTAAATTAAATTCTAATTTAACCCGTGCTGTATTTGCTAATTTAAGCACTGATTTGGCGTGATTTCCAATTGGGTAGTATCTTATCTAGGTAAGCATCCATACACCATAGAGGGCCAATCAGAAGGAATTGGAGGTCTTTAAAGAAAGATGGCTTTTTCCCTTCAATTTTGTGCCCGTAAAATTGACCTATCCAAGCTAAAACGAACAGAGCAATATAGAATCCTTTCCCGAATGGAAGAATAATAATAAGCCAAGACATGACCAATAATAACGCTGCCATTGCAACCGAGAGTACAAGATCTAATCTTGCATAAAAAATGAGTGTTAACACCAGTAAAAGGGTAGTCAGTAATGCGCTGAAATGAGCGAGTATGCCAATGATCGAGAATAGAATCGTGGGTACGCAAATCCAGTGTAATGTTTTATTGGTTGGGTTTTGATGGCTATCACTATATTCATCTAACCATTCTGTAATTGTCTTCATCCTATTTCCTTCACTGATTATTTGAATTTTATTTATTCTATAAACTACAGTATGACATAAGATGATAAATCAAGATTCTTTTTTGTATATTGGTCACATCAAAAAAAATTAAAAATAATAAAGCCACTCAATGAGTGGCTTGTCGTTAAATGCTTCGCTGAATCATGAGAACCTAAGAATTTGGACCATCCACACGTTCGATGCTTACACGCGCAGTACCAGCATTGGTAATACCAAGAGATTTCGCAGCACCGTAAGATAAATCTACAACACGATTACCATGAAATGGGCCGCGATCATTTACTTTAACAACGACGCTTTTACCATTAGATTTATTCGTTACACGAATATAGCAATTAAGAGGTAGGCTACGATGCGCTGCAGTAAGTGCATTCATATCAAATGTTTCGCCACTTGCAGTTTTACGACCGTGAAATTGACGACCGTACCAAGAAGCAACACCAGTTTGGCTAAAACGACGAACAGTGTTTGAAGCAACATTATTAAGTTTGTCAATCACTGAAGGCTCTTCAACAGGTACTTGAATTTTCGCTGCGATTGTTTCACGACGAATTTTATCACCTGAACTTTCAGTAATTGCTAAACTGTTTAAATTCGAGAAGTGCGAATTGAAACTTGTAGAGTCTTTGCTAATCACACGTGAAGCAAGACTTGATTGGTCAACATCATTATTTAGATAAGATGATTGAACCAGTTCGGCATGAGTTTGAGACAAAGCTAAACTTATACCTAATATTGATAACATTTTCAGCGAAGCATGCATCGTTTAACTCCTTGGAACCCTAATTTAATTATCTAAGTTGCTGATAATTAAATTAAATGGTCTGTAAATTTACTTATGCAACTGCATTTAACGGTAGTGGATGATATTCATCCTGATACAAAAGTGTCTAGCTTTATTTTCACTTTAGTTACAAAAACGACAAATTATCACAAAATATGGTTAATAATTAATCAATAATGTAACAAAATATGTAAAATGTGCAAATAGTGAACTTAATCACAAAAATATTTATTGACTTTTGTGAAAACAAGTAGATTTATCTTTATCTACTCGCGATTTCAGTCCCTAAAAGCCACAGTGCTGTTGCATACATTCGACTACGGTTATAGGTCGTAATGACTTGAAAATTAGGATATGTAAGGTAATAAGCTGGTCCATAATTTTCTTGTAGTTGAATCACATTGACCATGTCTAAGTCATCTATTTTAACAATGGGATTGAGTGGGCTAATGCCTTGAACTTTTAATGCACCATATGGGGTAGGTTGTGTTAAGTCTTTGGCTATGATGGCATCCGCATTATTTCCTTGGTAGCGTGCGGCAAAAGCAATCGGTTGATCTCGTTGCCAACCATGTTGAGCAAGATAATTTGCAATAGAACCAATTGCATCTACAGCAGAGTTTCTGAGATCGATATGACCATTACCGTCATAATCCACACCAAATTTCGGAATATTGCTTGGCATAAATTGAGGATAGCCCACAGCACCAGCATAAGAGCCAACGACTGAATTAGCTGGAATGCCGTCCTTATAAGACCATGCAATCAAAGCGCTTAATTCGTCTTGAAAGTATTGTGCACGTCGTTCATATCCAAACCCTAAAGTGGCTAGTGCATCACGTGTGATGAATGAACCTTTATTTGCTCCAAAACCTGTCTCTACGCCGAGAATACCGAGAATGATGGACTGGGGAACACCGAACTGCTGTTCTGCTCGATTTAAAGTGTCTGCATATTGATTTTTAAAACGCACACCACGTTGAATTGTACTTTCTGCTAAAAAATTCTTTTTATATTCGTACCAAGGCTTGCTTTCTCCTGGGCGATTCATAATGTTGATAATATTTGGTAGGTTTTTTGATCCATTCATGGCCCAGTCAACTTGCTCAGCACTCAAACCATAGGTCTGCATCGTTTTTAGTTTAAAATTTTGATATTGAGGATGTTGAGCGAAGTCATTGGCTTGAACAAAACTTGTGATCATAAACGCACTGAGTGCTAAACCAATACGTTGTAATTTAACATTAAAATTTTCAAATAACATAACAGCAGAAGATCCAATTATTATCGGTGGTAGACGCAAAGGTATAAGTGTTGATAAGGATTAAAAGTTCAACATCATTTGATTAATCGCAATGTTTATTAAGATAACATTAGGTCGTGATGGATTCACAAAAACCTACATAAAAAGTGTAAAAATGGATGAATTATGTCTTTTATTTATTCAATATTGATGAACTATTTTTAAAACATAAAAAAACCTAGCAGAAGCTAGGTTTTTGATTAGTCTGATTTATTCTTGAATAAATAGCGTGTCATGATATTCAGCTGTAGCTAACAATTCTTCTTTAGTAAAGTTAGGAATGAGCTTATCGATCGCAATATGAACTGCTTTGATGACCGCTGAAGAAGCGATATCAGACGCCTTACGTTTAATCATACCCAAATCTAGGGTCTTATTAAAATCATTCATAAAGTGACGAACTGCAGCTTCACCGAATTGTTTGTATTGTTCAGACAGAACTGCACGATTGACATCATTGCCTGCACGTACTTCTGCAAAGCTATTTTTTAAGTTTGTTACTAAATCAGCGGGTAATGGAGCACCGACACGATAATTACCCTCTGGATCTTTGAATAAACTCTTTTCGGAGAATTCGATCGATTGTCTCACGACGTCATTTGGTGCTTTACCCAATAACTGTTTAAGCAGTACCGATACAGTCGATTTAATATAGCCAGCTAGCTTTTCAGCTGTTTCTCGTTTGTCACTTGCAGGGAAACGACGTACAAGTTCAACTAAAATAGCATCGATAATTTCATCATTAATAGCGAGTGCAGTTTGATCACGCAAAGGGTAAAGTGGTTCGTTTGAATTTTTTTTCTCAATTCCAGTTTGAATATTCTTTAACAAAGATTCAGATGGAATAAAACCAAAATAGGACATCGTATAACCTCAACTATTCTTCAATTTATTGTCGCGCCAATCGAATTGGGCTTGGCATCCATGCAAAGTCCGATACACGACAAGGGTTAATGTCTAAACCACCACGGCGTGTATAAGTCGCATATACCATCAACTTTTCAGGATTAAAGTTTTCCCAAATGTCTGCGTAGATTTGTTCAACGCATTGTTCGTGAAAGCCATTATGCTGACGATAGGAGATAATATAAGCTAAAATTGAACGATAACAAGGTTTTTTGCCACGATATCTTAAAAAAACTGTGCCCCAATCAGGCTGTCCTGTGACTGGGCAGTTACTTCTTAACAAATGCGAATATAATTGAATTTCAACGATTTCTTCGGAAGACGCTGCATCGAGTTTGAGTAAGCTCGCATCAGGGTGGTTTTCAAGACGTTCAGGCTCATAATGGTCGATGCATATTCCTTCAGGCTGGGCAATATTCAACTGATCAACATCGAATAATTCAAGTCTGACTTCTGCATTAGCAGCTTTAGCAAGATCACGCTCGACTGTCTCAATAAACTGATTTTGAGATTCAAATTGAGCAAAATTCAGACTATTGAAATATAGCTTAAGAGATTTTGACTCGATGAGATAAGGTGATGAAGCAGGAAGATGCATTCGACCAATCGCAACTTGAGGAATCCCTGACAGATTCAACCAAGAAATTTCAAAAATATGCCACCAATCTATTCCTTGTTGAATACCGTCTACATGTGCGTACTTCGCTCGTGCTTCTGCGCGAGCAATTGGAAATAGCACCTCAGGTTGGTATTCAGTTGGATAGTTGGTGTCTTTGCCTAAAAGAGATTGTTCAACGCTCATTATTCACGCATTCCTGAACCACGGGAGAGTAAGTGATAAGCGACCGCATATAGCACGGCGCAACACGCTGTGATTACTAATAAAGAAATAGATACATTTACATCGCTATGGCCAAGAATTCCATAACGGAATGCATTGACCATATATACGACAGGGTTAATCAAAGATAGATTTTGCCAAAATGGACTTAATGCAGAAATTGCATAGAACACCCCACCTAAATAGGTCAACGGAGTTAAAACAAAAGTGGGAATAATCGAAATATCATCAAATGACTTTGCATAGACCGCATTAATAAATCCACCTAATGCAAACAGTAGTGACGTAATCAGGACGGTATAAATTGTGACGAACCAGTTGGTAATATATAAGTCAGTAAAAAATAAACTCATCGCAGTCACAATGATAGCAACCAATAAGCCTCGAGCAACACCGCCAAGCACATAACCCCAAAGTACGGCATGTAAAGGCACTGGACTCATGATCAGTTCTTCAATACTTTTTTGAAATTTAGAACTAAAAAAGCTTGATGAAACGTTGGCATAACTATTAGTAATGACAGCCATCATAATTAGACCAGGTACAATGAACTGCATGTAGGTAAAGCCACCCATTTCCCCAATTCTTGAACCGACTAGATTTCCAAAAATCACAAAATACAGTGACATGGTAATTGCTGGTGGTAACAATGTTTGTGGCCAAATGCGCATAAATCTACGAATTTCCTTATGGATAATCGTATATAAAGCTACAGCGAGTTGGTTAAAATTCATTGCGCAGCTCCATCAAGATTCTTTTCGACCATTTTGACGAATAACTCTTCTAAACGATTTGATTTATTACGCATACTTCGAACTTGAATATTTTGTGATTCTAGAAGTTGGAAAAGATCATTCAAGCTGTGTGCTTTATCAAGCGTAATTTCTAGAGTCAGCGGATCAACCAAATTAAATTTCACACCAATAATGTCGAGTTGAATCGGTTCTATAGGTTCAGCCAAGTCAAAAATGAAAGATTCTTCATTTAATTGATTTAAGAAATTCTTCATGGTGGTGTCTTCTTTAATGACGCCACGATCAATAATTGCAATTTTGCGACACAGTACTTCTGCTTCTTCTAAATAATGTGTTGTGAGAATGATAGATGTACCTTTCTGATTCATTTCTGTTAAGAAGTCCCACATCGAGCGACGTAGTTCAATATCAACACCAGCAGTCGGTTCATCGAGAATTAACAGTTTCGGATCATGCATCATTGCTCGGGCAATCATAAGGCGGCGTTTCATTCCCCCAGATAGCATACGTGCTTGAGTAGAACGTTTTTCCCATAAACCTAATTTGGTCAGATGCTCCTCTGCACGAGTTTCAGCAACTTTTTTTGGAATGCCGTAATAACCTGCTTGTGTGACTAAAATATCGAAAGTCTTTTCAAATTGCGCAAAGTTAAACTCTTGAGGGACTACACCCAAGCATTGTTTAGCTTGTGAAGGATGTGTATCGAGGTTATGACCAAAAATTTCGACAGTTCCTGCAGTTTTTTTTGTAAGAGAGCTGATGATGCCAATAGTGGTTGATTTACCTGCACCATTAGGGCCTAGAAGTGCATAAAATTCACCTTCTGGAACATCTAAATTAATTCCTTTTAATGCTTGAAAACCATTTCGATAGGTCTTCGACAAATCCCTTAAGGTCAATGCATCAGTCATGAATATCTCGAATGGTGAAAAGTTGAGATATTGTGAGTGATCTTGAAAAATAAACCAAGCTTTGTAATCAGAATTCTCTGTTTTGATGTTGAAACGCTGTATAAAGCATGAGCACTAAAAATTGGAAAGATATATAGTTGCTTTACCTTAGAGTTTTTTTTGTTATGATGTGCGCACTTCCTAAAATGCGCTCATAGCTCAACTGGATAGAGTACAGGTCTCCGAAGCCTGTGGCGTGGGTTCGAGTCCCGCTGAGCGCACCATTTCACTGTTTTACCTCATCCGAATAAATACGAAAATCATTAAAAATAAACAACTTATGTTTTTATCTTGTCCGATACAGTCCGAGCATGTTTTAGGTTATTTAAGTTTTTTGCGGTAATTTTTGCGGTAATTTCAAAATTATTGCAAAGGCTTACCGTAAAAATGCCAAAAATAATTGTAAATCTGACAGATACACAGATTCGTTCAGCTGTAAATGCACATAAAAAGTTATCAACCAATGTTCAAATCAAACTAGCCGATGGTAAAGGATTGTTTTTTATCATTGATAAGAATGGTAACTCATATTGGAGGTGGGACTATGCTCGCCCAATCACTAAAAAACGTAATAGCATTTCTTTTGGAACATACCCAGAGGTATCGTTGCTAAATGCACGAGCAAAAAGAACTGAATGTCGAGAATTACTCGCCCAAAATATAGATCCAGCGGTTGTGAAGAAAAATGAAGAAGAAGCTAAATTAGGCCAAAATACTTTCGGTTTAATCGCAGATGAATATAGAAAGACAGAGGAGTTAGAGCCTAGTACTCAACGACGGAATCAATTTGTTTGGGGTAAGTTGTATTCTGCAATTGGGGATTATCCAATAGATAGTATTACTCCATCACAAATTTTAGAAGTTTGTCGTATTTACGAAAAGCAGGGTAAGACAGATTCAGCAAAGCGCATGAGAAGCAAAGCATCCCAAGTCTTCCGTTATGCGATTGCTTTAGGCTTGTGTCAATTTAACGTGGCAGATCAAATTAGTGGGATCTTAAAAGTTGGTAAAACCAAGCATAGATCAGCGATCACAGATGAGCAAAAGCTAGGACAGTTATTGAGGAATATTAATAATAGTGTTGGCCGTGGTGATATCGCGATAGATTATGCCGTGAAAATATTACCTCATGTTTTTGTGCGTCCAGGAGAATTAAGAGGAGCGAAGTGGGCAGACATTGATTTTGAAAATCGAGTTTGGAAATACACCCCTTCAAAGACAAAGAATCAAACGGCATTACAGCATATTGTTCCTTTGTCAGATCAAGTTATGACCTTGTTCAAAGAATTGCACCAGATAACAGGTTATACGGAGTATTGCTTTGTGTCGATGCGAGATCAGTCTAAAACGATTAGCGAGTCAACTATTAACAAACGATTAAAGCAATATGGTTTTGAAAATGGTGAAACGACAGGTCATGGCTTTAGAGCGACTGCCAGAACTCTATTAGATGAAGTATTAAAGTTTCCTATCGAACGGATTGAACAGCAACTTGCTCATCAGGTTCGTGATATGCATGGAAGAGCATACAACCGTACAAAATACTTAGAAGAACGTACGGTTATGATGCAAGCATGGTCTGATTATTTAGATAAGTTAATGTATAAGACTGTGGACTGATCAGTAAGCTTAAATGTAGCAAGCGAATTCAGTTTCCGCCATCTCCGCCAAATATTCAAATAAGCCCCTGTTTTTACAGGGGCTTATTTTTTGTCTATGTGCTTACCCCTCAATATGCTCCACATCAAAATGTAGATTTTTGCCTCGACGTATTTCAATGCTTCTAAGCCATGTATATGTTGCCACTTTGATAGCATTTCTTGTACTAGTAGAGCCACCGTATGTATTGAGCTTAGACATAAGTTCTCTTTTTTCAGATTCAGTCAAGGGTCTGGCATGAGTTACTTCTGGCTGCTTTATGTAGCTTCTAAGGATGTAGGTAGGGTCAATAGAAATACGTTTTGTGATAATGGCATATTCCATGACTTCACCTATTATTTGCCTAACAAAAATTCCCTTAACTTCCCCTGTACCTCTTCCTGATTTTTTGATTCTTGCCATAGTGCTATCAAGAACATTTTTAATATCAATCGAGTCGATCTCATGAATAGGTTTATTACCGATAAGAGGATAAACATCCTTCTCAAAATAACTGCTGCGGCGTTGTTCCCATTCCTTTGATTGTTGAGTTTTTCGAGAATTCATAAATTCGTTGGCGACTAAAAGGAATGTACCATTATTTGCTTTGATTGCTTCAAGGCGTTCTTTTTTCTGGTGGCTTATTGGGTCTACTCCTTTAGCGAGTTGTTCTCGATATTCCATTGTTTTCAAGCGAGCGTATGCTAAAGTAATTTCGGGATATTGACCGATTGTGAGCATTTTGGCTTTAGTAAGAAATCGGTAGCGATAACGCCAGAATTTGCTACCAGACGGGCGGATTTCTATACAGAGTCCTGAGTGATCAGCCACGCGGTATAATTCTTCACGTGGCTTTAAGCTTTTGATTTTAAGATCGTTTAGCATGTGATGTGAGTAACGGTATTTTAGAAAGTGCTTACTCACAAAAATTGGTAATTGCATGTATCACATTGTTATGGAAAGTTAGAATAAAAATATATTTAAATCAATTGGATAGGTTGTAATGTAATTTGTATTTAGTGAAGGTTAGATTATTAATTGGCATGATGTAAGGCATTACATCTCGTCTAAATTAAAAAAGTCCGTATCCAATGCCAGTCAGTTTAATTGACTGGCATTTATATTTGATTAGAAAAAATGCAGTGATATCTCCATTTGGTGATGTAGAATCTTAAATACAGATGATAAATTGAATTTTTTCTAAATTTAGATGATCGGGGAGTTATATGAGATATCTTTCAAGGGTTTTAGTTGTATTGGTGGGGATTGCTTTAACAGCCTGTCAAGCAACATTAGGTGTTCATGAGCGGAAAGCTCCTACAATATCGCAATCACTTAATTTGAATATTACTAAAGAACAGCCTTTAGAAATCTATTTTCAAAAATTATCCAGTCACAGTTATGTAAATGCTGACATTAGAGCATGGGAAGCCACACAATTATTTTCTTCAGTCAAACGTACAAACTTAGATCAGCCATCTACTCATGGATACTTTTTAAGAGTGGCTTGTCAACAAGATCGTTGGAGTGAGGATTCTGGATTTCTTACAGGTTTTTTATGGTTAATCACCGCAGGAACATTCCCTGCAAATGATGAAACTTCGGAAGAAAGCTGTAAGCTCACGATGTATGAAAATGGGATGCAGATTGCATCAACAACTGCTTATTTGGATTATCGAATCGTGAGCAATGGTTGGCTCGTTATACCGTATCTTTTTGCAAGTAAAAGTATGAATGAAACCCATGCGCAGACCTCAGCTAATATCCGGGTCCGTAAAGTAATGTCTGTTTTAACGCAGGGAGCTCCATAATGTCTCGTCATTTGATGATAATGATCATATTTATGGGACTTGTGGGATGTACAAGTAATACATCTCCGCCTCCCATTCCTCAATTTACTTTACAAAATAAGCAAAAAGATGTAGATGGCTATTATAAATACGCAACGTATTGGTTTAGGGGGCAACTCAAAGATGGTATTCCCCATGGTAAAGGAAGCTGTCGTACGCTCTATTTAACAGAATTGGGTAAATCTGAATGGATCAATAGTTCTTGTGAATTTAAAGCTGGTCAACGTGTAGATGACTGGCATAAGCAACGTCTAGAGCGCAGCTTAGCGTTGACGAATGCAGAGCGACAAAATGAGTTACGTGTAGAAAGTGAAAGAAAAGCACGTGAAATACAACAGCGACGCGAAGCAGCGGCTGAAAGACAAGCAAATCAACAGATGTGGGCAAATGCTGCACTTCATGGTTTAAATACTTTGAATAGTACAATGCAACAAGCTGAAAATGACCGTATTCGTTTTAATGCTCGTATCTCTAAGACGATAAGTAATGCTCAGCAACAACGACAGCATATGGAGCAAGTAAATCAAACAAGGAGTACTTCGTCTAATGCATTTTCTTCACAAAAAAGTAGCAGTATTGATAAATCAAAAGAAGGTGTGAAAAAAGATGAACAAGAGCTTTTGAAGAAACAAGAACAACAGCGCAAACAAGAGGCTGAACAGAAACAGCAGGCTTTAGTCAAAAAACAGGAGGAAGAAAAACGCCAAAAAGAGCTTGAGCGTAAAAAACAGGAAGACTTAAGATTAGCCGCAGAAGCTCAGAAAAAACAGCAGGCGGAAAATTATAATCGTGCTATTCGAGCAGGAACACGAGTTGGGGCAATCAGTTGTCACGGTGGAAAAAGTACACGTATTGTAGGAGTACTTGGCAAAGCACAACGCCCTAAACATGTCTATAATGCTTGTAGGTTACAGGAAGTACGCTATCGTTGTCCTTCCGAGTCAAATTGGCGACATACCTCTAGGTCTGATTGGTTATTGAACAATGCCTGTATCGGCGTAGGGGATGATGTGACTGTCAATGTCAGTTGTCCAGCTGAGCAATTGATTGTTCAGGCAACACGCTTTAGTTGTGATGTAAAATAATTATACTAATTTTCACCTAAACCAGAATATCTACAAATGATAAATCATGGTTTTAATTTTGTTTTAAATGACATTTTATGTCAGATTCTTCCTCTCTCATCAGCCACCTTATTATTATCTAGATAGTATGGTGGCTTTATTTATTGGATTTTTATTTTAAACACTCTTAGAGTTGTGTTGTGTATTCCACATTTTTTTGACTTTCCACCAAATATCCCACATTCTCTAAAATAACAAAAAGTAATAATCTTATTGAAAAGATAAGAGATTTAATTTTTATGGTGGGGATATGGTAGAACAGGAAAGTAAACTGATCGGTATGATCTATGATGCCGCATTGGATGAAACACGATGGTCGGATGTGTTAGCGGAGCTTGTGGTGTATACGGAAAGCAAGACAGCGATTTTTGTATCTCTTGATCAACTTAATCCTGAGTATGATTTTGTTTATAGCCATCAAATTCCAGAAGTGGGTTTAGCCGCTTATCAGGATGAGCGTGTCAAAGTGATTGATATGCGACTGCATACACCATTATGGCAAGAAGTCGGGGTGGGTGGAGTTATTAATATGGATTTAAGTGGCTATGCCTCGATGCCACAAAGTTCAGATGAGTTTATTTTCTATGATAAATGTTTAAAACCTACTGAGGTTTACTATATTACAGCAGTTTTATTTGATCTTTATTAATACTTTATTAGACAGATATAGAAATGAGTATGCTCTTCATAGAATGATCTTAAACTCTTAGCCTGTGTCAAACTTTCTTCTAAACACACTTTTCTTAATTAGGTTGCGTGGCGCTCTTAAAGCTAGTTGGGGATAAAACATATCATTGATCTAAATTCTTTTGGGGCTTAAGCCATTTTAAGAAGTCGCTGTATTGAATCATACGCACATTTTTAACTTACTCTGAGTGATCACTCGCATCATCCACAAAAGGGTATTGTTGCATATCATGATGTAGAAGGTCGGGGGCAACTAGTCTGTCATTACAAATCTATTCCTATAAAACTATAATTTATTACTTGGAATTTAAATAGACATAAATTGGATTTGATGAATTATTCTATTGGAATTAATGTATTAATATATTGGAATTTTAATCTTTATAAGAAGGTGGTGTAAGTTTATACCTCTTTAAATACCACGATTTTAGTATTATATTGGCTTTTCATATCTATTTATTTGACTTGGTGTATTTTATTTTTAAGATAATTAATCAATTGTATTGAATGAAGAGGTGTCTGAAGTGCATACGAACAAGCTAAAAAATGATGATAATAAAGTTGTGAGTCGCGATTCAGATGTGGATTTGATTAGTAATGAAGATCTTTTTCTTCTCCTAAAAAAAAGATACAACCAAAAATGGATAAACTATAAAGAACATGGCAAAGAGATTTCAGAGGGCATTTTTTACGAAACAATATGTCTGTTAGAAAATCTAGAACGTCAACTTGGCTTAGTTTATGAGCGAGCTTATCCGACAAGGGATGAGTTTTTATCTGCTCAAGAACATGGTGATCAGCAAAGACTAAATCAGATTATAACGTTTTATGAGGATTTACGTGTTGAGCGTGATTTAATCAAATATGCACAGCCAACGCACAATTTTAGTAAGAATGTAGCATCCTATATCGCGTACCTTGAGAGGTATCCTGATACTCTTTTTTGGAAAAGGGGACAAAGATGGCAAGTTGAAACATTTCCCTATGAAGCTATTTTTGATTTCTTCGAAAAGTATTTGAGTGTTTTACATGTAGGGCAGACTGAGCCAAAAGAACTTGCTGAATCAGAAAATATTGATTCCGAGGTAGCCACCTGTCTTACCGAAGAACTAACTTTGGGTGTTTATAAGCAATTTGATGAGGGGGTAAGACAATTTAACGAGTTTCTAGCAATCCATAAGTCTTCAAGGGTGATGTGTTTTGAGATCACCTTGACGCCACAGGAACATACAATTGGTAGAAAGTGGCAGGCTTTAAGTAGAAAGCGAATCGAATTACGAGGTTGTTTTCGTCTACTGGTTGAAAGGTATGGGTTGCTTGCTGAATATTCTCGTATTGAGATAGGGATAAATTCAAGTCTTGTGTTGCAGTGGATATTATTATTTAAAAATCAAAAGCTGGATTCAAGAAAGATACGAGCCGTTATACAGAAAGATTTAGAATTACAGATGGATGCAGATGAGCATTTGGGTAATAAGCCGTTTAAAGTTGATATACAAGATTTAGGCCGTTTAATTCAATCATTGGATCCTAGATATAAAGAGGTTATTAAGGCACGTTCTAGGTTTGAAAGAAAGGCATTTGAATATTGGGTGCTTGGCTACTTCTACCGTGTCGATTCTTTCCTTAAACCTGATTTGGTGCGGGTAGCGGATAGTATTTACGTAGATAAATATCTAGAACATCCAGTTTCACTCATGGCAATTAAAAGATCTTCAAGTAATGACCACAATGTCAATCTTCTGCAGGATCGGGAGAAGATCGAAGCGTGTGTTGAAAAAATTGATGATTTTATTGATTTGGACTTCAGTGTAGAAGCTAAGCAGATTTGGAAAAATAATAACTTACCGAAACAAGCCAAAGATGATTTAAAGCTGTTAGCATTAGTTTATTCACAATACAAAAACATGTTGCCTTTTGGGTGGAGAGAGCAAGAGAATTGTGTACAGTTATTTGTGTCTATTGAGCACTTCATGCGGTTGGTTCAGTACAACCCAGTTCAGATATTGATTGAAGAATACTTGCCACAAAGTCAGATTGAAAAAGCTCCATTGAAATGTTTATCTCAATTGGCAAAGCAGTATTTGCATATTGCACAGCAGTTAAAGCAACTGGGTCTTAACTTAATAGAAAAATTAGAAAAATTAGAAAAATTAGAAAAATTAGAAAAATTAGAAAAATTAGAAAAATTAGATTTTATTGGATGGCGGGTAAGAATATTTCTGCGACTATTCATTAGGAATCGATGGAATTTTAAAATCAATAGGGATGGCATAGCAGATTTGAAGTTTTGCCTAGATAGTTTTAAAAATCTAGACAATTATATTGCAGGCGATTTAAAAGGAGGGCCTTCTTTTTTTGATATTGAAAAACAAGAGATCGTGAGTGTTAAACGAAATAAAGCTAAAGCAAAAGACTATTTAAATCAAACAATCAGGCAAGATGTATTCGCTTTTCGATTGAAATTTTCTTATCAACCGAATAACGATTTTACTACAGAGGACAACATTACTGCATTCAATGCATTGCTTACAGACTTCTTAAAAAACCTGAAGCGAACTAGAAAAATAAGTGGTGAGAGTCTAGTTGCTTATGTTGGTACACGTATGTTTATAGACGGAGTACTGAATACTGATATTACATTGATTTTTAATGCTCAGACATTGTCCGATTATGATGAACAGAAAAATGAAGAATGCATTAAGCAATCCAGAACAAAAGTAATTGAGTACTGGGGCAAGTACATCTCTATAAAAAAGGAGAAGATTTCTAAAAGAAAAAAAGGATCATTAGACACTAGCCCCAATTACTTAAAACTTTTCATAAATGAAAATCTCAAAATTAGCCAAAGCGCTATGATTACCTCCTTACCCCGATCGCTAGATTTTTTACACATCAAGCATTATGACAGTAAAAAATTACAAACTTTCAAATCTGAGCTTGCTGATTGTTATTCAGCACATGGACTGTTGTGTAGATGGGAATTTAACTTACTAGAAAATCTGGATTCGACTGATAAAGGTTATAGGAGTAGAAGCTTGGATCAGTTTTTGAAAGGGCATGTAGTTTCAGAAAAGCCCAAACAACCAAAAACTAAACAGGGGGATATTTTGACTCAGTCGAAGATGAAAGAAACTGTGGGGCTTGATGAAGAATATGTTGATCATGAGGCGCAAGTGGTCTCTATGGAAGAATTGAGCTCTAAATTTATTCAACGGGCTATAGATGCATTTGATAGCATTAAATAATGACACCTAGTTAACAATGCATTAGAAAAATAGTATTGAGTCTGAAAATGGAATCTTATTATTAGTTTACAGAACTCTCTGATTATTTGAGCGAAATCAGCTCAGTCTAATCATTGAGGTGCATTCATAATGAATACATTTGTTGGTGAAACCTTTACCATGCATCAGATTATCAACCTAAAGCAAGTTGTGTTCTTTACTGGTATTAGTCGTGCCACAATTTACAAGCTTATAAACGTTAAGATGGAGTGTTATGATACAACATTTCCAAAGCCTGTACATTTAACAACTGGTCGAGTTGGTTGGTCAGCATTAGAAGGACATCAGTGGATTGAAAGCAAGTTGAATAGCCGTTGAGTACGAGTATATGGGAGCTTTGGCTCCCTTCATTCTATTTATAAGTTTCTGGCAGGAGATAACTTCCGCTTCCATATTGTTAAGGGAATAGTTTCAAAACAGGATTTATAGCACCTACTGCGCTGTTCCTATGGGAGTATATTTCAATGGACGAGATGAAATGCAGGCTAAGTGCCTATTCTTATATTTGGTCCATGTGCGTTTGCTTAGTAGGTTATTAATATTATTGTATTTAATTGTATTTATAATACATGTACTTAATTAAGTTAATAGTACTTATAGTTATATTTATAACATATACAAAATTAATAGAGTTTATATAAGTATGATTGATTAAGTTTATTGTTTGAACAGTGCTATGACTGTTCTTATGGAGATTAGTAAATCTTCTGCATTCATTAGCAATGGCTAGTATTTAGTAAAAAGCGTATAAACAATTTTAAGAAACATAATTATCTAGAAATACTAATAGCGGTAAACATTCTAGGACTCTCTGTAATATAAAACATATTTCACTTCTCTTATGTAGCGTCATATCACATAGGAGATTTTACCATGGCAAACTTTTCAACTTGTAATCATTCAAAGCTATTCATTGACATAGAAGATTTTGTTGAGAAAACCATTTATCACTCTGGCAACATAGGCTGGGAAGGTTTTAAGCAAGAACTCGAATTTCTTATAAACGAAATAGATTTTGAATATGATGATAACCTTTGGTATTCCGCCTATATCCAAGCCATTCTTCAGCTAAAGAAGCAAAACACCATTAATGGAAAAGTTGACTATGAACAACTTTATCAGATGAAGTTTGAAGATGTTCAGGCATTTTTTACTACATTCGTAAGACAGCGTGAGGTTGAGAGAAAAAACTTCTATCAGGCTGAAGAACGTAATCGTGAACAGTTACTTAAGCATATTGATAATTTAACTCAACATTATAGCAAGCTCTTGTTTGTTAGGGTTGATTTAGCCTATATAAAAGAAAAACATGCTGACATTGATATTCGCCTATTTAGGGATGATGTACAAAAATTAATAGGATATATTCAGGATGGGGATAGGTGTTTTAGTGATCTAGAGGGTTATGCATGGGCATTAGAGCAAGGAGAGGAAAAGGGCTACCATTGCCATCTCTTGATGATTTATAACGGTGCAGTGAAAAAGCAAGATTATTACTATGCAAATGAAGTCATTGAGCGCTGGAAGCAGATAACGAAACAGGATGGCTATGGCTTTAATTGCAATAGTACGGAGCATAAAGAGCAGTTCAGAAAGTCGGGGAAGCTAGGCATTGGGATGATTTACCGAAATGATCTAAGATCGGTTGAGAATGCGAAGCATGTATGTTCCTACTTGGTAAATCCTGAAAAGGACAAACAGTATTTACGGGTTAAACCCTTGAGAATGCGTACCTTTGGTATGAGTAAATATCGTCGTAGTGATCGTAGATATCGAGAACGTACATCATTTAGAAATAATTTTGAATATATATCATCTAGATGAGAAACATCTTCTCTTTCAAGGCTTATCCAGTGATAAGCCTTTTTTCTTTTATAGAGGTATATCTAATGCAAATTAACTGTCCATACTGCCATTCAGAGCATGTTGTCCGTGCCATGCCACAACCTTCAAATTATCCTTCGCAAAATATTTTCTCATCCAATGCATCATTTGCCACAATCGGAGCGACCCTCTCCAAAAGCTTACCGATCTCACCATTAGTCGGAGGTATTGCAGGCATTGTTGTTGGTGGGTTGTTAGATAATGTATTGGGGAGTCAATCTACAGCAGTGACACAGTCTTATTTTCATTGCCAAGATTGTGGACAAAAGTTTTACTAAACTAAAAAACATGGGAGCAATACCACTCCCATGTTGCTAACGTGACTTTGGTTTTTTTAAGGCTTAAAGATCCAGTCACCTTGATCTGTTGAAATGGTCACTTCAATAATTTTATTTTTATTGCAATTGGCATCCACTGAAATCCAGTTGCCAAAAGTGACTTTGCGAGGACTATTCATTTTTGCGTAAAGCGGACAGTTTCCACGATTTAAATGAACGTCTTGTACCGTTACTTCATCCACCACAGATTGAATTTTGAGAATCGACATAAAGTTATGAGCAGGATTGGGCTCAAGGCTAATTTTAATAGGTGATTCTTTGGGAATAGTTTGTGATGAATGATCTCCTGAATATTCAGTCTGATCATCTACAGCATTAAAGCAACTACCTTGAAGTCCGATACCAATGTCATTGGTGTCAATATTCCACGATATTTCAGATTGATCACAGCCCAGAATTTGCCCTGAACTATTTTCTTTAAATCTTAAACTGCTTGAATAGAGATAAAGACCTTGATCATCTCGACGAAGATATTGCACATTGAGAAGAGGTAAAGCGGTATAAGTATTGGCAAATTCAGAATCAAGCAATGTTTGTAGCTCAGCTTGAGCATAGCTTTCGATTGCCATTATTCCTAATTTAGAATGTTTGATTCCCGATGGTGGTGTAGGCTCACTATTTTGTTGTGCCTGTGTGTCTACTTGATCATTCGTTGTATCTTTTTGTTGGCAACCGAATAATGCCAAACAGACGATCAAACTAGGGAATAGAATTCTTTTTTTCATGCTGAAATCCTTGAATTAGTAATATAAAGAATCGTGTTTTAGTTTTTAGGTGATTCACCATATTGATTTGAATCTGTAGTGCCTTCTTGAGTCGCCCAAAACAAAAGCCACAAGATGCCAATGATGGGAATAAAGACCAAGAGCATCCACCAGCCTGAACGACCGATGTCATGCAAACGTCTTACACTGACAGCAAGGTTTGGAATGAAAGTAATGAGCATTGCCAAAGTGGCTAAGCTATCGCTAAACAGACTAAGCAAAAGACTGAGCAATACACAAAAGAGTTCGAAATACCAAAACTCACGACGACGTGCACGGCCTTTGAAATCAGCAAACTTTTTAAAGCAGGTGATGATGGCTTGACGATAATGATGTTCAGACTGTTCAAATTTAGCCAACAACGATGGGTTTGATTGACTAGATTCATGTTGTTGAAGCGTATTATTTGAGTTGGATGCAAGGGGGTGAGATGCATGGCTCGGTTGTTGCTGATGGAGATCCAGATAAATGGCAGTTGCTTGATGTTCTGAGTTGATTTCAAAATCTACCGATAGTCCACGTACTGGAGCAAGAGAATCCTTCCATTCATGAATATCGAATGTATAGCGTTGTTGATTGTCGCCAAGAATTAGACCTGTTTGATCTTGTACTGAAAAATCTAAAATCTTACCTTTCATTATTGTGTCCTCATTATTTATAAATATTGATGTAAAAGCGTGTTAAAAATTAAAAGTAAATTCACCTTGATTAGTCTTAACGGTGACTTCTCTGACTTGCTCAATGTTGCAATCGATCACACTTTGAAAGCTTTGCCCAAACTTCAGTGTGGACATGCGTTTTCTCCACGAAGATAAAGGACATTGCCCACGATTAATGACAATGTTTTCTACAGTGACTTGATCTGTAGTTGCTTGAATAATCACGGAATTGAAATAAGCAGGGGTATAGGGGTTGTTGGGGATATGGAATTGATTCGGCATGAGGTCAAGACGTACAGATACAGGTAAAGATGAATCTGAATGACATGCACTTATCCCAACGAAGATGAGCAGTAAAAAGCAAAATTTTTTCATGACAAAACACTCATACCTTACTGAAAAGAAGGCTAAGTTAAAAAGTAATCACCAAAAAATGTGGGTGAATGTAATTATTTTGATTTGCGTGAATAGACACCCATACAAAAGCGTTGGGTATTCATTCGTTGCAATGAAGGCGAGGGATATAAATAAGAAAAATTGGTCATGGTTGACTCCTTGGAATTAAGAAGTTCTACCGAATCACTGTCAATTGATTATGGTGGCAGAACGAAAGAGGGTTGACAGACTGGGATCCAAGGAACCAGCACACCCGTAGGTGTCCCCCTTCCGTCCTACCATTAAGAAAAAAGGGAGACGAGAGGATTCCCAAAAAATAACAAGGGTTATTTCTTGCCTGGATCTACGGTCTGTCAAAACCGACTGGCAATGTAGGCCAGCGCTAGAATCATAATCGTTGAAAGGGTTTAGGTCAATTTGACCGAGCTAAACTTTAAGCTGAATTTTAAACAAATGTATCCATCAATTATAAAAAAATAGAGATATATAACATCTAAATGAATCTTTTGTAGATTTCACAGTGATTGAATATCTACATGTCCAAATTTGGTCTGCTTCCCCAGCAGGCCTTTTTTTATGCAGCTGAAGATTGCACAAATATAGAGGTTAAAATCATGGCACATCAATTAGAACAAATGGCCTATGTGGGCGAAACCCCTTGGCATGGCTTAGGAAATCAACTCAGTCCAAATCAGCCACTCGAGGTTTGGGCTCAACAAGCAGGCATGGAGTGGCGCATCGAATCATCCAATGTCAGTTACATGGCTCAGAATGAACGTGGTCAAAGCATCATCATGCCCTTTGAAGAACAACGTGTGCTGTATCGCTCAGATACTCATGCACCGTTATCTGTGGTCAGTCAGCGTTATCAGGAAGTACAACCTAAAGAAATTCTGGAGTTCTACCGTGATCTGACTGAACAATCTGGCTTTGAGTTAGAAACAGCAGGCGTGCTGAAAGGTGGTAAGAAGTTCTGGGCTTTAGCACGTACTGGTCAAAGCACAGCGTTGAAAGGAAAGGATGTTAGTAATGGCTATGTGCTCCTTGCCTCTGCATGTGATGGTACGCTAGCAACTACAGCACAATTCACCAGTATTCGAGTCGTGTGTAATAACACTTTGGCAATTGCCCTTAAAGGAGCATCAGCCAGTGCTGGTGTGATTAAAGTCCCGCACAGTACTAAGTTTGATGCTGAGAAGGTCAAACAGCAATTGGGTATTTCAGTGCGTGCATGGGATGAGCACATGTATGAAATGAAACAACTCACACAACGTAAGGTTAGTCAGCAAGAAGCGAAGGCTTATTTTGATGCTGTGTTCAACAATAGCACTATGTCAATTGCTGATCCTGAAGAGAACATCATTCAGTTCTATCGTCAGGTGGCTCAAAATGCCGAAGCGCAAAACAAAGCTGAACCAAATGGTAAAGCTATGGCGAAAGCTTTGGAGATGTTCAATGGTCAAGGTCGAGGTGCTGAGCTATCTTCTGCTAAAGGGACGGCTTATGGTTTGTTGTGTTCAATGACAGAATTTGTTGATCATGAACGTCGTGCCATGAGTAACGATCATCGTTTGAATTCTGCATGGTTTGGCGCAGGCGCAGGTCTTAAACAACGTGGACTAGAACAAGCTCTGTGCTTGATAGCCTAAGCTCATGTAATCGTAACCCCGCAAGTCTCAACAATCGCTGAGTACAGCACACACTTAACTTTCCCTACTTTCAACTCACAATCAACAATCTGAATCAGCATACATATCGCCATACCTGACCTCGTGTCAGGTATGGCTTTTTTATGCGTTTCTTTTTTACAAAAACTGAAATTTATAAGGATAGAACTATGAACCAAATCGCACCGATTTCAAATCAGCCTGTACAGGTAGGTGTTCAAACAGCATTAAAACCATTAACCACAACCAAGCGAGCTAACACTGCAAAACGCTTGGTCAATACCAAAGATATGGCGTATCAAGATTGGCTTGAAGTCCGTAAGCAAGGGATTGGCAGTAGTGATGCAGCGACAGCCTGTGGCTTAAATCCTTATATGTCGATGCTAGAACTGTGGCTGATTAAAACAGGTCGTCAAACTCAGTCCATTGAAGATGAAAGCTCAGGTGTTGCACCACTGTACTGGGGCAAACAGCTTGAACCATTGGTGGCTGAGTATTACAGCATGCACACCAACAATAAGGTACGTCGAGTCAATGCAGTTTTACAGCACCCTGATCCTGATAAGCACTTTATGCAGGCAAACTTGGATTACTCCGTTGTCGGAAGTGATGAAATCCAAATCCTTGAATGTAAAACAGCAGGGGAACATGGGGCAAAGCTGTGGCGTGATGGTGTACCACTCTATGTGCTTTGTCAGGTGCAGCACCAATTGGCTGTGACAGGAAAACAGGCAGCCCATGTTTGCGTGTTGCTCTGTGGGCATGAAACTAAAATCTTTAAAGTGACACGTTCTGAGTCTGTGATTCAGCACATCATCAACGCGGAACGTTACTTCTGGGAATGTGTGGAAAAGGACACGCCACCTTCAGTGGATGCAAGTGCGTCGGCAGCCAAGGCATTATTACAGCTTTATCCACAACATATCCCTTTAAGCGTTGAAGATTTATCTCAGAATGAAGAGGCGAATCAAATCTTTGAAAGTCTGCTCAAAGAAAAGCAATGCCTTGAAAAACATCAAAACATCTTTGATGAACTGAAACATCAAATTCAGATGCTGATGAAGGAAGCAGAGCGTGCAACCTTTAAACGTGGCTCTGTGGTCTGGAAGAAAGCCAAAGATTCCACAAGTTTAGATTTAAAAGCATTGCTGAAACATCAGCCTGATTTGATTCAACAATATCCACTGCAAAAGTTTGGCAGTCGTCGCTTCAACATCTATATCGATTAAGCCTACCTTATTCATCTCATTAAAAATGCACAAAAATCGCTCCCCGCTCTCTACAACATGTGTAGAGAGCAAATCGGTCGCGATTTTTGCAGTCAACACTCGCTTTTTAGTAATTATGTCTACTTTCTAGCAGTCGTTGAAACTTACATATAAGAACCCAACGCCTTAAAGATTTAATTGGAGTATTAAAATGATTAAAGGTCTAGTAATTACACCGCCTACACTTGGGCGTATCAGTATTGGGAGAGTCGTGGAAAAGAATGGCAAACGACTACCTGAGAAAGATGACCAGTTCACTATTACCTCTCAAATCCAAAATAAAGACGGATGGATAAAGCATCCACTAGATGAGCAGCTACGAGCCAATGTACCAAATCAAAAGCTTCGCTCTATCCCAGTCCGTATGATCTTTAATGATCCTGATCTGAACTTACGTGCAGAGTACACCTTGTTTGACCGTCAGACTAGACGACCTGTTTGTGTGGGTGATGGGCAGACTTGTCAGAGGTTGACCAATCAAGGTGTGGAACAGCATCCATGTCCATCTCCTGATTTATGTCCATTGGCTCAAGGTGGGCACTGTAAGCCCTATGGGCGTTTGCATGTGAACTTAGATGAGTCGGATGAATTTGGCACCTTCATCTTTAGAACCACAGGCTTTAACAGCATTCGGACTTTGGCAGCTCGCTTGAGCTACTACCATGCAGCATCGAACGGCTTGCTTTCATGCTTGCCACTGCAACTGACGTTACGAGGTAAGAGTACAACACAAAGTTATCGTCAGCCTGTGTATTACGTGGATTTAACATTAAGAGAGGGTGTTGATTTACAGTCTGCGATTCACACAGCACGTGAGATTGATAAGCAAACTAAGCAGTCGGGATTTAATCAAGAGGCACTCGATCAGATGGCACGACAGGGCTTTGCTAATGCGAAGTTTGAAATGGATATAGAGGAAGGATTGGATGTAGTAGAGGAGTTTCATCAAAGAGAAGAGCAACAGCAGTCCGTTGTTCAAAATGAGTCTTTTGATATTCAACAGAGTTTAAAAGGTTCCGTGACTGCGTTGAATTGAATCGGACAGGGTAAATCCTTACGGGATTGCCGTATCTCATGAGCGAGTTGCTCGACATCATGAGATCGGAGTAAACACCATGAGTACATTTGTAGGACAAACATTCCAAATGAACCAACTGATTAGTATCAAGCAGGTCGTAGAGCTAGTTGGCGTTGGACGTTCCACCATCTATGAAATGATGGATGAGAATTCACCCTACTACGATCCGACTTTTCCAAAGAAAGTCAAAATTACCCAAAACCGTATCGGTTGGTCAGCTTATGAGATCCATCAATGGATTGAGAATAAGTTGGCGAGCCGTGAATAGAAAGGGGGCAAAGCTCCCTTATTTTTTTGTTTTTTAGTAGACTGAGGTCATTCTTTAGCCTAGGCCCTAAATATGAAAACAATAGATTATTACAACCAATATGCGGATGAATTTACATAAGCAACATTAAGCGTAGATATGGAAAGCTTGTACCAGCCTTTTTTAGCTGAGTTGTCTGAGTGTGGTTACATACTTGATGTTGGTTGTGAATCTGGGCGTGATACTTTAGCTTTTAAAATTAAAGCCTATAAAGTCGATGCAATCGATTACTCAGTAGAGCTTGTGGAAAGAGCAACCTTACTGACGGGTATTAAGGTGGGGTTGCAGAGCTTTTATGAGATTGATGAGCATGATGTATATGGAGGTGTATGGGCATGTGCCTCATTATTACATTGTGAGCATGGTCGATTAGCTAAGTAAATATGCTATTAAGCATGTTATCTCTTGATCGATGTACTCATCGGAAAAGGGCATAACTTTGTATTGGTAGATTCAAGCTGTAATTCTAAAAAAATTAATTTATTTGCATCAGATGAGTTTTTTGCATAAGTGTAAAGAACGAAATGAAGAACGGAATTTGATCATTGTGGAGCGGATTTCAGTCCTGATGTTTCTGACAGCCCAAGAGCGGTCACATAACGTGGCTGAGTGGGCTTATATTCAGGGTAAAGAGAGCAACTATTTAATGTGGAAAGGTTGAAAACAGGTTGATTGAGCAAAACAGTCTGGCTCCGACTAATTACTATTATCAAAGATATTTCGCTATAATGTTCAACCCATTAAATACAATCCATTATTTAATGGGTTTTGTGTTTTAAAATTTTGATTTTTAAAGGAAGCATTAATGACTAGTACCCAACAACGAGCAGCTCTTCAGCGCCAAATTTGGCAAATTGCCAACAAAGTTCGTGGGGCAGTGGATGGTTGGGACTTTAAGCAATATGTTCTAGGTGCGTTATTCTATCGTTTTATTTCTGAAAACTTTGCTCATTATATTTCGGGGGGGGATAAAGAGATTAGATATCATGAAATGCCTGATAGTGTTATTACCCTTGAAATTAAAGATGATGCAATAAAGACTAAAGGCTATTTTATTTTACCTAGTCAACTCTTTAGCAATGTCGTAAAGAGCGCCAATAATAATGAAAGCTTGAATACTGACTTGGCCAAAATTTTTTCAGCAATTGAAAGTTCTGCGAATGGTTATCCATCTGAGAAAGATATTAAAGGTTTATTTGCTGATTTCGATACTACTAGTAATCGTTTGGGTAATTCTGTTCCTGAGAAAAACAAACGATTAGCTGCTGTCCTGAAAGGTGTAGCAGAGTTAGATTTTGGTGATGATTTCCAAGATAGCCAAATTGATTTGTTTGGTGATGCTTATGAATTTTTGATCTCTAATTATGCTGCAAATGCAGGTAAATCAGGTGGTGAGTTCTTTACCCCTCAACATGTTTCAAAACTAATTGCACAGTTGGCAATGCATAATCAAACACATGTTAATAAAATTTATGACCCTGCATGTGGTTCAGGTTCTTTGCTTCTGCAAGCCAAGAAGCATTTTGATGCGCACATTATTGAAGATGGATTTTTTGGACAAGAGATCAATCATACGACATATAACTTAGCGCGTATGAATATGTTTTTGCACAATATTAATTACGATAAATTTAATATTCAACTTGGTGATACGCTACATCATCCACATTTTATTGATGACAAGCCATTTGATGCAATTGTATCGAATCCACCATATTCAGTGAAATGGATTGGTTCAGATGATCCAACCCTCATTAATGATGATCGTTTTGCAGCAGCTGGTGTGCTTGCACCAAAGTCTAAAGCTGACTTTGCATTTGTGTTACATGCATTAAGTTATCTATCTGCCAAAGGACGTGCAGCAATTGTTTGTTTCCCCGGTATTTTTTACCGTGGTGGTGCTGAGCAGAAAATTCGTCAATATTTGGTCGATAATAACTATGTTGAAACAGTAATTTCACTTGCACCGAACCTGTTTTATGGAACGACCATCGCTGTAAATATTTTGGTGTTGTCTAAGCATAAAACTGATATGTCTACTCAGTTTATAGATGCGAGTGGTTTATTTAAAAAAGAAACCAATAACAATATATTGACCGAAAAGCATATTGAACAAATCATGCAGGTATTTGATCGTAAAAATAATGTAGATCATTTTGCCCAGTCTGTTCCTTTTGAGAAGATCAAAGAAAATGACTATAACTTATCAGTTAGTAGTTATGTTGAAGCCAAAAATACTCGAGAAATTATCGATATTGTGCGACTTAATGCAGACCTTAAAACCACTGTAGCTAAAATTGATCAGTTTCGTAAGGATATTGATGCAATTGTGGAAGAGATTAAGGGTAAGGCATGAATTTTTTAGAAAAGCTATTGGGCGGTGCTGGCGTAGAGTGGAAGCCTTTAGGTGATGTTCTAGTGCGGACTAAGGGAACTAAAATCACAGCTGGACAAATGAAAGAGCTTAATAAACAAGATGCACCAATAAAAATTTTTGCAGGTGGGAGGACTATTGCATTTATTAATTATGATGATATCCCTGCTAAAGATATAAATACTGAGCCATCAATTATTGTTAAATCAAGAGGGAATATTGAATTTGAGTATTATGAGCAACCATTTTCACATAAAAATGAAATGTGGTCGTACCATTCGAATAAAGATGAGATTAGCGTAAAATACATTTATCACTTTCTGAAATTAAACGAAGCTTATTTTCAGAATATTGGTAGCAAGATGCAAATGCCACAAATAGCGATACCTGATACTGACAAGTTTTTGGTACCCATCCCATGCCCAGAAAGCCCCGAAAAATCTCTAAAAATTCAATCAGAAATTGTAAGAATTTTAGACGCATTTAGTGCCATGACCGCCGAGCTGACCGCCGAGCTGACCGCCGAGCTTAGCATGAGAAAAAAACAATACAACTATTATCGTGATCAGTTGTTGAGTTTTAAAAAGGATGATGTGGAATGGTTGACTTTAGAAGAAGTAGCTCTTGAATTTGGACGTGGGAAATCTAAACATCGTCCAAGAAATGATCCTAAATTGTATGGCGGAGATATACCATTTATTCAAACTGGTGATATTAGAAATGCATCACATATTATTGTTGATTACACTCAAACTTATAGTGATTTTGGACTGAAGCAGAGCAAACTTTGGCCAAAAGGAACTTTATGTATAACAATTGCTGCTAATATCGCTGAAACTTCCATATTAGGCTTTGATGCATGTTTTCCAGATAGCATTATCGGGTTTGTTGCAAATCCTAAGAAAACTAGCTCAAGCTATGTTGAGTACCTTCTATCGTCACTTAAAAGTAGTTTTGAAAAGAAAGGTAAGGAGAAAAGTAGCGCACAAAGTAATATTAATTTAGCTACATTTGAAAATTTAAAATTACCATTTCCTTCCCTTGATGAACAAACTCGTATTGTTTCAATTCTTGATAAGTTTGATGCATTAACAAATTCTATTACTGAAGGTTTACCTCGTGAAATAGAACTGCGTCAACAGCAGTATGAATATTATCGTGATTTGTTATTTAGTTTTCAGAAGCCTGAGGTGGGAGAAGTGTAAATGGTAAAGACACTACAACAAATCGCACAGCAGCTGAGTACACCTAAGACGGTTCAGAAAACTATCTCTGAAAAAACAAAGGTGGTACAAGAAACTAAGCCTGTTCCGAAGGTACAGCTGATATACGCTTTTAACGGTACAGGAAAAACACGCCTTTCGCGAGAATTCAAAGAGCTGCTCCCACCAACTATTAAAGATGAAGAAGCACAGCACTCGGGCTTAGCAAGTAAGAAAGTTCTTTATTACAGTGCATTTACAGAAGATTTGTTCTATTGGGATAATGATTTGGCATATGGTACTGAACCAAAACCCAAATTGTTAATCCACCCTAATTCATTCACTCGATGGGTATTGGAAGAGCAAGGTCAGGATCAGAACATCGCTACAAATTTTCAGCGTTATACTAACGACAAACTTACGCCCAGATTCAATGAAGAATACGAAATTGAACTCAAAGATGGTAAAAAGAAAACAATAAAAGCATTTACGCAGGTGACTTTTTCGCTAGAGAGTGGCGATGATGGACATACTGGAAATTTGAAAATTTCCAAAGGTGAGGAAAGTAACTTTATTTGGAGTGTATTTTACACGATGCTTGAACAGGCGATTTTCACACTAAACGATATTCAGCCTGACTACCCTGAACCAACTCCATTTGATAACCTTGAGTATGTATTCATTGATGATCCTGTTAGCTCTCTGGACGATAATCATTTGATCCAGTTGGCGGTGGACTTAGCGCAACTGATTAAATTAAATAAATCCGATGTCAAGTTCATTATTACAACTCATAACCCTCTATTCTTCAATGTACTTTGTAATGAATTTGGTAGTGATGATAAAACTGAGCAATATACATGGAAATCAAAATGGTTTAGCAAATTTCGATTGGAAAGAAACGGAGATGGCAGTTTTCAATTGGCAGAGCAACTAAATGACTCTCCGTTTTCATATCACTTGCACCTAATCTCACAGCTTGAGGAGGTCGTAAAAAGTGGACAAGTTGAAAAATATCACTTTAATTTACTAAGAAATATTCTAGAAAAGACAGCAACATTTCTTGGGTATAAAAGGTGGGAGCATCTTTTACCTGAAACGAGTGATGGCTTACCCAATCCATATGCAAAACGAATTGTGAACTTTTCAAGTCATTCAAAACATGCAGCTGAAGAAGTAGCTCCATTGAAGCCTGAAGAAAAGAAAATTTTGGAAGAGCTGATTAAACATATTGTCGAGCACTATCGATTTAGGCAGGAAAAAACACATGACTGAATACAGTCCTATCGCTGAATCAAACAACTTTATTATTTTAGATAAATACAGCCAAGATTGGCAGGTTGCAGACAGCTATCAAAGCGAAAGTGATTTAGAACGTGAACTCATTCAAGATTTGACTAATCAGGGCTATGATTTTTTATCTAATATAAAAAACGCCAAAGCTATGTTGAATAATGTACGAGAGCAGTTACAGTTACTCAATAATGTGCAATTTTTAGAGAGTGAATGGTCGCGTTTTGTTGAAACATATTTGGATAAACCAAGCGATAGTATCGTAGATAAAACTAGAAAAATTCATGATGACTATATTCATGATTTTGTTTTTGATGATGGTCGTATTCAAAACATCTATTTACTTGATAAAAAAAACATTGCTCGTAATAAAGTTCAAGTCATTAAACAGTTTGAGCAAAAAGGTAATCATGCCAACCGTTATGATGTCACCATTTTGGTTAATGGTTTGCCATTGGTACAAGTTGAATTGAAAAAGCGTGGCATGGCGATCCGTGAAGCATTTAATCAAGTGCATCGTTACAGCAAAGAGAGTTTCAATAGTGAAAACTCACTGTATAAATACTTACAGCTATTCGTTATTTCCAATGGGACAGATACTCGGTATTTTGCGAATACCACAGCACGTAATAAGAACAGTTTTGATTTTACGATGAACTGGGCGAAGTCAGATAACAGTCTCATTAAAGACCTAAAAGACTTTACTGCAACGTTTTTCCAAAAAAATACCTTACTCAATGTGTTGTTGAATTACTCCGTATTTGATGTAAGTGATACTTTGCTGGTCATGCGTCCTTATCAAATTGCGGCAACAGAACGTATTTTGTGGAAAGTTAAAAGCTCATTTGAAGCTAAGAGTTGGAGTCAAGCCTCAAGCGGTGGATTTATTTGGCATACCACTGGTTCAGGTAAAACCTTAACGAGTTTTAAAGCGGCTCGTTTAGCAACAGAACTTGATTTTATTGATAAGGTTTTTTTTGTAGTCGATCGTAAAGACCTTGATTATCAAACTATGAAGGAGTACCAACGTTTTTCTCCTGATAGTGTAAACGGGTCTGAAAGTACGGCTGGATTAAAGCGAAACTTGGATAAAGATGATAATAAAATTATCGTAACAACCATCCAAAAGCTAAATATCTTGATGAAAACTGAAAATGATTTGCCGATATACAATAAGCAAGTCATGTTTATATTTGATGAATGTCATCGTAGTCAGTTTGGTGAAGCACAGAAAAATTTAAAGAAAAAATTTAAAAAATTTTACCAATTTGGTTTTACTGGCACTCCGATTTTTCCAGAAAATACATTAGGTAATGAAACCACTGCTAGTGTATTTGGTACATACGACAAGGACAAGAATAGAGGAGCTTTGCATGCTTATGTCATCACTGATGCAATTCGTGATGAAAAAGTCCTCAAATTTAAAGTGGATTATAATGATGTACGTCCACAATTTAAAAATATAGAAAAAGAACAAGATGTCAAAAAACTAAGTGCTTATGAAAATAAACAAGCTTTATTGCATCCAGATCGCATACGTGAAATTAGTCACTACATCCTGACTAATTTCCGTCAGAAAACGCATCGTTTACAAATAGCCAGTAAAGGCTTTAATGCCATGTTTGCAGTGAGTAGCGTAGATGCTGCTAAGTTGTATTATGAATGCTTAAAAGAGTTACAAAAAAATAGTGATAAGCCTTTAAAGATAGCGACAATTTTTTCATTTTCAGCCAATGAAGAACAGGATGCCGTGGGGGATATTCAAGATGAAAGTTTTGATGTATCAGCTATGAATAGTAGTGCTAAAGAGTTTTTAAGTTCAGCAATTGCAGATTATAACTCAATATTTAAAACGAACTTTAGTGTTGAAACTAAGAGCTTCCAAAATTATTATCGTGATTTAGCAAAACAAGTCAAAGCTCGAGAAATTGATTTGCTGATTGTCGTTGGTATGTTCTTAACAGGTTTTGATGCACCAACTTTAAACACTTTATTTGTTGATAAAAATTTACGTTATCATGGTCTTATACAAGCATACTCACGAACTAACCGTATTTTTGATGCGACTAAAACATTTGGCAATATTGTAACTTTCCGTGATTTAGAACAGCCAACGATTGATGCTATACGATTATTTGGTGATCCAAATACGCAGAATATTGTTTTAGAGAAAAGCTATGAAGAATATATGGAAGGCTTCACCGATGTATTAACTGGAGAAGCAAGAAGAGGCTTTATAGAAGTAGTCAAAGAGTTGGAACAACGTTTCCCTAACCCCGATGAAATTTTTAAAGAGTCAGATAAAAAGGCGTTCGCTAAATTATTTGGTGAATACTTGCGAGTAGAAAACGTACTGCAAAACTATGATGAATATGCGAGTCTAAAAGAATTACAAACTGTTGATTTGAATGATGCTAGTGCCGTCGAAGAATTTAAAAATAAGCATTATTTAAGTGATGACGAGTTAGCACAGCTCACAGCGATTGATATGCCAGCTGAACGCAAAATCCAGGACTATCGCTCTAGTTATAATGATATACGTGATTGGTTGCGTAGGGAGAGATTAGCGGAGCAAAAAGAAGAGTCTACGATTGACTGGAACGATGTGGTTTTTGAAGTTGATCTATTAAAATCACAAGAAATCAATCTAGACTATATTTTAGAACTTATCTTTGAAAGTAATAAAAAGATCAGGGATAAAGTTGCTTTGGTTGATGATATGCGACGTGTGATTCGTTCAAGCTTGGAGAGCCGACCTAAAGAAGGTTTGATCGTTGATTTTATTAATCATACTGATTTAGATAAGATTGAAGATAAAGCTAGTGTTATGGATTCTTTTTACACTTTCGCTCAAATAGAACAACAGCGTGAGGTTCAGGAACTGATTCAGGATGAAAACTTGAATGAGGATGCCACTAAGCGATACATCATGGCTTCATTGAAGAGGGAATTTGCAAGTGAAAATGGTACTGAACTTAATGCCATTTTGCCTAAAATGAGTCCATTAAACCCACAATATTTAACTAAAAAACAAAATGTTTTCCAGAAAATTTCGATTCTAGTTGAGAAGTTTAAAGGTGTTGGCGGTAATTTAAAATAAAAATAAGATCTTTTAGCTAACTACCTTTGGCAACACAGGTAGTTAGCCTTATGGGTTAAATTGGGTAAAACAAGAAGTATTCAATATAGAAATATCAGACTAGTATATGTTGAGTTAAACTGCCACCACCCCACCAAAATTCTTTCCGAAGTAATCCGTCGGAATCTAAAAAAGCCTTTAAACTCAATGTTTAAAGGCTTTTTTATTGGCTGTATTGTCCGACCCTGTCCTAAGCTATTTGACCCCATATTTGCTCTTTGTGGGTAAATGTTGAGACAATTTGACCCACTAAATAAGTTTAATTATGTGGGACAAAGATATGTCGCTTACCGATGTGCTGTGTACAAAAGCACTACCGCAGGAAAAACAGTACCGCCTTTCTGATATTAATGGTCTGTCTTTACGAATCAATCCGAATGGCAAAAAAATATTGGTCTATCAGATACACGGAAAATGGACAAAGGAAGTCCAAAGCATTAGGTATCTATCCTGAGCTAAGTTTAAAGCGTGCAAGGGAGATCGCGCTTGATCTGAGATATAAACTCAAAAATACAACTGAGGTCGAGCAGGAGCAGCCTTATTTTAAGGAAGTCGCAGAGGATTGGTTCAATAATCAAAAAGAAACCTGGTCATCCAAACATATTAGTAATGTTCGAGCTTCCTTGGATGAGCTTTATATTGCTCTTGCTAATAAGTGTATTAATCAAATTCAGGCACCTGAGATTCTGCAGATTATTAAGAAGATTGAAGCTAGAGGCTCGCTTGAAATTGCAAAACGTACCTTATATCGTTGCGGCGTGGCCATGAAATATGCCATTGCGCATGGCTATCGTTATGATAATCCAGCAGGTGATCTGGTCTATGCCCTCAAGAACAAAAGAGTCAAAAACCTGGCTTCGCTTACAGCCTCTGAAATGCCTGAATTTTTAAGAAAGGTAAGAGCATACTCAAGTGATGCTCAAACACATCATGCCATTATTCTGATCATGCTGACAGGCGTTCGGGTTAGTAAGTTGCTACAAGCACGCTGGGAAGAATTTGATCTGGAAGAACGTAAGTGGGATATCCCTGAAGAGCGGATGAAGAACCGTCTTCCGCATCGTGTACCGTTGATGGACATGATGATTGCTGAGCTAAAGGCTTTGAGGCTTACTCATAATCAGGAACTGTTATTTCCACATCGTTTGAATAACAAAGAATCAATTTTTTAAACAGATTTCATTGTGGATTTTCTATCAGTTAACCCCCCACCATCTCTGTAGTTATAGCAGAGAAAATCAATAGTTTATCTATTCTTAGTTTGAGTTGAGGTAGAGAGGATCACTTTTAATCCTGTAGGCTGATGATGTTCGAATATAAGTGCATAACCATATTTACTCAGGATCATTTTCACCAAAGATAAGCCCAGCCCATGACCTTTTTCTTGTGCTGATTTACGCCAAAAACGTTGTCCTAAATATTGAATATCTTCTGCTAGCAGTTTGCTTCCATTGTCGCAGATCACCAAAGTCTGTCCTTGTAAGGCAAGCTGAATCTGATCGGCATCCGCATGCAGTAAGGCATTTTCCAGAATATTTTTGATCACGGTATACAGCGCAAATTCAGGTAAAGCCAGTTCGGTTAAACTGTGCCAATCGACCTGAACTTTGTTTTTGGCTTCAGGGTAAAGCGTGTCTAAATCGTGCAGAACTTTTTCCACCACAGGTTGCAGTGCAACCGATTCGGCAAAATCCTCAAGCGATTGATCGGTATTGGACAGCATCAGCAATTGTTCGAGTAACTCAGCATAACGACGAATACTTTGATTGGCGTGATCTAAATTCTGTTGCAGTTTTGCACTGCCATCGGCTTGTGCCATGAGCTGTGCCAATTGCACATGGGTTTTAATCGCAGTCAATGGACTACGCAATTCATGCGCAGCATAGGCACTAAACACTTTTTCATTTTCCAAACTTTGATGCAGTTTGTGTACCAACAATTTCGAGTTTTGCGCAAAGGGCTGTACCTCAGAGGGCATGGCTTTGGCATCTAAGTTTTTTAAATAATGCGTAGCATGATTGAGCGATAAATTCGGCTGACTTAAATAAGTCGAGATGTCATCTAAAGATTTAAATTCACGACGAATAATTAAAATAATTAAGCCGATACACAGCAATAAAGATAACATCAGCGGAATAAGCACAGATTGCAAAATTTGTTTCAGTAAGGATTCACGCAAGAACATTCGCTCTGCCGCCACCACTTGAATCTCACCGCGACGTAACACATAACTGCGCCACTGCGTTTCACCTTGTTGCCATGTGCTAAACCCTACGGCTTGTTGGCTTAAATTCGTCGGAGCACCTCGGGTTTTTGCCACCACATGCTGACCAACACTGACATCAGAGCTAAACAAAGACACTTCACAGGCAATCAATTGTTCTTGATCGGTGGGTTGCAGTTGTTGGCTGAGGGCACGCTCATCCAAACTTTGCATCGGTAATTGTTGGATCAGGCGAGCGACCATTTGTGCCGATGCCAATAAACGCTGATCCAAAGTATCTTGCAGGCGTTTTTGTAAGTCGATATACAGCCAAATAAACACCAAACTCCATAAACAGATCATCACAGCCAGTAAACTGCTGACTAAGCGCCATTTTAAGCTGTTCGGTTTTTGCATATGTTTACTCAGCAACTTTAAACAAATAGCCAACACCCCGTACCGTCTGAATATATTCAGCCCCGAGTTTTTGGCGTAAATGGTAAATATGCACATTCAGCGCATTGCTTTCGATACTGTCTTGATAGCCGTATAACTTATCCAGCAACACTTCATTTTTCAGCACTTGGTTGGGATGGCTCATCAGGGTTTCAAGCAGGCTATATTCGCGTCGTGCCAGTTGAATCAGTTGATTTTGATAGTGAACTTCTTGGGTGTCTTTATTCAGTTGGAGCGGACCAAATTGAATCAGATTGGATGAAAAACCACGATGACGGCGGGTTAGTGCATGAACTCGTGCAATCAGTTCATCCAGTTCAAAGGGTTTAGTCAAGTAATCATCTGCACCAACATTTAAAGCTTCAACACATTGATGAGTGTGTAAACGTGCGGTCAGCACCAACACAGGCAAATGGATGTGATCACTGCGCCATTTTCTGAGTAAGTCCAAACCATCTTGATCGGGGAGTCCTAAATCCAGCAAACACAAATCTACCGCACTGTGACGAATAAAATAATCTGCATCACGTGCATTGCTGACATGCTCCACCGAAATATTTAAAAAATCCAGGGTGGCACAAATACTTTCGGCAATATACGGATCATCTTCGACCAAAACGACAAACATAGCAGTTTCCTATCCTGAAGCTTGTATTTTATAAATGATTTACCCTGTTAATGCTCTCTTAATTTTAGCTTTCCTATCATAGGCGCAGATTTGAATATTTTAACTAGGACTATAATGCGAACTTGGTTATCTGGACTTTGTGGGGTGCTGACTGCATTGGCAGTACAAAATGCATCGGCTGAGTTTTTACCGCCCGATCAAGCCTTTGCGTTTCAGGCGGTCTCGACGGCTCAAGACCAAGCCACACTGACATGGAAAATTGCCGATGGGTACTATCTATACCACGATCAACTTAAAGTCATTGAAGGCGCAAAAAACCTGTCTTTAAATCTACCCAACCCACAACAAAAAGATGACCCAAATTTTGGCATCACTGCTGTGCATTATGGGCAGGTGCAAGCGACTGTGCCGATGCAACCGAATCAAAGTTATAAAATTGAATGGCAGGGCTGTGCCGAAAGTGGCTTGTGTTACCCGGTTCAGCGCACCACCATTCAAACTGATGCCGATGGTTTATTGCCTGCAAGCAACCTGAGTGCGCAGGGTGCAACGCAAAAGAAATTATTAGATGCAGTCACATCTGCACCCTTGTTAAATGCGCCAGCCCCTGTTGAGGCGCAAGCGAAAAAAGCCGAAACGGTCACGGTTGAATCTAAAGCCACTCAAGCAGACGCTGAAAATGATGCAAAAGATATCAATCCATCATCTGAACCGACTGCATTAACAGAACCTAGCGAAGCCAGTGCACCAGAGCAAGATGATGCCTTGATGATGCAGGCGAGTTCAGAACCCAATGCTACAACGAATGTTGAACAGCGCACGAATGCAACCGATTGGAACAATGACCAATACTTTTTTAATCTGCTCTCAACTGAAAATATTGCACTGAATCTCATCATCTTTTTAGGTTTGGGTGTATTGCTTGCGTTCCTACCGTGTTCCTTACCCTTGATTCCGATTTTATCTAGCATTTTGGTGCAACGTCATCGTGGCTATCGTGCGGGCATCGTTGCAGGCGTATTTGTTTTAGGTATGGCATTAGTCTACGCTTTAATGGGCTTGGCGGTAGCAGGACTGGGCTATAACTTCCAGCGTTGGTTGCAAAGTCCAGTCTTTATTGGGTTGTTTGCGGTGATGTTTGTGCTGTTTGCACTCAACTTATTTGGTGCATTCCAACTGTCTTTGCCGCAGGGTTTATTACAGCGTTTAGACCAATGGCAACAACGACAAAAAGGTGGAACCCTGTTCGGTTCGTTCATTATGGGGATTATCTCTGCGTTGATTGTCGGGCCATGTATGAGTGCGCCATTGGCAGGGGCATTGCTGTTTGTGGCGCAATTGCCTGAACCGTGGATGGGCGCAATTTACCTGTTTGTCCTTGGTTTGGGTGTGGGTTTACCGTTGTTGATTGCCTGTGTATTTGGTGCGCAGTACTTGCCAAAACCTGGCGTGTGGATGGATCGTCTGAAATTCACTTTTGGTTTTGTCATGCTGTTATTGGCGGTGTATTTCCTACGTCCCTTATTGCCAAGCGTGGTGTATCTGACGCTGATGGGATTTTTGTTCATCAGTATCACGCTTTATATTTTATGGAAGATTCGTCCGCATGTATCGCAAATGCCGACCCAATTGTTATTAATTGCCATGAGCTTAGGCACAGCAATCTCTGGTGGATGGCATTTTACTCAAGCATGGTCGCAACTGAATACCGCACAAGCCACAGCATTAGTGCCATGGCAAAAGGTGCGTACCCAAGCCGAGCTTGAACAAGCATTGGAGCAAATCAAAGGACAAGCGGTATTAATTGATGTGTATGCCGATTGGTGTGTGGCCTGTCAGCCGATTGAAAAAGAGGTGATTCCACGTGCCGATGTACAGGCAGGTTTAGCACATGTTGCTCGGATCAAGCTGGACTTAACCGAATATGAAGCCAGTCAGGATGTCGTGCTCAAAGAATGGCAAATTTTAGGGCCACCGACCATGATTTTCTTAGATGAACAGCATCAAGAACAGCGAAACATGCGTTTGACAGGCACCTTTAGCGCAGAACAATTGCTTAGCCGATTAAACCGAGGAGTACAGCCATGATCTCCAGTGAAGCACTGCATCTCGGGCCTTTGATGTTGCCGTGGAGACTGTTATTTTTATTCGTGGCTTTAATCATCACCGCCATGATTGGGCGCAAAGTCGGGCAACAGGCACAGTGGTCATCCGAGATTCAACAACGTTTCCAAGATTCGATCTGGAGCAGTGTCTGGATTGGCTTAGTGGGCGCACGTTTGGTCTTTATTGGGCTGAACTTGGAGTCTTATCTCGCATCGCCAATTGATATGCTGAAAATTCAAGACAAAGGTTTTGATTTGATTGGCGGTGTAGTAACAGGCGGTGCATGGTTTTGGTGGCGAAATTCAGCCATTGCAACAAAAGCCAAAGCAATTTTATTGCTGATCTTTGTCATGCTGTTGGGTACGGGATTCATCACGCAAAAATTACTGCATAAAGACACCCATTATCCGAGTTTAAGTTTTCCAAGTCTAAACCTTTCCAATCAAGATCAGTTGAACATTGTTCCTCTACAACAATTTCAAGGTCAGCCCACTGTTGTGAATTTATGGGCAAGTTGGTGTCCGCCGTGTCATCGTGAAATGCCGGTGTTACAACGTGCGCATGATCAGCATCCTAAGGTGCATTTTGTCATGCTCAATCAAGGCGAAGAGGTCGAAACCGTACGTGCTTATCTAACCAAAAATCAGTTCAGTTTTAAACATGTTCTGCTGGATGCGCAGGGTGAAATGCCACAAGCACTGAACAGTTTTGGTTTACCGACCACCTTATTTTTTAATGCACAAGGGCAGTTGGTTGAGCGTCATCAAGGCGAACTCAGTCAAGCCATGTTGCAACAATATCTCAAGAAAATTAACCCATAAATTCATCATAGGATATGCGTCATGAAGACTTTACTCAAAGCAAGTTTATTACTCGGGACCATGTTGACGGTGGCATGTAGTGTCAGTGCCAATCCCAATGCCATTAAAAAACAACTAGAAAAAGAAGGCTTTGAATTTGTGAAACAAATTCCTGCACCTGAAGGTTTAACTGGGTGGGTCGGGCATGAAGATCAATATTCCAATACCGTTTTTATTTCCAATGATGGCAAGTATTACATTAAGGGTGAACTGTTTGATGCCAAAGGGAATAATCTGTCGAGTACACAAATTGAAACCCATATGAAAAAAGCCATTTTGGATGATGTCTGGAAAACACTGGAAAGCTCAACGTGGATTCAGGACGGTAAAAAGGATGCGCCACGTATTGTTTATGTGTTCTCTGATCCGAACTGTCCATATTGTTATAAGTTTTGGCAAAGTGCCCGTCCTTGGGTCGAGGCAGGCAAGGTGCAACTACGCCATATTCAAGTCGGCATTATTCGTGAAGAAAGTCGAGGACAAGTGGCAACACTGTTAATGTCTAAAAATCCTGAAGCGGTATTTAATGATATTAATGTCAATCGGGGTAAAAAACGTTTGAAACAAGCGGAAAAAATTCCTGCTGAAATTGCAGAGAAAATTGATTTTAACCAAAGTTTGATGGGCAAATATGGCTTCTTCTCGACCCCGTCGATGGCTTGGCGTGACAGCAAAGGTAATTTCCAATCGGCTCAAGGCATGCCAGGGGACTTAAAAGAAGTCTTTGAGAAATAAGCGTGATCGACAATCACAAAGCCAACACAAAAGTGGCATAACGGCCATGCTAAGCTGTTGATCATCAAGGTGAAACAAGGAAGATGAATGTCAAACTTACAAGATCCACGTGTTTTGTTTGCGCTTGAGCGTACGGCACTGGCATGGAACCGCAGTGGTTTGGCACTCATTGCATTTGGCTTTGTGATTGAAAAATCGAATTTATTGGTGCAGTTGGTCAATCCTGAGCAATATCACAACAAAATTGTCTATGGTCAGTGGCTTGGAATTGCTGTGATTGTGTTTGGGATGTTGGTGAATTTTGCTTCGATTTTGCAATATCGGCGTGGACTTCGCTCATTAACCGAACAGGAATTTATAGACGGTTATCAGACCCAACATCCAGTTTGGCTGAATTTATTTACCATGCTGACGGGTATTCTATTGATGATTTCGTTCTGGATTCATTAAATCTTTCAAGCAAGATGAGATGCGGACTTATTGTTGACAGTACAGTTGATACAGGGTCTGCATAAGCGTAAGAACTTTAGGATCAGCAACCTGATAGAAAATCTGTTTACCTTCACGACGGGTACTCACCATATTGCTTTTACGCAGTACGGTCAGTTGTTGCGAGAGGGTGGGTTGATGAATATCAGTGCAATCCTCAATTTGTTGCACATTGAGTTCACCATCCACTAAAACACAGAGAATTTTTAGACGGTCAGGATTGGACAAGACTTTTAAACAGTCAGTCACTCGGTCTACTTCTGAAAAATCAATTTGAGCCTGACTAACTACAGTATTCATTACAGTATCCTTCAATCCGATATATTGAAAATCAGTTACAGAATAATATCACAGAGGGCTTGATTAATATTTATTATTATATATTATAAAAAAATATATTGTAAAGAAGTAAACTCGCTATGCATGACTTTCTGATTGCTTTTCTAGGCGGCTTGATGCTCGGCATTTCGGTCGTAGGTTATCTTTATGTGCATGGTCGCATTGCAGGCATCAGTGGATTGATCGGACAAGTACTGAATCCACATACGGTGTTTAAAACACCTGCGATCTGGTTTTTATCGGGGCTAATTATCACGCCATTTATTTATGGTCTGTTTATACAGCCTGAAATTGAACTGAATGCAAGCCCACTCATGATGATTATTGCAGGTTTGCTGGTTGGTTTTGGTACTCGACTGGGTTCAGGTTGTACTAGTGGTCATGGGATCTGCGGAATGAGCCGCTTATCAAAACGCTCTATTTTCGCAACTATCACCTTCATGTTTGCAGGTTTTGTTACTGTTTATCTTGTTCGTCACGTAACCGGAGCATTTTAAAATGAAAAATATTCTAGCTTTTATTTTTGGTGCTCTTTTTTCTGTCGGATTGATGGTTTCAGGCATGTCGAATCCTGAAAAAGTTCTCGACTTCCTGGATCTGTTTGGTGATTGGGATGCCAGTCTGGCTTTTGTCATGATGGGTGCAATTGCCGTGGCATTTATTCCATTTCAAAAAGCGGTACGCAGCCCAGCGCCTAAAACCATTTTTAATGAACCGATTGATTTGCCTCTTAATCAGAAAATTGATCCGAAACTGATTTCCGGCAGTCTATTGTTTGGTATCGGATGGGGGATTGCCGGTGTATGTCCAGCACCTAGTTTCACTCTGATCGGTTTGGGTCATTATCAGATCCTGTATTTCATAATAGCAATGTTTGTGGGTGTGTGGATTCACCGTAAATGGGCAGGAGCTTAAATATGTCAAATGTACCTGTAGTAAAAGATTTCTTTCACGAAGATACCAATACTTTTAGTTATGTTGTGCGTGATCCTGCAACTACAGCCTGTGCCATTATCGACAGTGTTTTAGATTTTGATGCAGCATCAGCCAGCACATCAACCATTCATGCCGATAAAATCATTGCCTATATCAAAGAGCAAGGTTTAACTGTCGAATGGATTCTGGAAACACATGTCCATGCCGATCACTTGACGGCTGCACAGTATCTTAAAGCCGAGTTGGGTGGCAAGATTGCCATGAGCCATAAAATTGGCATTGTCCAAGAAACTTTTGGTGCTATTTATCATCTGGATATCAAACAATGGAATGCCCAGCAGTTGTTTGATTATTTATTTGAAGATCATGAGTCGTTCCAGATTGGAACCCTGAAAGCCTACAATATTCCTACTCCTGGACATACACCGGCCTGTCTAAGCTATGTCATTGGGAATGCTGTTTTTGTGGGGGATACGCTGTTTATGCCAGATTATGGGACAGCACGTTGTGATTTTCCGCGTGGCAGTGCAGAAGTACTTTTTGATTCAGTACAAAGTCTGTATCAGTTACCAGAAGATACCCGAGTCTTTTTATGTCATGACTATTTGCCTGAAACACGTGAGTCATATGTATGTGAAACTGATATCCAGACTCAGAAAACACAGAATATTCATATTCATGAGGGAGTCAGTAAAACTGAATTTGCGCAGATGCGAAATCAGCGGGATTCAGGACTCAATATGCCTAAACTGATTCTGCCCTCGATTCAGATCAATATGAAAGCAGGACAGTTTCCTGAGCCAGAACAAAATGGGGTTTCTTACCTCAAGCTTCCTCTTAACTACTTCAAATAAGCTTGCATCGTGATTAAGCAAAAAGTTTAACTTTTATTTAATCACTTTTATGTATAAGGGAGAGGGCGATGTGGGCATTAATACTTGAAGGGCTGGTCATCGGAGGGCTATTGGGTTTAACCGGTGCTGGTGGCGGCATCCTGGCTGTACCTGCACTAATGACAACCCAGGGTTGGACCGTGGCCCAGGCTGCGCCTATAGGATTGCTTGCAGTCACGCTGTCAGCCTTGGTCGGAACGTTCGAGGGTTTATTCAAGCGCATAGTGCGATATCGCGCTGCACTCTGGATCGCTCTTATCAGTATTCCTTCAGCACGTTACGGGGTGCAGCTGGCTGATATTGTTTCTCCAGTCTGGCTGAGCTTGGCTTTTAGTCTGGTGATGCTGATCGTGGCTTACCGGATATTTTTTAATAAAGTGACTGATCATGGCAATCCACCCTGCAAGGTCAATCAAACCACCGGTCGTCTGATCTGGAATGTGAAAACTGCCTCCTTTCTGGCTGGTATTGGTGTAGTGGCAGGTTTATTAACGGGTCTGCTTGGCGTTGGGGGTGGTTTTGTCATTGTTCCAGCCCTGCGTAAATTCACCGATCTCGATATGCGCAGTATCGTGGCGACCTCTCTCATGATTATTTTCCTGATTGGTGGGGTCAGTATTTCTGCACACGTACTGGATGGCTTTCAATATCCTGTTCCGGTCACACTGGCCTTTGTCCTGGCCTGTATTGTCGGAATGTTAATTGGACGCAGTCTGATGCATCGGATTGACAGTAACAAGGTACAGAAAATATTTGCCACAACCGTAGTTGGGGTAGCCATGTATTTAATCTATTCAGCGCTCATGGGCTAAAACAGCCGATTGAGTACTTAAACTAAAGCGCTTTAATCTACCTGAGTATGGCCGAGGAAGAATGAAAATGATGAAAACTGCAGAGCAATTAATCCGGAATGCAAAAAGCCGGATTCAGGAAGTCAGCGTAAATGAATTGTTTGAGGCGATGCAAAACCATAAAACCATACTGATCGATGTTCGGGAACCGGATGAATTTCAGGCAGCAGCGATAGACCGGGCGGTGAATTATCCTCGTGGTGTTTTGGAAATGCGAATTCACCAGCATCCCTTAGCGAGTCATTATTGTGATACCCAGCAGGCACTGGAACATCTTAAAGATCAGCCGATTTATTTGATCTGTGGTACGGGTGGACGTTCAGCATTGGCAACCGATACCTTACAGAATATGGGTTTTAGCCAGGTCAAGTCGGTTCAGGGTGGTTATCAGGCCTGGCTGGAACAGGGCTATCCGGTAGAAAAATAAGCTATTGAATATATAAATTAATGCTGATTTCTTTATTTGAGGTGAAGCAATGAAATACAAAGAATTAACCCAGAACATTTCGGGCAGTTTAAGAACCTTAAGTCAGGATTCGCCTGATTTAATGAAAAGTTTTAACCAATTGTCACAGACTGCTATGCGTGATGGCGTGATTGATCCGAAAACCAAGGAGTTAATTGCCTTGGCGATTGGTGTGGCGGCACGTTGTGATGGTTGTATCAGTTTTCATGTCAGAACCTTAGTCAAAATGGGCATGACCCTACAGGAACTGGAAGAAGTTTTAGGCGTTGCCGTCTATATGGGTGGTGGACCTTCATTGATGTATGCCGCAAATGCCCTAGAGGCATTTAAAGAATTTTCCAGCTGATTGAATCGTTTAGCAAATGGAGGCTGAAATGAGTCAGCATTGGAATGAATTGTATGCCCAGACGCAAGATCTGTATGGCACAGCAGCAAATCTTTTCATTCAGGAAATTTCGGACAAAATCCGAATAGAGGGTAAAACACTGGCAATTGCTGAAGGTGAAGGACGGAATATCTTATACCTGGCTGAGCGGGCAAGACAGCAGGGTTACCCTTTTTCAGCGGAAGCCTGGGATTATTCTGATGTTGCTTTGAAGCATCTGTCCAGCAAGGCCGAAGCCCAAGGGATAAACATTGAACTTAAACATGTTGATTTAACAGCAGCTCAATGGCCATCCCAATGTTATCAAAATGTGATCTGTGTATTTGGTCATTTCGATACGGAAACACAAAAACAGGTTTTAGAAGGCATAAGAAAATCCTTGCTCAACGGTGGATGGTTTATCGGTGAGCTATATTCAAAGGAACAGATCGACTATAAAACCGGTGGTCCTTCAAATATCGAATATTTATACGATCCTCGTTGCATTCTAGAAGTCTTTGGACAGGACCACATCCATCACTTTTATGTCGGGGAGCAAGAAAGGCAGGAGGGAAAATTACATTGTGGTAAATGCCATGTTATTCAATTTGCGATACAAGTGAGGAAGTAGAGAATAAGTGAATTGTTAAATGTGAGAGGACGTTCAAAATTCTGTGTCTGAACTAATACATTTTAGATGCAATTGTGGGTGGCATCGAGTGCTAGGGATCAAGACACCGATCAAGCCGATTAAATGTCCAATACAACTTGATAAGGTTTAAATCCCTCCAGTACAGCTTCAGAAACCAACTGAATAAAAGCTTCTGTTTTTCCGTAAGCCATCCATTGATCCAAAGCCTCATAATAAGCCAATCGATTTTCAACTGTGATGACACAAGGTGGATAACCAGCTTTAAGCAATTCGAGGTTCATCAATAGACGTGATGTACGGCCATTGCCATCAATGAATGGATGGATACCTACAAAATCAGCATGTACTTTAGCTGCACGTTCAATGGGGTGAAGCTTATGTGCCTCTGAATTGTACCAATCAACTAACTGAGCCATCTTGTCATTTAATAATGTGTAATCAGGCGGGGTAGATGTAGCACCCGAGATCAATACATTTTGCTGGCGATAGCGTCCAGCATTGTCATCATCGATGTTTTTTAGAATGAGTTGATGGATATTGCGAATTTGCCATTCAGAAAATGGTTCTTCTTTTCGAATAATATCTTCAACGTAATAAATAGCGTTTCTATGGTTAATTGCCTCGAAGTGTTCTCTTAATGCCTTCCCACCGACAGTTATGCCTTCTAACACGACTTTTGTTTCTAGCAATGTAAGTGTATTGCCTTCAATTGCATTCGAATGATAGGTCCATCGTACAATAAGATCTTCTTGTAAATTTTTTACTATAGCTGGTGATAGGGGGCGATGCTGATCTAATTTATTTTTTAAATCATCAATAATTTCAAACATTACCTTGTCCCTGAATGTGTCTAAAAGAATGATACATCAAAAAAGAATATTGAAGAAATGATATGTTATATCATTCCTATTTATGGTGCTTTTAATATTGATATAATCAGTACATCATTTCAAATCCTGAATTAGGATTTGAACAAGATTTCTAAGTGATTCAATACACTAAATCTGATTTGGATCAAAATTTGGTCAATAAATTTCAAATTAGCAATATGAAAAAAGTAAATAATATTTATACGGTATTTTTTACGGTAAAGCTCAATGGACTTTTGTTTTTATCAATATAAAACAATATGATAGCAGCAGATTTCGGTGCGCGCTGAGCGCACCATTTCTTTTATGTTTTTCAAACAAAACATAGTCTGTCAATTAAAATATTTTTAGTAAATTTTTATCAAAATTTAATGATTAATCTGAATTGTTAATCTGAGTCGATTGCATCGTGAGATGCACCAATATTGACAAATTATAATATAATAATTCTCAAAATAAACATTAAAATGATAAATAAGTCACATAAAATTCCCATGACCTATCTTAAGTTTGAATTGCGGCATTGGTGTATAAATCACATAAATTATGAATAATTCAAATAAGAGGTACAACAATGTACGAAGAAAAAGTTCTGATCCAAAATCGAATTTCGTGGGCGAGTATTTTCACTGGCGTTATTGTTGTATTAGCTATTTCAATTTTATTCTCATTACTTGGTGTTGCATTAGGTTTTGCACTCCTAGATCCACAATCTACCACTGATATTACAAATGGCTCAGGGATAGCAGTAAGCGTTTTGACAATTATTTCATTGTTAGTATCGTTGGCTATTGGTGGATTTGTTGAAGGTTAATTGGCTCAAGCTGATGGTGCAATCCATGGCTTTATTGTCTGGTCACTTTCATTGCTGTTAGGTATCTGGTTTGGTGCAATGACCATTAGCGGCGCGGCAAAAATTACTGGTAGTGCGATTAGTTCAGTCAGTAGTGCTGCGGGTAGTGTAGTAACAGGAATTGGTCAAGGTGGCATTAATTTAACTCAGATCGGAGTTCAAGCATTTGAGGAGTTAGTTCCTTTACCAAAGCTCGAAAATAGTGATGAAAAGATGTCTGAAGCATTGCACAAAACTGGGATTGAGGAATTGCAACCCGAATTCTTAAAAGCGCAGGGTGAATGGGCAAAGGAGCAAATTAAGGTTGCCGCAAAAGAGTTGATGATTCATCCAGATAACAGTGATGCTATTATTCAAAAGTTATCAGAACAATTAAAAACTCGTGCACAATCTGTGACTGCTTCAATTAATAAGAATGAAGTCAGTGCTGCTTTAGCGAAAAATTCATCTCTAACTCCGCAAGAAGCGAATCAAGCTGTCAATAATTTCCTTATACAGCTGGATAAATTCTTTAATGATTTTGAGGCGAATATTCAATCTGCTAAATTAAAATATGCTGAATTAAAAGATCAAGCACGTGAAAAAGCAGCTAATGCGACTAAAGCTGCAAAAGCTGCTTTATGGTCATTCATTGGTTTATTGATTGGATTGATTGTGACGATTTTTGCTGGACGTTTCGGTGTAAATCATTCAAATAATCGTTCACGTTATTTGGCTTAATTCTGAGCTTAAATTTAGAAATAAAAGTTGACCCATTAGGGTCGACTTTTTTAATAAGGTTTTGTCTGTATTCGCGAAACCTATTCTTATCTATAAATAAAAAAGTTCAATTGTATTTTTTTAATACATTTGTTGAAAAGTGTTAAAGTGACTTCACAACACATATTGAAAGTATTAAATTAAAAATCACAGTAGGTTGTAAATATTCTACGCTACTGACGAGTTGGACGGATCAATGACAGTTAGTTGAGTTCAGTTGAACAATAAATCTAACACTAGCCTTCCAACATAAAGCCCGCGTAAAGAGGGCTTTTTCATATCGGAATTATGCTTTAAACATGACCTCAACATCATATTTTCGAAATTCACTGAGCAGTTCTTGAATGATCGATCCACCCGTTTGTTCTGAAGCATTGAGCAGGACTTCTTTATTTTCAAGGCTATCAAAGCATTCTATATGATTGATTTGCCATTGATGTTCTTGACCAGCTTGCTCAATGATAATACGTCGAGGCTGCAACGAGCCATCTGCTTGACGCGGAATAACATTGGTAATGGCGAGCTGGATTTTCTCCACCTGGTCATGGGCATGCAAGAAGGTGAGTACCCAATTTCCGACTTTTTTAAGATACATAGGATTATCTAAAGGATCAAATTCTAGAATTTGGCTGAGTTTAGACATAAGGCACCTATTTATACCGTTGTTGTATGATCGTATTAATATATTTATGACAAAGATGTTCTACTTCGCCTTAGTCTAATAGCGGATGAGGTGGGCAGTGTTGAATGAATAAAAATAATAAAAAATATTTGATTATCATGTGATTATATTATTTTAATTATTGGTGTAAATTTTAGTTTAATCGTTTAAAAGTATTAAAAAAAATAGTTAATTTCTCACTTTGAGCTTTAGGTTCAAAGTGAGAGTCTTGAAATATTGCTTAAAGCGTATCAATTAAAGTTTTTTCTAAGGCTTTTTTCAAATAGGGATCCAAGTCTTCTTGTCTTAGTAACCATGAAACATAATCACTTGGAAGATCTACAATGGCTGTCCCACGATGTTTACCGAAGTTAATTGTACGTGGAATACGTGCATCTTCAGATACTTCATAGAGTTCTTCAATGTTTTGAATACCCAAATGATGAATAATGTGCATTAAGATATTTGCAGTCAAAATAATATCTGCGTCAGCTCGATGGGCACCTTTTAACATCTCTCTGGCTTTGCTACTGCCTTTACTAATCATATAAATTAAAGCAGAAATGTTGTGTGCTTCTGCATGAGGCCAAACTAGTCGAGAAAGAGCGAGTGTACAGATGGCTTTAATATGACTTGTTTCAACGCCGCATTGCTGAATAGCTCGAATATCATAATCAATATTATGACCAATAATATACGTCGTTTCTTGAGGTAACTCGAAAGTTCCGAAGTTGGGTTGATCTACTAAATCGCTTTCAAGAATATGATGAACCGCCATTGCAGCATAGGAAATTTTTTCGTCACCAATGCTATATAGTTGGTCAAAGATTTGTTCGCGATCAAGACTTAATTTGCCTTGTTCAATCTGAATAGGAGCATATGCAATTTCTATGGGCAAACCATTTAATGTATGGGTTTCAGTATCCAAGATAATGACTTGCATGCAAATGTCCAAGTAAATGATAAAGATGTAATTAATTTAACATTTTCAAATCTGAGCTCACAGTAATAAAGTCAATGAATTGTATAAATTATGCTGAATTGAACGAATTATGGGAATTATTTAGATAAGGTGCTCATTTAAAGAAATTTCATTTTCTATGATATTGACGCTGCAAGTTTAGACTGTAGATTGTTAAAAATAATTTTCAAAAATGAATAAATTTAAAAAGAATAGTCATAATTCAGATATTTGTTTTTAATAGTAATAGATTGAACACACAAGAATTAATCAAATTTAATTGCAAACTGTTTAAACTTCATTCTCGAAATTTAACAAGTTCATGTTACAATACGCGCCAATCTTAGCACGGCTTAAAAGCCCTACATTAATAGGACCTCGCTAATGTTTGCCAATATCTCTATTGCTGACTTTGATCCAGAATTAGCTCAAGCTATTACGAGTGAAGATGCTCGTCAGGAAGCTCATATTGAGTTAATCGCTTCAGAAAACTATTGCTCTCCAGCAGTAATGGAAGCTCAAGGTTCAAAACTCACTAACAAATATGCAGAAGGCTACCCAGGCAAACGCTACTATGGCGGTTGTGAATATGTAGACGTGATTGAACAATTGGCAATTGACCGTGCTAAAGAACTCTTTGGTGCTGATTACGCGAACGTTCAGCCTCATGCTGGTTCTCAAGCAAACTCTGCAGTTTATCTAGCGCTTCTTAACCCAGGCGATACTGTTTTAGGTATGAGCTTAGCTCACGGTGGTCATTTGACTCACGGTGCTAAAGTTAGCTTCTCTGGTAAAACATATAATGCGATCCAATACGGTTTAAATCCAGAAACGGGTGAAATCGATTACGATGAAGTAGAGCGTTTAGCTGTAGAACACAAGCCACGTATGATTGTTGCAGGTTTCTCTGCTTATAGCCAAATCGTTGATTGGCAGCGTTTCCGTGAAATCGCGGACAAAGTAGGCGCTTATCTATTCGTTGATATGGCTCACGTTGCTGGTCTTGTTGCTGCTGGTGTTTATCCAAGCCCAGTTCAAATTGCTGACGTAACTACTACGACGACTCACAAAACACTTCGTGGCCCACGTTCTGGTTTAATCCTTGCGAAAGCAAACGAAGAGATTGAGAAAAAACTTCAATCTGCTGTATTCCCAGGTAACCAAGGTGGTCCTTTAGTTCATGCTGTAGCGGCTAAAGCAATCTGCTTCAAAGAAGCAATGGCTCCTGAATACAAAGCATATCAACAACAAGTTGTGAAAAACGCGCAAGCAATGGCTGAAGTGTTAATCGAACGCGGTTATGATGTTGTTTCAGGTGGAACTAAAAACCACTTGTTCTTGTTGTCTCTCATCAAACAAGACATTACTGGTAAAGATGCTGATGCTTGGTTAGGTGCGGCTCACATCACTGTGAACAAAAACTCTGTGCCAAACGATCCACGTTCTCCATTCGTAACTTCTGGTATCCGTATCGGTACTCCAGCTGTAACAACTCGTGGTTTCGGTGAAGCAGAAGTACGTGAACTTGCAGGTTGGATCGCGGATATCTTAGATTCTAAAGGTGATGAAACTGTCATCAACGCTGTGAAAGCTAAAGTTGAGACTGTATGCGCTAAATTCCCAGTTTACGCAAAATAATCTTCGACTTGAGAAAAGCCCCCTCAAGGGGGCTTTTTTATTGAATGTTGGAATGTCAAATCTGTCATTTTTGGATAGTTCTGATATAACTGATGTATCTATTAATTATTCAATTGTCTCTATACATTTGAATTGGAGCAGAAAATGAGCCATCCAAATATTATTATTTCTGAGCAAGATTTAAATCGTTTAGAAACCATGTTGGAACATCAGAAGCAGGTAACTCCAACGATGGAGCATTTAGAAAATGAGTTGGCTCGTGCTGAAGTCGTACAGCCTAAAGATATCCCTGCCAATGTAGTGACGATGAATGCTAGAGTACTGATAACGGTTGCACCGTCCACTGAATCTACAGAGATAGTGCTGGTATATCCCCATGACTTTAAAGGTGAAAGGGGGCAGGTTAATGTGATTGCACCTATTGGTGCAGCAATCCTAGGTTTGGCGGAAGGACAAGAAATTGAATGGCCTCAGCCTGATGGGCAAACAATGAAAGTGAAAATTGATAAAGTGCTCTATCAGCCTGAACGAGAGGGCATATATCTTTAACTAAAAAATAAAGCCTCTTGTGGAGGCTTTAAAGTTTATTGTTTCATCGTGGTTTGTTGCATATATTTATTTAAATAAGTTTCGCGTATTTCTTTGCGCTGCTCGGCAGTCGTCGCGTTCATCATTTTTTTACGCAAATCATTTCGTTCACTTGAGCTCATCTGTTGCCAAGTTTCGCGCATTTGTATTTTTTCTTGTTCAGGCAGTTTAGTAAACCAATCCATTCTTTGTTGTAGAACAACACTTTGCTCTTCAGGAATTTCTTTCAAATTTTGATAGCGTTTAATCAGTGCTTTTTGTTCATCTTCAGAAAGCGATTCCCAAGATTCATTAAGTTCAGAATTATTGTCTTTCGAGAAGATCCAAAAACGTTCATAGCCTGCAAAACTGGTTTGTAAAAAACCTAATGTGCAGAGTGCAATCGCTAAGCCTTTAGCTGCCATGAGCTGATTTATCCTCACCAAAAACAGATAACATTTCTAGATCTTCCATCATTTGCGGAGAAAGTTTAGGGGTGACAATCACTTGTTGTGGGCTTGGAGCTTCTTCCAAATCAAATGCATTTGGAAGTACCACAAATCCTGTGATCGCGGCTGCTAATGCAAAACCAGTAACTTTCCAAGTCATCAACTGAGAAAATAACGGTTTGTCTTTAATCTCATCGAGTACATGCTCCATCACGACCGCTTTATTGCGATGTTGTGATGCCAGTACATTCAATTTTTCAGTCACTTGTTTCGTAAATTCATCATGATTCATCCGATGATCCCCCGTCATTTGGGTTTAAGTGAGACAAAGCAGATCTTAAGCCCTGTATAGCTCGATGGTAATGGGTCTTTACACTGCCTTCTGAACAATTCATGATTTCGGCTGTGGTTTGTGTATCAAACCCTTCCCATGCTCTCAACATAAATGCTTGTTGTTGGCGAACAGGTAACTTAGAAATTGCATTTTGAATCTCCTCAACAGCCATCTCTTGTGCAAGAAATTGCAGCGGATTAGGTGTTGATTCATCCACAATATTGATGGTTTCGTCATCATCTTCATCGTGGTTATTTTTTTTAAATAACGAGAATGGAAAAGCCCGTCGAGATTCTTTACGACGCCAATCCTGAAGTTTGTTATTTAAAATGGTATAGAAAAGGGGATACCACTCTGCAGTGGATTTATCAGCATATGATTTATGCAAAGATATAAAAGCTTCTTGGACTAAATCCATAGCAATGCCATTGTGTCCTTGAGTTGCGCTTTCCATCATCACCAATGCACGCCCAGTGACGTCTTGCATAAAATATTTAAGACGTTGTTCAGCCGTATTCAAAAGAACACTCGAATCTTCAGGCTTGACTTTTTTTGGTGCTAAATCCATAGAGATGGAAAATCCCGTCATTGGGTACCCACCATTATTTTCTAATCGTTACTTATATAACGTCAAAACATAATGGTAGGTTGACAATCTAAGCAACTATTTTTTAGCAGTTTAATAGATTTTTTTATTTTCAGTGATTCCGTTAATATATTTTAACGAATCATATCCGTTGGCGTACCATTTCAAAGAAACAAATCGATCCGGCAACTGCAACGTTTAATGATTCTTGACCACCCGGTTGGGGAATGGTAATTGCTGAAGCATGCGCTAGGGCATATTCCGAAACGCCTTGACCTTCATTGCCCAGTACCCATACGCAAGCTTGAGTTAAGTCTTTTGCATATAAACTTTCTGATTCATGTGAGCTCGTGACATACACGGGAATTTTGAATTGATACAGCACATCTTCAAGCGCAACGTTTTCATAGGTTTTTAATGAAAAGTGCGCACCCATTCCTGCTCGTAATACGCGAGGAGACCACAAAGATGCTGAACCTTTGGTGCAAACAATTTGTTCAATACCTGCAGCCGCAGCTGAACGAAGTAATGTACCCACATTGCCTGGATCTTGAACATTTTCAAGAATTAAAGTGTCTTGAGTATAATCTAGAGCATCACGTTGAGTTGGTAAATCTACAATCGCTAAACATGCTAAGGTGGTTCCTAGCGTGCTAATGTCTTTATAGAGTGATTCACTAATAACAAACACTGAACCTGTATAGTGTTGTGCGATTTCGTCAAAATCGGCGTGTTCCATTGCTTTTTCAGTGGTAAAAATCGAATTCAATTTACGATTTTTTTCTAACCAAGCTAAGCACAAATGTGTGCCTTCTAGAACAGTTTGGCCTTGCTTTTTACGGTAACTATTTTGATCAATTAAACCACGTAAATGTTTAATTTTCGGGTTGTCTTTAGATTCTAAAAAGATAATGGCCATTCAGTTTGACTTCCATGAGAGCCTAAATCAATAGGCTCTCAATTGTAAATTATTGATGATAAGCAGTAACAAGCTCAACTTCATTTTTTGAACCAATGACGACTGGTACACGTTGGTGAAGTTCAGTTGGTTGGATTTCCATAATACGCACGCGACCTGTTGTCGAAGCACCGCCTGCTTGTTCCATGAGCATACTCATTGGATTTGCTTCATACATAAGACGTAAACGACCAGCTTTTTTAGGATCTTTGGTATCGTAAGGATATAAGAAGATCCCACTACGGCAAAGAATACGGTGGATATCACCGACCATGCAGGCAACCCAACGCATGTTAAAATCTTTTTCACGTACAGATGTTTTACCCGCTTGTAGCTCACCAATATAGCGTTGAATAGGTTCTTCCCAATGACGTTGGTTTGAAGCATTAATGGCGTATTCTTTTGTATCGACATCCACTTGGATATTTTCAGTCGTCAACAGGAATGTTTTTGACTCTGGATCAAATGTAAAGAAAACAGTACCTGCACCAACGGTTAATGCCATCATAGTTGATGGGCCATATAACACATAACCAGCTGCGACTTGTTCAGTGCCTGCTTGAAGGAAATCTTCTGCTTGTGTTACTGAATTTTTGGCAGGCAAGATAGAGAAGATGGTGCCAACACACATATTGATATCGATATTACTTGAGCCATCTAGTGGATCGAATAAAACTAAATACTTACCGTTCTCTTGTGCTGGGGTAAACTCATCGAGTTCTTCAGAAGCTAAACCGCCTACATTTTCGTTGTTTTTTAGCGCATCAATTAAATAGTCATTTGAAATAACATCTAATTTTTTTTGCGCTTCACCTTGTACGTTTTCATTACCAGCACTACCTAACACACCCGCTAAGGCACCCTTTTGCAATGCTGAATCGATGGTTTTACACGTTTCAGCAATTGTTTCAATCACATTAGAGAGTTCAGGCGTTAGATTTCCTTGTTGTTGTGCAAGATATTGTGACAAGGTGAGGTATGACATTACAAGGACGCTCCTAAAAGCTTTAAAAGAATAAAATTTGGATCTTGGGCTATTTTAGATGAGTTCAGTGCAAAATAGAAATTATCATGCGTTATTTGTGGTGATTTTGCACTTGCCAGAGTTTTAGAACATGGTATGTTGATAGGAGAATGATTTTAAAAGGAGCTTTAAAATGAGCATTCAAAAGTTTGAAGCAACTCCAACGCCAGGTGAGGCAATCGACTTAAACGAAATTAGTTCAGAGAGTTCCAAGGAAGCATGGAAACAGTACGAAGCTAAACCTGAATATAAAGAGTTTAATAAGCATGACATGATTGAGTCTATGCAAGTGCCCATGCCAGACTCGCAAAGGTCTTAAACCTGATATAAAAAAAGCGCTCGAATTGAGCGCTTTTTTTGCATTCATTAGCGAAGAAGTGGTGGCACTGCTTCATAATTGAGTTCTACACGACGGTTTTCTTTCCATGCAGCTTCATTGTTACCTGTATTAATTGGCATTTCTTTACCATAACTCACAGCTTCGAGTTGGTTTGGATTTACACCATTTGTAACCAAATAACTTTCAACTGCTTTGGCGCGTCGCTCACCCAAAGCCATATTATATTCACGCGTTCCACGTTCATCGGTATGACCAGTTAATGCGATTTTAGAGTTTGCATTTGCCAATAAAAATTGTGCATGTGCTTGGAGGGTTTGATAGTCCTCAGTAGATAGCTCACTGCTGTCATAATCAAAGTGAACAACACGTTTAGCCAAGAAAGCTTTATTGGCTTCAGTTACCCCTTTAGCAGAAGCACCCGTTAAGTTTTGAGCATTTAATGCTGCATCTTCACTGAGACCAGTCGTATTTACAGAGGTGGACGTTGATGGTGGTGTCATCGTAGTGGTATCTGTAGTTGCTGGTTTACGGCTTGCGCAACCCGTCATTACTAAACTTACAGCAATGAGTGGAAGAGCAAACGTTTTAATCGCGTTCATGTTCATCTCCTTGAAAGATTAAATTCGATTATTTAGGTGCCCAAGCAGGTTCACGAACTTCACCTTGCTCGCTAGGTAAATTCATGCGGAAGCGGCCGTCTGTAGACATAATCGATAACAATCCACGGCTGCCTTCACGTGTCGCATATACGACCATTTGACCATTTGGTGAAAAGCTTGGTGATTCATCTAAACTGGTTGGCGTTAATATGTTCGTGATCCCAGTGGAGATTTCCTGAATTGCTACCTTATAGTTGCTACCTGAAGGGCGATGTACTAAAGCAACATATTTACCATCGGCACTTAAACTTCCACGTGCGTTGAATGCTCCGCGGAAAGTCAAACGTTTTGTTGAACCATCAGCAAACGTGTAATGATAGATCTGTGCTGAACCACCACGGTCTGAGGTAAAGATAAAACCTTTACCATCTGGGGTATAGCGAGCTTCTGTATCAATTGCTGTATTATTTGTCATACGCTTCACTTGGCGCGTATTTAAATCCATTTGATAAATTTCAGGGTTGTCATGCATTGAAGCAGTGAACAACATGCTTTTACCATCAGGGGAAAAACTTGGCGCACCGTTTAAGCCACGGAAGCCAGCTAATTTTTCACGTTGTCCAGTCGCTAAATCTTGAACATAGATCGCTGGACGTTTGGTTTCGAATGAAACATAAGCGATTTTTTTGCCATCAGGCGTCCAAGCAGGGGATAAAATTGGATCGCGCGAACTCAATACAGTGCGTGGTTGTTCGCCGTCCGTATCTGCGATTTGTAAAGTGTAGCGATTATCAGGAGTCGCAGGATTTCGCAAAACATAAGCGATGCGACCACTAAAGTCACCAGGAATACCTGTTAATGCTTGGTAAATCGCATCACTGATCATATGTGCTGCAGATCGAATGCGCGATGGTGGTACAGTTAATAGTTCATTGAGCAAATATTGTTGTTTTTGGACATCATAGAGTTGGTAATGAACAGCCAATGAACCATCAGGATTGGTTTTAACTTCACCATTCACAACATAAGGTACGCCTGCAGATTGCCAAGCAGCACCATTGGCTTGATTGATGGTTGCTGTTGCAGGTAAATTTTTAGATGAACTGGTAAAGCGACCTGAACGGTTTAAATCTTGCTCTACAACAGGGTATAAGCGTTGATCACCTACGAATGGCACGATAGAAATTTTTGGTGCTTCTTCAGGTGCTTTAGCAATTTCAAGATGAAGCTGTGCATAAGAGGTCGTAATAAGAGCAGGGCTAAATGCTGCCAAAATTGCTAAACCGAGAAGATGTTTTGAGATCATTTTCATGAGAGGTCACGTACTCAAGATACTAATTTTTCGAATATTCTAGCTTTTTAGCATATAGCTCCGTACCGAATCTATATAAAGCGTGTAATTATCCGCAATTCATGAAAAAACCTTTCGACGAATCGAAAGGTTTTTTATTATTTCACGGTGAATGAAGAAGTGAAACTACGAGCTTCACGCCTTGCATCAGGATCGGATGGCATCGGATATGGTGCTGCTGCACGAACAGCCTGTTCGACACTGGCTTTGACATCTGGATCTGATGCATTGACGATGACTGAAGTCACAGAACCACTGTCAGATAATGTCACGCGTGCTGTCGCTTTTTGACCTGAAGAGCCTATTGGCATTCTCCAAGCACCTTTAATTTTTTGCTCAAAGTCTCTTTTTGCTGAAGAAGCGATGCGTTTAGATTCAGCTTTTTTGTTGGCTGCTTCTTGTCTAGCTTTTTCAGCGGCAGATTCTCGAGCTTCAGCTTCGGCACGTTCTTTGGCTTCAGCATCTGCTTTTCTTTGTGCTTCCTGACGAGCTTTCGCATCAGCCTCTTGTTTAGCTTTGGCATCAGCTGCAGCCTTAGCTTTACGATCAGCATCTTGTTTTGCTTTGACTTCAGCAGCAGCTTTAGCTTTCCGGTCGGCTTCTTGTTTGGCTTTAGCATCGGCCTCCGCCTTAGCTTTACGATCAGCATCTTGTTTTGCTTTGACTTCAGCAGCAGCTTTAGCTTTCCGGTCGGCTTCTTGTTTGGCTTTAGCATCGGCCTCCGCCTTAGCTTTCCGATCAGCTTCTTGCTTAGCTTTGGCTTGAGTTGCCTCAGCTTTAGCTTTACGATTCGCTTCTTGAGTTGCTTGATGTTGTGCTTCAGCCGCTGCTTTACGTTCGGCTTCTTGTTGAGCTTTAACCGCAGCCGCTTGCTCAGCTTTAAGGTCGGATTTTGGCTCTTCAACTTTTGGTTGAGCTGGAGGAGGTACAGCAGGTGCAACAGGAATCACTGGTGCATTTTGAATCGGCTCATTGGTCTGTTGAACATTTTCTTGAACGTTCTGGTGCGCTGTATCTGAATGATCAGATTCAACCAATGGCGTGGGTTCAGGTGGTACTAGATCCTCAGGTTTCACTAAAACTGTTTTAACAGTTTTAGTTGGCTCAGGAGGTTGAGTCAATCCAAGAAACAATAAGCCTGTGATCGCAATCACATGGACCGCAACAGTGAATCCGATTGCAATTTTCTTTTCTTTTGAAAAGCGAGAGTTAGATTCTTTCATAGCTTATTGAATCGGTTTGGTCAGCAAGCCAACTTGATTGATCCCTGCATCTTGTAAGTTAGACATGAGCGTCATCACCTCACCATAAGGTCGAGTGTTATGACCATTAATGACGACACTAAATTGTTTATTCTCACGTTCAGCAGTTTGTTGTGCATCACGGAGTGTCTGTTGTAATTCCTGCAAGCTCAGTGGACTTGGTTGGCTACCCTTGTATTCTAAAAAGTATTGTCCTTGTTGATCTAAAGTCACCATAGCTGGTGCATCCTTAGATTCAATCGGTACACTGTTTGCTTCAGGTAAATCAACTTTTATGCCACTTGTGATCATTGGTGCAGTCACCATAAAAATCACCAAAAGTACTAACATGACGTCAATATAAGGAACTACATTCATGTCACTGTTAAGTGGCTTTTTAATGCGTTGGAAACGCCCTGAGCGACGAACGGCCATTTATTCAGCTTCCTGTGTAGAACCCACAGAACGACGTTGTAAAAGCGCCACCATTTCTTCAGCAAACAAGGAACGATCTGAGTAAATTTCTTCACTTTTGGCCGTATAGTGGTTGAATGCAAGTACTGCAGGAATCGCAGCAAATAAACCAATAGCAGTCGCAATGAGGGCTTCCGCGATACCTGGTGCGACAGTTGCTAGCGTCACTTGATCGACTTGGGCTAAGCCGATAAAAGCATTCATAATGCCCCAAACTGTACCAAATAAACCAACATAGGGCGCAACTGAACCAATACTGGCAAGTGCACTGAGGCCTTGTTCCATACGGCTCTGATCTCGGCTTAAACCCACCCCAAGAATACGCTCTGTGCCATCAATGACTTGTGCTGTTTCAGCTTTGGTTTTTTTAAGTTTGAGAAACTCTGCAAAACCAAGATAAAAAACATCTTCCAAGCCTTCACGCTTAGAGTTGAGTTGAGCATTGTTATATAAAGTGTTGAGTTCTGCACCAGACCAAAAAATCTTCTGAAAATGATCATCACCTTGGCGAGCTTTCTTAAACGTCATATGTAACTTGGCAATAAGGTACCAGCTAAAGAGTGAAGCTAGTACCAACACCAGCATGACCAGTTGTACGACTGGACTCGCTTGAAGAATTAAATCTGTGACGTGAAGTGAAGATTCGAGTTGTGTTGCCATAGTTACATGTGCCAATCATATTTTTATGCGTGGGCTAATTCTTTTTCGATTAGATCACGGATTTCATTTGGAATTCTCAGCGGTTTCATTTCAGCGCTAATACACGCCAATTCTACTTCCCCTGAAGCTAGCATGATTTCACCACGATAAATATTTTGTTGCAATACAAAAGACGTTGCTTTACACGAAACTACACTTGCTGTAACAGTAATTAAGTCATCCATTAATATTGGACGTGAATATTTAAGCGCTAATTTATGCACGACAAAGTTGTAATCTTTTTGATGCCAGTAATGTGAAATCCCTGAAGCACGTAACCATTCTGTACGTGCGCGTTCCATAAAGCGAATATGATTGGCATGATAAACAATGCCTCCTGCATCTGTATCTTCAATATACACTCGGATTTGAAATTCAAATTTGTTCGCCATACAGGTGTTCCATTACTTTAAATAGTCCAGTGTTTTGCAACATTCTTGACAAAGAATGCGAAACGCTGATTTATACAATGTTTGAAAGGCTTGAAGTTTAGCACTCCATTTTTACAGACCAATGGCACAAGATTTCAAAAATAGCTGTAGATTGGGCGAAATATTTTAAAATGAAAATGTAGATCTAATTGAATTTTAATCATGTTTGGCATAGGGATTGCTTAAATAAATTCACATGAAATTTATAGTTGGATTTGAGTGCATGTTAAAAAAGTTAGCTTTATCGATTTCGATTGCTACATCAATATTAAGTTTTTCGACTTTTAGTTCGGCTGAAGATTTTAAAATTTTAAAACAGATTTAAAGCAAGCTAACTTTACTAAAAAAAAGGGAATATACTGGACACTATTATATTCCAAGTACACTCAATACTATTCAATGGGGTTATCTACCGATAAAGATGCTAAGCCAGTTTTAACGGTTCCATCGGGGAGTCATGTGACTTTTGATACAGTGTCACATGAAGGTTTATTAGAGGATCAAGGGCGTGATGCTGAAAAATACTTTACATCTAAAGGTGTTAAAAAAGAGCACATTTTAGATGAAGCGAAATTGATCACTCGCTCTAATTTAAAGCATGATTTCCATAAAGATGACCCACACATTATCACTGGTCCGATCTACGTTGAAGGTGCAATGCTGGGAGACGTGCTTAAAGTTGAAATATTGAAAATAGAACCACGTGTTCCTTATGGTGTTATTTCGAACCGCCATGGTAAAGGTACATTGCCTGAATTCCCTAAACGACAAAAACATGATCATGCTTCGCCAGAAAATCCAGATACTTATGGCAATGTTTCAGTATTTACACCCATTGCTCAAAATAAAGAGGGTGTATGGGAGGGGGTGATTCAAACAGAATCTGGTAAAGCGATTCGTTTTCCATTAAATCCGTTTATGGAAACAATGGGTGTTGCACCAAATACCAGCGAACCTGTTCACTCAGTTCCACCCTCTTTTTATGGTGGAAATATTGATATTAATGATTTAACTGCTGGGGCAACCGCTTATTATCCTGTTCAAGTTCCAGGTGCATTATTCTACGCAGGTGATAGTCATTTCGTTCAAGGCGATGGTGAGGTTGCATTAACTGCTTTAGAAGGTTCAGCGCGTGCAACGTTTAAAATTAGTGTGTTAAAAGCGGGTAAAGATCATATTCCAGGTAATCAACTTTCTCAGCCATTAGGTGAAAATGATCAATTTTGGATTACACCTGGCTTAGATGAAGATTTGGATGAAGCAATGCGTAAATCTACGCGTGAAGCAATCAATTTCTTAGTAAATGAATATGGCATAAGTGAAGAAATTGCATATGCTTATCTCAGCGCTGCGACTGATTTTGAAGTTTCTCAAGTTGTAGATAAAACAAAAGGCATCCATGCGATGATTCGTAAAGCAGATTTCAAAGAATTCATCGAGCAGAAATAAATTTTTCAAATAAAAAATCCTCCATCAAGGAGGATTTTTTTATGATGCTTAAGATTTGTTATTCCAATCTTGTTGAACTTGTTGTGCAATAGTCGGATAGTCCATCACAAAACGAATGTGGCTTTCAACGCCAGTTTTTTAATGTCGCATCATCTACAATAAATTGAGGGTTATGATTGGGTGTAGCCTTACTCATCTCTTGATCTTGAGGTGTTGCACCAATGAAAATGAACAATGAAGGCATAAGTTGACCATAATAGGCAAAGTCTTCACTTGCACTCGCATTGTTCTCGAGCACATGTAATTTATCTTCACCGTGAACTTTCGCAAGTGATGGCGCGATGAGTTGAGTTAGCGTTTTGTCGTTCGTGGTGACGGGGGCATAAGCGGCAATTTCTACTTTGGCTTTTACGTCATTTGCATGAGCATTATGTTCGATCAATTTCGGTAAATCCTTGAGAATATTCTGGCGGACCTCTTCATTATTTGATCGAATCGTGCCAACCATATTGACTTGCTCTGGTATCACATTTCCTACCGTTCCACCTTGGATACTACCAATACTGATTGCCCCCATACCTTTGGTTAAATCTGCACGACGGCTGATCAAACTCTGCATATTACTAATCATTTTGGGATCGCGTCCAAGCCATGGCATAGAACCATGAACTTGTTTTCCACTGACCTGAATGCGCAAATGATCTGCACTGTTTAAAATAGTGCCATCTTTATAAAAAATATGACCACTTGGCATACCCGCCATAACATGCATACCGAAGATCACTTCAGGCTTAGGATTTTTTAAAGCCCCATCTGCAATCATCTTACGTGAACCAATTTGATCGCCATGGCTAAAGTTATCAATATCTGCTCCACCTTCTTCAGCTGGTTGGAAGACAAACACAACAGTACCTGCAATTTTATCTTTATTTTCCGAAAGCACTTTTGCAGCGCCGAGTAACATTGCTGTGTGAGCATCATGTCCACAGGCATGCATCACTGGCGTTTCTTTACCTTGATAGGTTGCCTTTGCTTTACTCGCAAAAGAAAGTCCTGTTTTTTCCTCGATAGGTAATGCATCCATATCTGCACGTAATGCCATCACTGGGCCAGGTTTTGCACCTTTAAGAATTCCGATTACACCTGTTTTGGCATAGCCTGTGCGGACTTCAATTCCATATTTTTTTAATTCTTTTTGAACCAGAGCCGAGGTTTTAAATTCCATATTGCCGAGTTCGGGATGTTGGTGAATGTGCTGTCTTAATTTGATGGTATGTTGTTCAACCGCGTTCACACCGTCATCAACCCAATCTGCAAAACTCAAGGTTGAAGAAAGGGACAAGATAGTACAAGCAGAAATTAGCCTAAGTGATATCATGAACTCAATGTCCTAAAAATCCTAAAGTTTTATGAGCTTCTCATTCACTTCTGATGGTTGCAAAACTTAACAGGTATATCGAAATACATGAAAAGTATAGTGACCATGAAGCATTGATTTTTAATGCTTTATCCATAGATTTAAAGTTGTTATTATTTGTAAACTATTCATTTTAAATAATTATTTTAATAGTTGTGGGGGAGTTAATGAGTGTTGAAGAAGAACTAAAGCATAATCAAGATGTCATGATTCAACTGCCGTGGACTGTTCCACAGCAGCCGTTATTAATGACACAAATTCAGGTTGACCCTGAAACAAAGAAAATTCCACTCGATATAAAACATTCAACTGATACGACAGCGATTTGGATTACTGGATTATCATTTATCGTGACAGCATTCATTGTATATATGTCCACAAAGCAACAGATAAAAGCGAACAGAGAGTTAATAGAGAGTCAAAAAGATCATTTTGAAAAAGAATTAGTATTTAAAAACAAACAAGTTATAACTCAAAATTTTATTCAATATGCTTCGAAATTCATTAGTGGACAAGCAAATCTTATTATAAAACTAAGAGACTTTGGGGTATTTTACGGTTCTATTAGTGAAAAGGAAAAATTGGATCGAACTACACATGTGGGGCAGATATATCAAGAGTTAAGAGATATCTCAAATCAAGTTTTACAAGATTATCATGTCTTAGAGTTATTTTTATTGAATAAAGGACGTTCAATCACCAATTTAGAAGTAAAAAATAGACTGTTTTTTAACTTATTATGGAGATATTTAGAAATTTTATTAGATGAGCCTAAATCAGAGTCATGGTTGAAAAAAGAGGACATAACACTTAGTGATCTGTTAGAACATAGGGAATTTCAAAATATAGGAAGTGAGCTTAAAAAGAATTTAGGTGAAGATAATATTACAATTTACTTGCTGCTAAATGAGTTAAGTAGACAGATTAGCAAATTAATTAAAGCCGAATTAAAAAAAGCAGCCTAAGCTGCTTTTTATAAATCACTTCTCTTTCGGTTCAGGTGGTGTCATCCCAAACTGCAAATACGCCTGATTTGTTGCAATACGACCACGTGCGGTACGCATCACATAACCTTGCTGAATCAAGTAAGGTTCAATCACATCTTCCAGCGTGCCTGAATCTTCTGCCATTGCCGCTGCTAGAGCTTCAACACCTGCAGGACCACCATCAAAACGTTCTAATAACATGGATAAATAACGGCGGTCGAGTGTATCTAAACCATCCTTGTCCACATTCAACATATCAAGCGCACGTTGCGCCATTTCTTGTGTGACCTCACCTGTACCTTTCACTTGAGCATAGTCACGTACACGACGCAGTAAACGGTTTGCGATACGAGGCGTACCACGAGAACGACGAGCCACTTCCTTCGAACCAGCTTCAGTGATTGGAACATCCATCAGATTTGCAGAACGAGTCACGATATGGGTCAAATCTTCAACTGAATAAAACTCTAATCGCTGGACGATACCAAAACGATCTCGAAGCGGAGAGGTCAATAAACCGGCACGAGTAGTCGCAGCGACTAAAGTGAATGGCGGTAAATCTAACTTAATTGAACGCGCAGCAGGGCCTTCACCAATCATAATATCCAGTTGGTAATCTTCCATTGCAGGATAAAGGATTTCCTCGATCACTGGAGAGAGACGGTGAATCTCATCAATAAATAAAACGTCACCTTCTTCTAAGTTAGTGAGCATTGCTGCCAAATCACCAGCGCGCTCTAACACAGGACCTGAGGTGGATTTGAGATTGCCACCCATTTCACGCGCGATAATATTGGCAAGTGTGGTTTTACCTAAACCCGGAGGACCAAAAATCAAGGTATGGTCTAAAGCTTCACCACGTCCACGAGCTGCACCAATGAAAATTTCCATCTGCTCACGCACAACAGGCTGACCAATATAATCATCTAATGATGTTGGTCGAATGGCACGATCAAAATGATCTTCTGGTTTTTCAGAACCACTGATAATACGGTCTTGCATAATATGAGATCTTATTTATTCATCGATTTTAAAGCAGCACGGATAATATCGGATGCCTCAGTGAAGTCACTTTTAACGGTATTGACTAACTTTTGTGCTTCTAGTGGCTTGTAACCTAATGACTGTAAAGCAGCTTCAGCCTCAGCGACAGCAGAGTTACCCGTAAACTGAATTTGCGCTGTTGTAGAGTTTGATGTAGATGGCTGAGCTGCAAGCGCTTTAAAGCGATCTCGAAGTTCAATCATCAAACGCTCTGCAGTCTTTTTACCAACACCTGGAACTTTGACTAAAGTGTTTACATCTTCATGTTCAACGGTATGAATGAGCATGTCTACGCTGAGTGTTGAGAGAATACCCAATGCCATTTTGGGACCAACGCCGTTCACTTTAAGTAAAGTGCGGAAAATACTTTTTTCTTGTGCGTTGGAAAATCCATACAGTAATTGGGCATCTTCACGTACAGCCAAATGCGTCCACAATGTGACTTTTTGTCCTTTCTGTAATTGGCAAAATGTTGAAAGAGGTGTATCAACCTCATAGCCAACACCATTTACATTCAATAAAACTGTTGGTGCTTCTAAAGCAAGCACTTCACCAATAAGACATCCAATCATTCAATTATTTCACTTATTTGTCGATGTTAAATTCACTATGTCAGCATAGTAGTGTTCATTGCTTCAGAACGCAAAATCAAAAAACACTTTATGCTCTTTTCCTGAACACTAAATTTAAGTTTTATAAAAATCCAACTTTATTCCCTTGAAGTTCCTGTGCCAAATGATAAGCCTGATGATCTGAAAATTTTGAGATCACATCTAAGACTTGCATGATATTGTCATAGTGATCATCACTAAAACGAACACCTAAGCCTGAGATAATAGACAGTAAACGTCCTTCCTTAAAGTTATGAATTTTATTGGGTGTCGTAAGCGGAATAAATGCATCTAGTATGTGCTGTAAGCTTTGATGTGCAATGATTTCTAAACCAGATTTTTGAGGGTGCTCAAAGATTTTCTCCCGCGCTAAATTCTTTGCACAATCAATTCCTGCTTCGATATCGGGCGAGCAATATTGGAGCAAACTACCTTTAAGCTGTCCTGACAAAATTTCAAAATGATGTTTAGCAAAAGCGGAAGTGACTTCATCAACCAAGCGTTTCATCACACGACCACGTAATGCTGCAATCTTTTGTTGCCACGTGGTGTATGGCATTGCAAGTTCAGCAGGTGTGCCATAGTCACCGAGCAGATTTAAAAAAATAGGTTCGACTTGCTCATAGCTGAGCATGTTAAGAATAATGCCATCTTCTAAATCGATCAGGGCATAACAAATATCATCCGCAGCTTCGAGTAAATAGGTGAGTGGATGGCGACAGAAATGATATTCATCATATTGTATAAGACCTAATTGGTGACCAATTTGTTGCAAAATTTCTTTTTCAGATTGATAGCAACCAAATTTAGCTCGTTTACTGGCAGGCGTATTTCCCTGAGAGTCGATGGTTTTAGAAAGCCATGGGTACTTTAAGTAAGCTCCTAAGGTTGCGTAAGTGAGGCGCATTCCACCGTCATTAGGGTGATAGTCAATTTTCGTGAGTAGACGAAGACCTTGAGCATTGCCCTCAAACTGGCGAACATCGGCCTGCTGTTCAGGGGTTAAACTCGATAAAAAATCGCCATGTGATGCATCATCAAACCATTCTCGAATCGCATATTCACCTGCATGACCAAAAGGGGGATTACCAATATCGTGTGCAAGACAAGCTGCTTGAATAATTGCACCGACATCTGCAGGAGAGATCCACATAGGTAACACATCACGAATTTTTTCAGCTGCCAGCATTCCCAAAGAGCGTCCGATGCAAGAAACTTCAAGGGAATGTGTTAGACGCGTGTGAATGCCATCATGTTGAGTCAGGGGGTGAACTTGAGTTTTACGGTTAAGTTGCCTAAAACTCTGAGAAAAAATAATACGATCGTAATCTTTATGGAAGGGGCTACGTGCTTGTTCTGTATTTTGTTTTGAACTACCAAATCGAACTGTTGATAACAGTTCCAGCCAACGCATTTGAGTCATTTATCATTATTCATCATTACTGTATGGAACCATCATGCCAAAAAAATAGTGAAAAATATATGCTGACACGACATAATTTGGCGCATTGAAAATGCATTTCAGAAAAGTTTAAGAAGTAAAATAATTATTATTAAAGCATTGATTTTTAATATTATTTTTTAGTATATTTCAAGTTTTTTCAATCTCAAATCATTATAAGACTCTCTAATTGATTATAAAGATAGATATCAAGCATGAGATGATGCGTGGATGCTCATCGGTTCGATAATTTTTTATCGAGATAGTATGCATAATGTATCTACTTTTTATGCTGATTGTTGATCAAATTGATCCTATGATTGGCAGAACATTTCAATAAAGCTATTGAAATTTGTCTATTTTGACCTCATGTTATCCTCATAAAGATGAATTATAGAGATGTGAATTTATATGTTATTTCATTTGCCGAAACTTCCTGCCGAAATTCGAGTCACTCACTTAAATGCGCGTATTAATGAACAACGAAAAAAAATTGCGCAAAGTACTGCATCTAAACTTGAACTTCTGCAGTTGTCTCAGCAGTTTTCAAAAGAAGCACGTACGCGTAAAAAGAATAATCAGAAAGTATATGTAATTGATTTTAAAGGTGACATGGCAGCTTCAGCTGTAGAGAATCTTCGTGAAGAAATTACTTTAATTTTGGCGACTGCTAAAGCAGGGCGTGATCGTGTCGTAGTTCGTTTGGAAAGTCCAGGTGGGATGGTACATGGTTATGGACTTGCGGCTGCTCAACTGGTGCGTCTGCGCGATGCTGGTTTTCATCTAACCATTTGTGTTGATAAAGTCGCAGCAAGTGGTGGATACATGATGGCATGTATCGGTAACGAAATTATTTCTGCTCCATTTGCAGTGATTGGTTCAATTGGCGTTGTTGCTCAAGTGCCTAATTTTAATCGTTTACTCAAAGAACATAATGTTGATTTTGAGCTTTATACTGCGGGTCAATATAAACGTACCGTGACCATGTTTGGCGAAAATACGGAAGAGGGTAAAGCAAAGTTTGAAGAAGAGTTGCAACAAACGCATGCATTGTTCAAGCATTTTGTTGAAAAATATCGTCCACAGTTAAATGTTGAAAAAGTAGCAACAGGTGAACATTGGTACGGTCAAGATTCATTAGATTTGAATTTGGTTGATAAGCTTCAAACCTCGGATGAGTATTTATTAAGTTTATTGACAGTACATGATGTTTACTTAATTCAAACTCGCCGTAAACCTACCTTAGGTGAGAAATTAGGACTGCAAGCGGCACAAATCGCGGACAGTTTGATTCCTGCTGTGATGAATAAAGTTATGGACACTTTAGTCAAAACTAATGCGAACTTAGTGCAACTACGTGATCCTAAACTTTAAATTTGATGAAATAAAAAAAGCCAATCTAATGATTGGTTTTTTTTTATGATTTATCATTTGTATGTTCGAGAGTCTAATTTTCGATATAACATCACTATTCCTGTGATCATGGACCCAAGTGTTGCGAACAACATATCTTTATGGGCATCCCAAATATCACCTTGTTGACCATTATAATTTTCTGCTGCCTCAGGGGAAAGATTAATTGCAATCAACCATTCAATCCATTCGTAAATGAGACTGGTGACCATGACAAACTGAACAACAATAAGAAAAAGTACTCGTTCAGATAACTGGGGTAAATAGAATTGAATGATCCTATGGAAAAAAGGATAGAGAAGTAGACCATAGGTAAAATGGACCAAGCGATCATACATATTTCGCTCCCAACCCATCTGTGCATTTAAATCTATGCCGAAGTTGTGCATCAACCATTCATTATAGGGAACATACGAATATAAATAGTGTGCCCCAAGAATATGAATGATCAGAAATCCAATATAGAGAGAAAATGCGATAAAACTCAAACCAACTTTCTTTTGTATATAGATCAAAAACACCAGCATTAAAGCTGTGCCAAGTTGATGTAAGCTATAAGAAGCATATTCAAGAGGCTTTATACTTGCCAAGATCAGCACCATTATGAAAATGAAGAATACGAGGTGGTGTTTAGGAGTAAATTTTTTGTAGTGCATTTTGTTATATGTTGATTTGATTAATTTCTTCATATGATTGTAATGGATCAATCCTGAGAATAAGCTGCAGATCGCATTATTTTTATAAATAGTTGTTTATATCAATAGCTCATTGCAATCAGGATGATCAGTTAGAATATGATTTAGTTTGAGTTTTTATTATGACGGTTTCAGCTGCTTTTCTTGCACAGCAAAATGCATATTTTCATTATGAGTTTGAAGAGCTTACTTTGGATGACTTTCCTGAAGAGATCTCAGTATCACTCCGAGGAATGATGTTTAGGCATGACATTCAATATGCTCAAGTGACTCATTATATTTACTATAGCGATGTTTTAACTGGTGATGAATTAGAAAAGCTCAGAACTGACTTTATACGTTACTGTCCTGATGAAGCATGATTTTTATTGAAACATTTGATGAGTCTCATACAAAAAAAGCGAAGCCTAAGCTTCGCTTTTTTATTCAATACTATTTAGATTTTAGCAATCAAATCTTTAATTTGTTTCGCTTGCTCAGCAGCATTACCTGTATAAGATGCAGGTGTCATTTCAGCAAGACGCGCACGATCTGCTGCAGGAACAGCTTCTAATTCGTTACCATTCACAAAATTCACCATCATTTCGCGAGTCATTGCTTGACCACGAGTAAGGGCTTTAAGTTTTTCGTATGGTTTTTCAACGTTATAACGACGCATTACTGTTTGAATTGGTTCAGCAAGAACTTCTTGAGCGTTGTCTAAGTCTTCAAGAATACGGTCGGCATTCAATTCAAGTTTGCCCACACCTTTCAAGCAAGCTTCAAATGCGATCAAGCTTTGTGCAAAACCAACGCCCATGTTACGAAGAACAGTAGAGTCAGTTAAGTCACGCTGCCAGCGAGAAATTGGAAGCTTTTCACCAAGGTGAGCAAGGACTGCATTAGCAATACCCAAGTTACCTTCAGAGTTTTCAAAGTCGATTGGGTTCACTTTGTGTGGCATTGTTGAAGAACCAACTTCACCTTCTTTTAATTTTTGTTTGAAGAAACCAAGAGAGATATAACCCCAAACATCACGGTTGAAATCGATAAGGATTGTGTTAAAACGGCGAAGCGCATCAAACAATTCAGCCATGTAGTCGTGTGGCTCAATTTGAGTTGTATACGGGTTAAACGTGAGACCTAAAGATTCAACAAATGCTTGCGAGTGAGCAGGCCAGTTAATTTCAGGGTAAGCAGAAAGGTGAGCATTATAGTTACCTACTGCACCATTGATTTTACCTAGAAGCTCAACATTGTTGAATTGTTTGATTTGGCGTGCAAGACGGTATGCCACGTTTGCCATTTCTTTCCCCAATGTTGTTGGGCTTGCAGTTTGACCATGTGTACGAGACAACATTGGTTGATCAGCGTGTTTTTCTGCAAGTGCAACAATTGAGTCCACGATTTGTTGCATAGACGTAGCTAGTACTTCACGACCGCTTTTCAGCATGAGTGCATGAGACAAGTTGTTGATGTCTTCAGATGTACAAGCAAAGTGAATGAATTCACCCGCATTTTTAAGTTCATCAATGTTTGCAATTTTCTCTTTTAAGAAATATTCAACCGCTTTTACATCGTGGTTGGTTGTGCGTTCGATTTCTTTGATACGGTTAGCATCGTCTTCAGAGAAATTTGCAACGATTGCATCTAAAGCTGCATTTGTTTCGTTAGAAAAAGCTGGCACTTCAGTAATTTCTGGGCGATTTGCAAGTGCTTGTAACCAGCGCACTTCAACAGTCACACGAGCATGGATTAAACCAAACTCAGAGAGGAAAGGGCGCAAAGCATCACATTTGCTTGCATAGCGACCATCTAATGGAGAAAGTGCGGTTAAAGCGTTCATAGCAATTCCTTAAACTTTGGAATGAAACGTAAAACAGAACTCGATATACATCAGGTTAAACCACCTGAAACTGTAAACGAGCGAGATCTTGAATATCTTTCAGTAACTTGCGTTTGGTGAAGATCATGCTCCATGAACTTCCACCTGACTGACGCCATAAATGCGCCATCTGTAAACCTGTAAACAATGAAGCACGAATACGATTGGTGTGCGAAGAATCCTTAAAAGCTTCTGCATTGCCTTTCACCATAATGCGAGGATTAATCTGTCCTGCAGTTTCGACATAGGTTTGAGCAAGGTTTGCAAGAATACTTGGATGTAGATAATTATGATCAAAAAAGGAGAGTTGTTTTAGTATTTTTTCTTGTGATTTTTCAATAATTTCAACGAATTTTGGGTTGCTATATACTTTCTTTTCTAAATGTAATAATGCCATCGCATAGGACATTGGAAGTTTTGCATTGGCAAATTTAGGTATTCTTGATTTTGGTGCAGTATTGAATGGTTGGGTGATGCTACTTTCTAAAGTTTTCAATCCCAGAGAAATATCTGCAAGCTGGTTAAAAAAATCTAAGGTTTGACAATTCTTATTGGAAGTAGGGCGAATATTTAAACTCGCCTTAATTAATTGTTCTAAATAGAAGTTACCGTTTTCACCAATATTTTGTCGACCTGCAATGGCTGTCATATGTGTCAGCTGAGTCGATTGAAATACTGCTGCCAAAGCCAAAGCTCTGTTTTGACGATCATTCAGAGTCTGAAGCTGCTGGAACGGTAACTCTGTCATGCCTGAAAATTCCTTTAAATAAAATCAGGTTTAGGCGCATTGGTATGATGAATCACACCGCCACCTAAACAAACTTCATCCGCGTAAAACACAACGCTTTGTCCTGGCGTAACAGCACGTTGAGGTTCATCAAATTCTACACGTACACCTTGCGGTGCATTTGGGTCATTAAATAAGACACATGCTTGATCAGGTTGTCGATAGCGAGTTTTCGCTGTGCAACGGAAACCATTTTCTGGAATCTCTTGCTCACCTGCAACCCAATCAATCGCTTCAGACCATAACATGGTACTTTGCATGAGGGGATGCTCATGACCTTGGCCAACAACTAAACGATTGCCTTCGATATCTTTGTGTAATACGAACCAAGCACCTTCTTCAGCGCCTTTCATTCCACCGATACCAATACCACCACGTTGACCGAGCGTATAGTACATTAAGCCGTGATGATCACCAACCTCTTTACCATCTTCAAGGACAATTTTACCCGGTTGAGCAGGTAAATATTGCTTCAAGAAGTCATTAAATCGGCGTTCACCAATAAAACAGATACCTGTAGAGTCTTTTTTCTTCGCTGTTGCAAGATCTAAATCTTCAGCAATTTTACGAACTTGAGGCTTTTCAATTTCACCGACAGGGAACAAGGTTTTGTTAATTTCACGACCATGAACGGCATGTAGGAAATAAGTTTGGTCTTTGTTGTTATCCACGCCACGGAGTAAAGGCGCATATTGCTCACCTTTAGAGTTGGTCATGGTTTCACCGCGACGAGCATAGTGTCCTGTTGCGATGAAGTCAGCACCTAATTTCATGGCATGATCGAGGAATGCACGGAACTTAATTTCTTTATTACATAAAATATCTGGGTTTGGGGTGCGCCCCGCAGCATATTCAGCCAAGAAGTGCTCAAATACACGATCCCAATATTCCATTGCGAAGTTGGCTGTATGTAATTTGATACCGATACGATCACATACGGCTTGCGCATCTGCAAGATCATCCATAGCCGTGCAGTATTCTGTGCCGTCATCTTCTTCCCAGTTTTTCATGAAAAGACCTTCAACTTGATATCCTTGTTGAAGTAATAAAGCCGCAGAGACAGATGAGTCTACACCACCTGACATACCGACGATGACACGTTGTTGCATAGGATTAGGCATCCAAATTTGAAATTAAGGGAGAGTTTTGGTGCTCATAAACGAGCGATAAAGGAAATTTTTGTCCTGATTGGGCATCTTGAATGGCTTTGATGACCAATGGGCTACGCGCGCGTGCCGTTTCTAACAGCTCATCTAGGCTCATCCAAACTGTACCTACGATACCTGTATCTAATGTTGCATTGGCAAAATAATGTGTTGATTTTGCTAAAAAACAGAAGCGGTAATAGGTACGATCTGGAAACATAGGTGGGGTATAGGTATATATACCCAATAAATCTGTGACTTCAACTTGGTGACCTGTTTCTTCCATGGTTTCACGAACCGCGGCTTGAATAAGGGTTTCACCAGCTTCAACATGACCTGCAGGTTGATTAAAAACGGTGTGCATGACACCTTCTGTTTGTTCTTCTACAAACAGATATTTACCATCTTTTTCAACCACTGTTGCAACAGTGACGTGAGCAGTCCAAGCGGTCATAAAAAAGCACCAGATGAAGGGAAGGCATATTGTATAAAATTTTGAGGTGTGTGGCTATGATGGGAGGGGATTTCTTTGAAGGCGTTCTATCTTAAGTTTAACTAAGAAGTTCTTTGGATCAATAATTTAATAAAGGGCGTGGAACATGAAGAATCAACAAAAAAGCCCAATTTAAGTAAATTGGACTTTTGAATGTAATTTAAGATTATGATTTATATGAAATAAAAAAGATAATTTCGCATAAGGTGTATTATGTTAATTTTAGGAAAACTTAATCGAAGTGAAATATATAGCTCAAATCATAGAATTTAATGAGGATCTCGAATTCATTCTAAAAATTAAGGTTCGTAATGAAATTCTAGAGGTATTTAGTTCTTCAATACCCTCATGTATTGATCTCAAAAAAAATTACCTTATAGATTTAGAAGCTACTATTTTTGATAATTACCTTATTGAGAAAATACATTATCCCCATCAAATTAAGCAAATAGATAATAGTCTAAGATATGAAATTATTGGATATTTAAAAGAAGGGAAGATAGATGTTAATGGCTTAATTTTTGAAGATGATATTTTAAATAGAGATTTTTTTTACTTAGATAACAATACAGTAAAATGGACTATCGATAGAATTAATGCTGACTTTGATGACAGAGATTGATTCCATTTAACATAATGGCTGTTATGCGAAATTCCATAGATATTTTAATTCTCTTGAAAATAAATATTTATAAATCAAATATCTCTAAAAGGAGCTGTTTCTAATACTTTTTTTATCTCATTTTCTTTTTTTACTTTCCATTGATCACTGATTAAACCAAAAAGTTCAATTTGTTTTGAAAAAGCGAGTCGACGGAAATCTTGTCCTCTAGTTCTATTCTTAAGTTCAAACTCAAACGAATAGCTAGATATAAAATTATCCATTATCCAATAAAGCAACTCTTCAAAATCCTTAGTTGTTTTTTCAAAAAAAACTTCTCCTCTTTCTTCAGAAATATACCAATATTTATTTTCAAGGATTAATACATATGGAGCTCCATCATTCTGAACTGCGGGCCAAACTCTTTTTTTTCCCAGCCCAATTTTTTCACAAATTTGATCAACCTTACGTTGAATTTCTAAAAATGTAAGCATTATTCTTTGATTCTCCAAATGTTCTTAATATCTATTTAACATAAAATCTCTTATGCGAATTCAAAATTATTTATAATTCCCCGAAACCTTTACATAATTCTGCGCTGAATACGGCAGAAACGCTTTTTCTTTATCAGTCAGTGGACGCACTTTTTTCACTGGGCTACCCACATACAAATAACCACTTTCTAATACTTTGTTGGGTGGAACAAGCGAACCCGCACCGATCATCACATCATCTTCAACAACAACATCATCCAAAATAATCGTTCCAATACCGACTAAAACACGATTACCAATAGTACAACCATGTAATTTCACATGATGACCCACAGTAACGTCCTCACCAATAATGAGCGGTGAACCTTCAGGTTTATCAGCTTTCTTATGACTGACATGCAACATGGAATGATCTTGGATATTGGAATTTTTACCAATCCGAATAAAATTAACATCACCGCGGATCACAGCATAAGGCCAGACTGAAACATTCTCAGCCAAGAAAACATCACCAATCACTAACGCAGTTGGATCAATATAATTTGTTGTATCAAATTGTGGGTAAGTCTCTAAGTATTTGCGGATATTTTCAGTCATAAAAAATTGCCTGTTTTTATTCATTATAAACAAAAAAGCACCCAAAAGAATTTGAGTGCCTTTATATCTTTAGTCAAGCTGTGACTTAAAACAAATTACTAAAGAACTGTTTGATATGATCAATCATACGCGAGAAGAAACCAGCTTCTTCAACAGCTTGCAAAGCAACAAGCGGCTTCTCCGCAATAACTTTGCCGTCAAGTGTCGCTGTTAATTTACCTACAACTTGCCCTTGTTGAAGAGGGGCATTTAAGTTCGGTTGAACCGCAATTTGAGTCTGAATGGCATTTGCTTGACCTTTTGGCATAGTCACGTTGAAGTTTTCAGCAAGACCCACACTCACTTGATTGGATTGACCAAACCAAACTTTAGAAGTGGTCAACTCTTTTTGAGCGGGTTGAACACTGACAGTTTCAAAGTTTGCATAACCCCAAGATAACAAATCACGTGTTTGCGTTGCACGTGCTTGCATTGATGGAGCACCAAAAATCACTGAAATTAAACGCATCGGGCCACGTTTAGCTGAAGTCGTTAAACAATAACCAGCTTCAGAAGTATGACCTGTTTTAAGACCATCTACACTCGGATCTGTATATAGCAACGCGTTACGGTTGCCTTGCTTGATCCCGTTAAAAGTAAACTCTTTTTCAGAGTAAATAGGATAATACTTTGAACTGTCATGAATGATGTGCTTCGCAAGCGTAGCCATATCTTTCGCAGTAGAATAATGACCTTCAGCAGGCATACCTGTTGAGTTCATAAAGTTCGTGTTGGTCATGCCAATACGCTTTGCTTCTTGGTTCATGCTGTGTACAAATGTACCTTCATTCCCAGAAATATGCTCAGCCATCGCCTTAGATGCGTCATTACCAGATTGAATGATAATCCCGCGTAACATTTCCAATACGGTTGCTGTGCCATTGAGAGGTACATACATACAAGATTCTGTACTACTACCACGACACCAAGCAGACTCGTTCATCCGAACTTTTTCATCTTCTGTGAGTTCACCGTTCAACAACTTTTGTTCAATAATGAAACTGGTCATCATTTTGGTCATTGAAGCAGGCGCAAGTTTTTCATTTTCATTTTTACTTGCGAGAATTTGACCTGTTTCATAATCCATCAAAACGTAAGACTTGTTATTGAGTTCTGGTGGTGAAGATAAAACAGTTGCTGCATAAGTAAATGAAGGTAATAGTAATAATGCAGCAATGGCGCTTTTTCGGGTCATTCTATGTAGTTCCAATCTTGTATGAACGCAAAAATCAGCTTTGCATTCTAGGACAAAGCAAAGCCGACTTCTAGCAGTGGAGTCGGCTTATTTCAATCGAATTGTAACTATTTCGTGCTCTATTTAACTGAAGACTGATATTTTTTTATATCCTCGCACACTTGTTGATTTGCTTTGTCTCCAGCGTTTTTCGCATCTTGTCTCGCTTGAGCTAATGCTTGCTGATAATCCTGTTGTTTAATTAGATTGTTCAGCGTGGTTTGAGGTGAGTTTTCGTTAGGTAAATAGTCTTTTAATAGCTTTTGATAGCCTGCTTTAAACGCTGCATCTTCTTCCACTAAACTTGGGCATGATTCTGAAAAGACATAGATTGCAGCGAGTTCATCTTTAGTCACTTTTTGTTGAGTAACTTCGATATTTTCTTTTAAGTCTTGAGCATTGGCGAAAGTGAAACTTGAAAACAACATTGAACTGCTGATAAATGCGGTTGAAATCAATTGTAAAAAACGGTTTTGCATAAATGACTCAAAAATTAGTAAGTTAGTTATAAGAATAGAATAATCTTTTTTCGTGTTTAAAAAATAGAGAAAGTGTATTAATGCTGTTGGAACTCAGAAAGTAAAGAAGAAAAGTTCGGATTTGAACAAGGGGATGACTATATGCCGAGTTTTCAAGATTAAAGGCGTTTAAAACCTCAACATCCATGCGTGTGCTCATTGTTGTGTGTGGGGATTTTGATTAGGCTATCGAACAGATGGGATTACATGAATTGAGTGAATTGTTTTGAATATTTTGATTGCCAACGATGACGGTGTGTTCGCACCAGGAATACAAGCATTAGCACAAGCATTAAAACCTTTGGGTCGAGTCGTAGTAGTTGCTCCAGAAAGTGAGCGGAGTGGTTTTTCAAGTGCATTAACGCTTGATCGTCCATTGCGACCCGTGCAAATTTCAGAGGATGTATGGGCAATTAATGGCACGCCAGCGGACTGTGTTTATCTGTCCATGAATGGTCTATTTGATTTTGAATTTGATCTAGTTGTAAGCGGGATCAACAGTGGAGCGAATTTAGGTGATGATGTGTTGTATTCAGGTACAGTTGGGGCCGCGTTTGAAGGCCGACTCATGAAACAACCTGCAATCGCAGTTTCATTGGCTGGTCCAAATGTTCGTTCGTATCAAGATGCTCAAGATTATGCACAAGCTGTAAATTGGGTATATGAGTTTATTAAAAATGGTTTGCCTGAGTTACCACCGCGTCATATTTTCAATATTAATATTCCGGATACGGCTGAAATAAAAGGGACATTAGTGACTTATCAAGGAAGAAGAAAACAAACGAAACCGATTACCACACAAGTTGACCCGAGAGGCCGTCAAGTTGTTTGGATTGGTTTGGCTGGAGAGGCCGTAACAGATCCCGAAAAAAGCCAACTGGGTTATCAGTCAGACTTTTATGCCATTGCAAATGGATATGTCAGTGTGACACCGATCCAAATGGATGCTACCAACTATCAGGTGTTGGCTTCACTTGAATCTCAGTTAGAGCTTTAATTGAACGACCACAGGTAGGATGTGTTATAACTTTGTGAAAAATATATTTGAAACGGTGAATTTAGCATTAATTTTGCTACTCTTAAGCCGAATTCAGTCTTTTTAATCTTTTGTCAGAGAGGGAAATCATGCTTTTGGCCAGACCCAAAACAGTTTTGAAGTTGTCTAAACCATCTATTCACTCAGCATTGATCGCGGTTGCTGTCGCTTCTTTTCTTGGTTTGTCGGGCTGTGCATCGAAACCCCAAATCCACAATTCTGCTCGTTATGCGGTTGCTCCTGACTTCTATACAGTTCGTTCTGGCGACACTTTAAGTAAAATTGCGGCACGTTATGGATTGAGCTATTTGAGCATTGCGGAGATGAATGATATTGCACCGCCTTATCGCATCTATGTAAATCAATCTTTAAGATTAAAACCCTCTGGCAATCGACAAGTGACACGTTCGACCACGCGTCCTTTGACAGCGACTGAAACTCAGATTCAACGTCAAACCATTCAGTTACCAACAAAACCAGCTGTGGGTACGCCACCACCACAAACCACACCAGTACCAGCGGTAACTGCTGCAGTACCGACGACTTCGACTAAAGCAACTTCATTACGCTGGGTGAAACCATCGAATGGTCCAGTCATTGAAAACTTTAATGTGGCAAGTAATGTCAAGGGATTACGTTTTGGTGGCAATGTTGGTGATCCAATTTTTGCAGCAGCTGATGGTCAAGTGGTTTACGCTGCTGATGGTTTAAAAGAATATGGTAATTTGGTGCTCATTAAACATATTGATGGTTATATCACTGCGTATGCGCACAATAACCGGATGTTAGTGAAGAGTGGGCAAAACGTAAGTGCAGGGCAACAAATTGCAGAAATGGGCTCGAGTGGTGCAACCCGTACGATGCTTGAGTTTCAAGTTCGTTTAGATGGTAAGCCAATCAATCCAGCAAATATTTTGCCAATCAACTGAAGATATTTAGTGCAATTTAACAATTTCTTCGTATAATACAATGAGTTGCTTTTGTTAATTTTTGTTAATTAGAGAAGCATCTCATAATTTCAGAGGGAAATTTATGTTAGATCAACTTCGCTCGATGGGCGTATTTGCATGTGTTGTTGAAAAAAGCTCTTTCAGTGGTGCTGCTCGAGATTTAGGCATTACGACGAGTGCGGTTAGTCAGCAAATTCGTTCACTAGAACAAGAAATGGAAGTAACACTTCTGCACCGTTCCACAAGAAAACTAAGTTTAACGGAAGCAGGGCTGGCCTTTTTTCATAGCTGTCAAGAAATGCTCGCTGCAGCAGAGCGCGGTAAAATTCGAATTAATGAGTTACGAGACGATTTAGTTGGTGATTTACGTATTGCAACAACGCCAGAACTCGGTGCAACCCATGTAGTTCCTGCGCTGTCGCATTGGATTTCGGCACATCGTGGTTTAACCGTTCACTTTGAAGTTGAAAATCAGTTTGTCGATTTGATTCAAGAAAGAATCGATATTGCAGTGAGAATGTGTTCTCGCGTAGATGAGTCTAATCACTTATCTTGTCTGCCGCTTGCACGCGTGGATCAAGTCTTGGTGGCTTCACCAAGTTATTTGAATCAAAATGCAGTTATTTCAAGACCTGAAGATTTAGCACAGCATGATTTGATTCCAGTAAATATTGTAAAAAATCAGCAAATGATGACATTTGAACACAGTACATCGCGTGAATTGGTGAATGTGTCCATGGAAAATCGTTTACAGACAAACAATGTTTATGTCGCTAAATCATTGTGCCAAAATGGTCACGGCATTGCGCGATTATTATATCTAGATGTGCAAAAAGAATTAATGAATGGCACATTGGTTGAAGTTTTACCTGAATGGAAGTTACCTGCATACACTTTGAATGCAATGACATTAAAACGTGAACAACAACCAATGAAAATTCATCGCTGCCTAGATGCTTTAAAACAATATTTCAGCCAGTTGCCTGGTGGTCGAGTATTCCAAGAAGCATCTTAAGTGTTCTTCTTAATAAAAAAGCCGCAATATGCGGCTTTTTTATTGATCTTGGCTTAAGCCAAGAAGTTTTTAATCGCTGGAACTAAGCGTTTTAATAAATCATCAGCTTGTTCTTGATTCATATTCAACGCTGGCAACAAACGAACGACATTACCTGCGGTGACATTAATAATTAGATTGTGCTCTATGCGTGCAATATCCACCAACTCTGCGCATGGTTTTGGTAATTCAATACCAATCATCATACCAAAGCCGCGAACAATAACGTTTTGATCTGCAAGTTGTGTACGGAATTGATCAACTAAGTATTGGCCAATTGTTGCTGCATTTTCAACAATATTTTCTTTTTGCATCAAATCGATAATCGTGTACACAATGCGCGAACCTAATGCAGTACCACTATAAGTTGATCCGTGGTTACCTGCAGTAAGAATACCTACACCTTTACCTTGAGTCATCACTGCACCAATTGGGAAACCATTACCCAAGCCTTTAGCTGTCGTCATGACATCAGGAATAATATTGGTATGTTGATACGCGAAATATTTTCCTGTACGACCGTTACCTGTTTGAACTTCATCTAGCATCATCAACCAATTATGTTGATTACAGATTTGACGAATTTCTTCAAGATAACTAAAACCTTGAGGGGCAGTATTTACACCACCTTCGCCTTGAATCGGTTCAACGAGAATCGCGACGATATCTGGATGGTTGATTGCTGCTTCTTCAATTGCCTCAATGTCACCAAAAGGTACTCGGATAAAACCTTCAACGAGCGGGCCAAAACCTTCTTGTACTTTTTTATTGCCTGTCGCAGAAAGTGTTGCCATTGTACGACCATGGAAAGAATGATCAGCTACAATGATTTTCGGAAGAGCAATACCTTGCATATGACCATATTTACGCGCAATTTTAATTGCACCTTCATTTGATTCAGCACCACTATTCGAGAAGAAAATTTCTTCCATACCAGATACTTCAGCTAACTTTTGCGCAGCTGCAGTCTGCCAAGGTACTTCATAAATATTACTGGTGTGAATAAGCGTCGCCGCTTGTTCTGCAATTGCTTCTGCCAAAACTGGATGTGCATGACCTAGACCACATACTGCAATGCCAGTCAGCGCATCTAAATATTCTGTACCTTCAGCTGTATAAAGATACGAACCTCGGCCACGCACAAAGCTGATCGGTTGACGGCTGAATACAGGCATCAAATGAGATGGTTGATCAGTTTGAACTGGAGCGAGGGTGATATTGTTCATGTCTAACTCGTATTTGTTAGGTGGAAAATAAAAGTTTATCTAAGCAAAATCTGCTTAAGATTAAAAGCCTAATTGCAAATTAAACTGGAAAAATTTACCAATCCATACTCTTTACGGCGGTTTTAGGTATAATGCAGGCAGAATAGTTGAGGATTTAATCAATGACTGAACAAGTGCGTGATACAGAAGCGTTAATTCGTGATCAAATTGCAAAACATGCAGTTCTTCTTTATATGAAAGGCACACCACAGTTCCCACAATGTGGTTTCTCTGCACGTGCAGTTGAAGCATTGAGCCAAATTGGTCGCCCATTTGCTTATGTAAATATTCTTGAAAATCAAGACATTCGTGCGACTTTGCCACAAATTGCAAACTGGCCAACATTCCCACAATTATGGATCAATGGTGAGTTGATCGGTGGTAGTGATATTATGCTAGAAATGTTCCAAACAGGCGAATTAAAAACGCTCGTGGAGCAATATAGCCCAGCGCCTGAAGCTTAATTTAAGCGCAATAAAAAAAGCACCAATGGGTGCTTTTTTTATTTTGAAAACTTCAAATTAGTTTGAAGTCTCATCAGCGAGTTGAGAAGGTTGTTCTTCAGCATTGATCGCTTTATCTTTTTTAGCTTTGTCTTTTTTCTTCTTTTTTTTCTTTTTCGTTGGCTCTTCTTCAATTTCAGCACCATCTTCAATGGCTTGCCAATATTCTAGCTGCTCCATGACAGCAGCATAAATTGAACCTTTGGTATAGCGACCTTTTTTATTTAATTCTCCGACAGGACGCGCCATGAGAATCTCAAGTGCTTGATCAATTGTGTTGATGGCATGAATATGGAATTGACCGGCCTCGACAGCATCAATCACATCTTGACGTAACATTAGATGCTGCATGTTTTGACGTGGAATAATGACACCTTGTTTGCCTGTTAAACCTTGAAGTTTACATGCATCAAAGAAACCTTCGATTTTGGCATTGACGCCACCAATCGGTTGTACTTGACCCAGTTGATTCATTGAACCCGTAATCGCCCATGACTGATCAATCGGCAGTTGGCTGATCGCAGAAATTAAAGCGGAAAGTTCTGCAACGGTTGCACTATCACCATCGACTTGACCGTAACTTTGTTCAAAAGCCAAAGCGGCAGAGAAGTGCAAGGTTTGTTCACGTCCGAAATGTGCTTTCAAGAAAGATGACATTAACAGTACACCTTTAGCATGAAGTGAACCTCCTAACTCCACGCTACGTTCGATATCTAAAATATCGCCGCCACCCTGATACACTGAAGCAGTCAATCGTGATGGTAAGCCAAACTCGACATCTGCGTAGTGAATCACAGACAAAGCATTAATCTGACCGAGTCGATGACCACGCGTTTCGATAAGCTGTGTACCACGAGATAAATCTTGCCAGTACAACTCTCGTAAATAACCTAGACGATATTGGCGGTGTTTGAGCGCAGTGCCGATATGTTCTGCTGTCACCATAGTTGCATTAGATTTGGATGCATGGTGATGAGATTCATGAATCAGATCACCTAAAGTTAAGGCATGTAGTGACAACGAACTCTGATCCTCTGCTTGACGACTTGAGTCGGTCAGTAAAGCAGCCAAGGCAGAACGATTAAATGGAAGGAGTTTAGAGGATTGAACATAGTCTGCAATCAAATGCATATAAGCTTGTTCATTTTCGTCATTACGTTGTAATGTGTCAGTAAAATCAGCTCTGATTTTAAAGATACTTCCTAACTCAGGCTCCACCTCCAGAATCTCATAATAGATTTCTGGTTCAGCCATTAAAATGACTTTCAATTGTAATGGAATCGATGCTGGCTCAATTGAAATGCTGCCCGTCAGCGTTAGCATGTGCTCTAGAGATGAGAGTTTAATTTGACCAGACTTAATCGCTCGTTTGAGTCCTTGCCATGCATAAGGTTGTTCTAAAAGCTGCTCAGCCTCAAGCATTAAAAAACCACCATTGGCACGATGCAGTGCACCAGGTCGTATTAAAGTGAAATCAGTGCTGATAGTGCCATTTTGCGTTAATTGTTCAACATGGCCAAGTAAGTTGTAATGTGTGGGGAAATCTTCAAAGATGACTGGTGCCCCAGAATTTGGCTTGTTGCTAATGACTAAATTTGCTTGATAACGCGCAGGGACACGGTTAAATAATGCAGGTGAAAAATCAATTTCTTCCTGTTCGAGTACGGTCTCCACATTGTCGATAATATCTTGAGCATATAGTTTTAAATATTGTTCAAGATGTTTGATATCTGGAAATTTATTTAAAATATGTTCCATGCGGGGAATAATGACTTGTTTGGCAATGTCACGATTCAACTCAGACACCATATCTCGAGCTTCATCTTCGAGATCACCAATCTGTAAACCTAAACGCTCAAGCTTTTTATCCATATAACGAATATTGGACGCAATTTCAGAACGTTCTTTGCTACTCAGTGCATTGATGTCATCTTGAGACATCTCTTGAATTTTATTGTCTTTAAGATGAACAGGAATAAAGCAGTGTTCTTCATTACGACTGATCAACTTTAAATCAAGCTCTTCACCTTCTTTGGTAAGCTCAATCAAAGCTTGTTGTTGTTCATGACCTGTCGTTAAACGAATTTTTTCAATCCGATTGTGATACGTTTCAGCACTAAAACGACGTTCGAGCTGTTTGAAAATGGTTTGCCATGTTTGATGTAGCGTACTTTGAAACTTTGCGCCTTGTCCTGCAGGAAAGTTAAGCGCAATTGGGTTGCGTGCATTTTTGAAGTTGTATACATAAACCCAATCATCCGGTGTAGGCATATCTTTGGCATGTTGTTGGAGTAAGCGCTTGATCATGGTGCGTTTACCCAACCCTGCAGTACCCACAGCAAAGATGTTATAGCCTGAGTATGGAAGGGCAATGCCTGCTTCTACAGATGCTTTAGCACGATCTTGTCCTAAAAAATTATTAAGAGGCTTGATACGTTTTGTAGACGCAGGAATATTGTCATAATTTGGAATATGCGTCAGTTGTTCTGGTTTGAGTGCTGTTGCATTCAAGGTGTTTTGCGTGGCTTCATGTTCAAATACGGATAGGAGCTTGTTTTGTGAGTTTTGTTCTAAGTTTGTGGATGTCGTGGTTAAAGCTACTGCGGTAGAACTAATTTGATCGTGTCTCTGGGTCACAGGTGAAATCCAAAACTATAATTTACATTTGATAGTTTAAGGTATACAGGTTTAGCCAAAAATATCAAGTTGAGATAGATCAAATTGATGAAATACTCGGTGAAGTTTGCGTAAATTATATTGAAACCAAGCGCATTACAGAGTTGAATAGCGAGAGTACTTTTCACTGAAAATAACAACGCAATGACATCACAATCTTCGTCACCAGAATCAGCTGGATGGACTTCGGCATTTAAAGCCTTTCTTGATCGACGCGCGATCATTATGCTTTTTTTGGGTTTCTCATCAGGTATCCCAATTTTTCTGATTTTTTCAACTCTATCTTTCTGGTTGAGTGAAGCCGGTATTCAGCGTAGTACCATTACCATGTTTTCATGGGCAGCCTTAGCTTATGCCTTCAAGTTCATTTGGGCACCTTTGATTGACCGATTACCATTGCCTTATTTAACAAGGAAATTGGGTAAACGACGAGGGTGGTTGTTGGTTTCACAGATTTTGGTCGCAATTGCTATTTGTTCAATGGCATTTACTGATCCGAGTATTCATGGAGGAAGTATAGGGCCATTTTCAAGTTTAACGTTCATGGCGATATCCGCAATCTTTCTCGGATTCTCATCAGCGACACAAGATATTATTGTGGATGCTTATCGTATTGAGTTGACACAAGATACGAGTGTTCAGACGGTTATGGCTTCGACCTATAACGCAGGTTATCGAATTGCGACCATCGTAACTCAGCTCGGTGCATTACTCTTCGCTGCATCACTTGGTACAGCCATGGGTAACTATATTTATGAGGCGTGGCAGTCCACCTATTTGCTCATGGCTGGATTGATGATGATCGGGATTGTGACGACTTTAGTGATTCATGAACCGGTAGTAAATCAAGAACCTCATCAGTATCAAGCAAAGGATTATTTTCAGTTATTTATCGTCTTTGTGATTTCAACAGTAGTCTTCGTTTGTGGGTTTCTCCAATTTGGTGCTTGGATTTCACAGTTAAATATCGATGGTAATTTTCTGTCATTTATCGGGCAAGTTTTACGTTTCTTCGCAAGTGTGGCGTTGGCTGTGTTGGTCGTATTTGGATTAACCCGAGCAAAACTCATTGATGAAAAAATAGTCGTCGAGACATGGCTATCACCGATTTTAGATTTCTTCAAACGTTATGGTTTGAAAGTTGCGTTAGCTATTTTATTACTCATTGGTTTTTATCGAATTTCAGATATTGTCGCTGGGGTGGTCGCCAATCTTTTTTATCTTGATTTGAATTTTGATAAAGAAGAAATCGCTTGGTTTAACAAGTTTTTCGCCATTTTTTTTGTAATTTTAGGTGGCTTCCTTGGAGGCTTATTAGCTCAGCGTTATAACATTATGAAAATGATGTTGGTGGGCGCTATTGTTGCCAGCACGACCAATCTCATCTTTGTGGGGCTCGTAAAATCTGGACCAACGATGAATCAAGTCTTGGTACAAATGGGAGGTCAACAGCATCAAGTGACTCCTGATGAAGTGGGGAACTGGTCTTTAAAGCTCCCTGCATCTAATTTTGCTGAACATAATAGTATTCAAGTGTTATCCACCCCTGATGGTTATGATAAAGCCCTGAATGTTGAAATCCCGCTTCAACGCTATTCGAGTCAGGATGATTCTCAGATTTTCATCCAAGCCATTGGAGGGGATAATGTTCTCTACCAAGATGAGTTAAGCAAGGATGTCATTATTCGCGGTCAACTCTCGAACTTAAAAGCTGAAAGCACACTACAAACACTGAATATTCGTATTTCAAATCAGCAAGTGATACCTGCGAAGTTGGATCAAAATAATTGGAGCGTGGTCGTCCCCGGAGACAGTCTAAAAGACCACACTAAATTTACGGTGCAAGCGGTTGTGCAGCATGCTGGTCAGGCGCATGAATTAACCCAAGATCATATTTATAAAACAGTTTCAACGATCCAACCGAAGTCACGTATGGCTTTATCTGATCTTCCAGCTGTTCAAGTTGATAGTGATCAAATAGTCGAACTCAAAGGTAAAGTGGTTGTCCCTTATAGCAAGGTGTGGCTGGTGATGGGGATTGTATTTGACAATCTCGCATCAGGACTTGCTGGTGCAGTATTTATTGCGTTCCTATCAAGTTTGACTAGCGTTTCATTTACAGCAATGCAATATGCAATTTTTAGTTCATTGATGTTATTACTTCCAAAGATGATTGGTGGCTATTCAGGTACAATAGTGACAAACTTCGGTTATTCATCATTCTTCTTTATGACTTTTTTAATGGGTTTACCTATTTTGTTACTTGTTATTTGGGTGGCGAAATTGTTAAATCAGTTGAAAAGTACATCTTTCAATCAATAGGTAAATTTTATGCGAATGTTACATACCATGTTACGTGTAGGCAATTTAGAGCGTTCATTGGCGTTCTATACTGAAGTACTCGGTATGACTTTGCTTCGTAAACGTGATTATGAAGAAGGTCGATTCACTTTAGCCTTTGTGGGTTATGGTGATGAAGAAAACAATACTGTTCTTGAGCTAACGTATAACTGGGATACAGACAGCTATGAGCTGGGTAATGCGTATGGTCATATTGCGATCGCAGTGGATGATGCGTATAAGGCGTGTGAAGAAATCAAAGCACGTGGTGGTAACGTTGTCCGTGAAGCTGGACCAATGAAAGGCGGCGTAACCGTAATCGCTTTTGTGGAAGATCCAGATGGTTACAAGATTGAACTTATTCAACAAGACAGTAACGCGAGAAATAATTAAATTTCACTCGCTGATTTGTGAGTAAAATTTTAAAGATAAGCCCAATCAATGTGTATTGGGCTTATTTTCAATTCAGATAGAATAAAAAGAGGGATATGGGGTGCTAAAGTTCTTAGCGTTAGATCGTTTCACGATATTGCTGTTTGTTATGGTGATTTTAGCGTCAGTGATGCCAATTTCAGGTGTTGCTGCTCACTATTTTTCTTATTTCACCACGATTGCAATTGCAATCCTATTTTTTTTACATGGTGCAAAGTTATCACGTGAGGCGGTGATTCAAGGCATTAAACATTGGCAATTACACAGTTTGGTCTTTGCACTGACGTTCGCAGTTTTCCCAATTCTAGGATTAATAGCTAAACCTGTATTGCTACCGCTACTTGGACAAGAACTGTATTGGGGCTTCTTGTTTATGTGCTTTTTACCCTCAACAGTTCAGTCTTCTATTGCATTTACTTCTGTAGCAGGTGGTAATGTCGCAAGTGCTGTGTGTAGTGCTTCATTCTCTAATATTATTGGTATGTTTATCACTCCTATATTAGTGACCTTATTTATTTTAGGTCAGTCTGATCATGGGTTCGATCCAACCAATGCGATAGTCAAAATTATTCTGCTCTTATTGGTTCCATTTATTCTGGGACAATTATTGCGTCCTATCGTTTTTCCTCTGATTCAAAAAGCCCCGAGTATTGTCAAAACTTTTGATCAAGGATCAATTCTTTTGGTGGTGTATGGCGCATTCAGTAGTGCAGTCGTAGCAGGTCTATGGAATGAAGTCAGTGGGGTGACCTTAATGTGGTTAATTATTGCATGCTCTGTGCTTCTGACTTTGATTATGCTTTTAGCCTATCACGCCCCAAAGTGGTTTGGATTTAATCGTGCCGATCAAATTGCTGTATTTTTTTGTGGTTCTAAGAAAACACTCGCAAGTGGAGTGCCTATGGCGCAAATTCTTTTCATTGGACAACCTATGGGGATGATCATATTGCCAATTATGATTTTCCATCAAATCCAATTAATGGTGTGCGGAATTATTGCAAATCATTGGTCCAAGCAAATTGAAAAGTCTTAAAGGAAAAATTCGCTATCTGAAATAAAGTGGCGTATAATGTCGTCCACTTGTTGTGCTTAGCTCTGACGGAAGCCGTCTCGGTGGGCCAAAAGAATGGTCTGTTGTGGTGTTGATCTGCTGTATTTCAGCCTTTCCTCTGCGTCTGTTGTAATGGATGAAGAGAGTGATCAATTGCGATGACAGCTAAAGCCTTCTTAACTCTATGGAGAATCGACCATGCGCGCCGATATTCACCCAAAATACGAAAAATTAGTTGCTACTTGCTCTTGCGGTAACGTAATCGAAACTCGTTCAGCTGTTGGTAAAGAAACACTTTACCTAGACGTATGCTCAGCTTGCCACCCATTCTATACTGGTAAGCAAAAGAACGTTGACACTGGCGGTCGTATCGACAAGTTCAAACAACGTTTTGCTGGTATGTCACGTTCTATCAAACGTTAATACCCAAAATAAAAAAAACAGGCGTTCAGCCTGTTTTTTTATGTCCAAAATTTGGAATTAACTTTGATCTTGAACATTCATGAGCTGATCCAATTTACGCTGGTAATAATCACCTTGTAAAAATCTCACGTCGACATTCCACGCGTTGGCAAAGCTATTCATATCATTGAGATTTTTGAGTAATAAATTGACTGATCGATGACTATTGAAGTATTCAATCGCTTGTTTAAAACGTTCAATACCTTCTTCAGTATTTAAATCATCTGTGAATTCTTCATGCAGCGTGAAATTCTGAATATTGGCAACTTTGAGAATGAGATCGCTACATTTACTTAATCCAAACTCGCAAACGGCAATATCTGCACCTTGTGCTCTCAATACCTCAATCGCAGGCAGAATTTCATTTAAATGTTGAGCAATGTATTTTTCTTTAAACTGTAAAATCAGTGGTTGAGGTGCTTTTGCTCCTACAATCATGAGCAGTTTTGAAATTAATTCTGCCAATTGATGATGCTTTAAAAGAACATGGTGTCGTAAATTAATAATCAGTTTAGCTTCAGGATATTGTGTTAAAAAATTGTGCAGTTGCTTTGCTGCTTCAACCAAAATCCATCGGTCAATTTTAATAGACAACTCAGGGTCACCCACCAATTCTTCAATATCGTCCAATTGAATCCATTGGTTTTCAAAAATAAACCCACTGCTTACTTCATAGGTATTAAGACTAGTGTCTTCTTTATCATAGATTTGTTGGAACTTTAGCGTAATTTGATCGCGTTCAAGAACTTTACGAAGATGTACTAGGATATCGCCGTGAACTTCGTCTGACTGTACAGGTTCTTCAATTGCTTGAAATACAAATTCTGTTGAATGATCAGGCTCTACTTCAGAAGAAGGTGTATTCAACTGAATAGAGGTCGGCTCATCTGCTTGAGTAACTTCAAAATGAATCTCTTCAATTTCTTCAAGCGTTGTCTCTAAAGCAGCATCATTGCTCAATAAATTGGGTAGGGGTGTGTTATAAGCATTTGCAATGAGCTGTTCAAAATTATCTACATTTAAATCTGACAGTTTGAAGAGACTATAACCAATTTTGACATGCTGTTGATAGGTTTGATCTCCCAGATTGACGAGCCTAGGTTTTTCAAGCGCATGTAGTGCAGAGAGTCTTGATTTTAGAACTTCAATCGTTTCAGCTTGAATGATAGTGGCATACAGGGCTGTTTCAATTTTAAATACAGCGCCATTGGTCTGTTCGAGAATAAAGTCTGAAAGTTTGCCGAAATAGCCTTTAAAAGTATCCCAATCAGAACTCAAGATATAGTCTGGACAACTGGCTAGGCTGAAGATGACCAAAGCATTTTCTTGAGCAGGGTGTTCTTCAAGATGTTGTAAAATTTTTGCCAATGTTGTGTGTGGTGCAATTCTACTGTCTTGGTGAGGTGCAGTCTCAAGTTGAGGACTAAATGGTTGATCATCCTGTTGAAAATGCGTTGAAATCGTAATTTCAATGATTTGATTTTGATCTGTAGGATTACATTCAATTTGGACTGGATTTTGATGTGTTAACTGTGGATTAAGAGAAATCAGTTCAAAAGGTCCATACTCAAATTTACCGAAAGCTAATTTTTTAAATCGTGCTTTAAAAGATTGAATATCCTCAGGTTGTATTAAATCAATGAGCGGGGATCCAATAACGTCATCAAACGTGTTGAAGCCAAATAAATGCGTAAACTCATGGTTGCATTCAACGACAATCCCTTCTTCTATGATTGCAACTGCTTTTTTATGCTCTTCGATCCAATTTTGTTTAATTTGAACATTGTGTTTCAGTACATCCGTTAATTGCATCTGATTTTTTTGTAAGCGACTAAAAGCCAATGCTCGAATAATTTTAAGTAAACATTGTTCAGGTTGATCAATATTTAAAACATCGTAGATGCCCATCGAAATGAGTTTTACTTCAGACATTTCTAGCGCTTCTGGAGCTAGATAAAGTGTTGGGGTAAAAGCTTTATCAGAATCTGCAAGCAGTCGAAGAAAATGAGTTAAGGTCAGTTCATAGGCACGACCAAACAGAATTAAATCCCAATCTAAATGAAGTTGCTTTTCAAGACTCACTTGATCATCGAGTAGCACTGCTTCTACCTTGTACTCGCGTTTTTCGAGTAAAGAGATAATATGGTTATAACGAATCTGATTATCATCGACAATGAGTAAGCGCATTCCAGATTGCTTTAATTGTGTTGATAGAAGTAGGTTTTTCACTTCAATGCTTCCCATACGTCTTGAAAACGATTTGATTCAAGGTTTTGATGTTGTAAAAATTCATCAATCAGATATTGCTGCTCATCATTAAATAATTCAAATTCAAATTGAACAAAACTTTGTGTGATGAGCATGGTCTTTATCAATTCTACTTTGATATCTTGATCAGTTAAGCGTAAATAAATAGATTGTTGTTCTTTGAAAAACTGTAAATTTGGCAAAATAAGAGAATGCTGTGGAGCATCAATCTTCAAGGTATGTACAAATAAACATGGATGATAATTAAAAGAACTTCGATCTGTATAAACTTTTGCGGCGCAAGGGTGGATGTCGGGTCCAATCACTTCAAGCCCAAGTTCATAGCTTTTTTTAACAGATTGTTTGATCCAACGAATTACACCACCTTTCCATTTGCTGCTCACTCCCTCATTGATCAGGATAAATTCACCAGTTCTTAAATTTGGAGGTGCTTCTTCTTCTAACCAACGTACGCGATAACCATTTAAACTGATATCTAAAACTTGAGCCGCATGGATTTGACGTGCCTGTTTATCTAGAACCTTGTTTGATTTGTCTGTATAGGCATCTGGGTAGTCATTTAAATATGTAAATGCAAACTCGTCTTCTGATTTTGATTTAGGCGGTGTTAGTCGTAAGGTTTCGCTAAAAGTTTTGGTTTTAGAGAGATAATAATGAGCGGTAAGTAAACTGAAACAGAGTTGTAACTGAGCGGAATGTTCATAACGTTCATGTCGGCGTTCAATGGTCGAGCCTAAAACATTTTGTACATGAAATTTAAGAGGCGCAGTTAAATATGCTTTCTCTTTCTTAGATAAATATTCATTGTCCTTTTGAATGGTTAAGTTGACATGCTCAAGCAACGATTGTGTCGCCACGAAAATGTTTGGTTTAAAACTCTCATGGTGTTTTCGGTTGTAAACTGGCGGATGATCTTTAGTGGTATCAATGACGTAACGAGATAAAGCGGTTTCGCGTGGTAAAACTTGCACTAATTGTGCCCAATCCGCTGTGCATTGATAGAGCGCGTAGATCTCAGAAGGACGAATTTGGTGAGTATTAAATATTTCTAATAATAAGACTTGGGCATAGCACTGTTGAATATTTTTTAAAGCGTGATGAGTGCCTTGCAATAAATTAATATTGACCGTGTGTTCTTGGTTTTTTAATGCCAAATCATACAGATAATGGGTCATTAACCATTGCTTAGACAAGGCAGAACGATAAAGCATCTGTTGTTGTACTAGCAATAAACCCAATTGTTGAAGAGCGTAATAACTGGAAAGGAGTCGTGCAGTTTTCACATTACGCTTTTGAGCAAACTTCAAAATAGAAAACTTTTGTTGTTTTAGCTGCATTTCACTGCGCTGTGCAATATCTATGTAGATATCAGCAAATAATGTTCTCAAGCGAGTGGTTAATTCTATAATATCTTTGTTACGGTCAGATAGAAAAAGACCTTGATTTAAAAAGTTTTTTTCAAGTCTCTCTAAAATATTTTCGATCAAAGGGTGTAGCGCTTGAATAAGATCAAAGCGCAATGTTTCCGAACATTTGAGTTCAGCGATTTCATATAGGGCTTTCAACACCGCTTCAGAGGTGTCACCTAATTGCATAATTGAAAGTTGAGATGCCCAAAAACCCAAGTCCTGAACATTTGCATTTGCAAAACTCAGTTGATCTCGAGTCAAGGCAGTAGGATAGTGAAAAATTTCTGAAATCTGAGCCTGAAGCATGTGAATGAGTCTCTAAAAAGTGGCAACTCCATAAAGCGGTGTTTTATTCTGTTCTCCCGCAATTTCTCTAACCAGCTTTGGAACCAAGTATCCAGGCAACCTTGCCAAAACCTCTTTATAGATTGAATCAATAGATTCACTTGGTAAATCAAAATGCTGAGCACCTTTCACTTTATCCAACACATGTAAATAATAAGGCATCACACGCGCATCAAATAATCGATGACTTAGATCAACCAAAATATCAGGATGATCATTAATACCTTTTAATAACACAGCTTGATTCAACACCAAAATATTTTGTTGTGAAATTTGCATTAATTTCGAAGCGGTAAAGTCATCAATTTCAGTAGCATGGTTTGAGTGTACCACTAGAATAATACGTAGCCTACTGTTTTTTAACAGAGAAATAAGTTCATCATCAAGCCGATTTGGGATAACGATTGGAACTCGAGAATGAATACGCAAAATTTTAAGATGTGGAATTGAACTTAATCTATCGATCCAAACGGCAAGTTTACGATTTGAAAGTGTTAGGGGATCCCCTCCGCTTAAGATCACTTCATTGATTTCTGGATGAGCGAGTAAGTAGTCTTGTATTTTTTTCCAGTCGTCATTTTTAGGTAAATTTTCTTGATATGGAAAATGACGTCTAAAACAATAACGACAATGAACAGCACATGCACCTGTTAAAGTCAGTAAAAAACGTGACTGATATTTATGTAATACACCTGGAATTAAATTGGCAGCCTCCTCATCAAGGGGGTCTGTCACAAAATCAGGATGTTCATTTAACTCCAGATGATGAGGGAGTACTTGAAGTAACAGTGGATCATCAGGATTAGATTTTTGCATCTTCGCGACGAAGGCGCGAGGGACTCTTAATTTAAATTGGGCTGATGCCAAAATTGCACCATGTATTAAATCTTCAGGTTGCAATTCCAAGAGTTCAATGAGCTCATGTGGGTCAGTGATTAAATCGCTGAGTTGATTTTGCCAATGTTGCTCTTGATACAAATAGTGGGTCATACAGTTTAAATTTAGAGGGAGATGAAAGGCTTCATTTTAAATCAAAACCCATTGAAAAACTCAGTTGTGTCCTGATTAAGCCTTCTTTATTGAATGTTGGGATGAAAATACTCAAGCCTAAAGATGATCAAATTAAGTCTACAACAGTAGTTCTGCATGGAACTTAGACAGCTTAAACGTTGTATTTCGGAATTTATCATTGCGGCAGAGTAGGTTGGTCATTTAGAATACGCAACATAAATGCATGTGCATGTGGCATATCATGCACCTGTCAGCCTTGCTAAATGACAGTGTAGCAGCCCATCGCATTAATAGATTAAAGTTAGTAAGTTTGGAGTGAGCCTCTCATGGCCTATTATTCTACGAACGATTTCAAGTCTGGCCTTAAGGTAATGCTTGATGGTAACCCATGCTCAATCATGGAAAACGAATACGTTAAACCAGGTAAAGGCCAAGCGTTCAACCGTGTTAAATTACGTAACCTTAAATCAGGTAAAGTATTAGAAAAAACATTTAAATCTGGTGATTCTTTAGAAGCAGCAGATATCGTAGAAGTAGAAATGGACTACTTATACAACGACGGCGAACTATGGAACTTCATGGATCCTGTGACTTTCGAGCAAATTGCGGCTGACAAAGTTGCAATGGGTGATGCTGCGAAATGGTTGAAAGACGATTCAAACGAAAAATGCACAATCATGTTATGGAATGGTGTTCCTTTAACAGTGAATGCACCTAACTTCGTGGTATTAAAAATTGTTGAAACTGATCCAGGCGTACGTGGTGATACTTCTGGCGGTGGTGGTAAACCAGCGAAACTTGAAACAGGTGCTGTAGTACGTGTTCCATTATTTGTTCAACAAGAAGAAAGCGTTCGTGTTGATACACGTACTGGTGAATACTTAGAACGTGCATAATGGTGTAAATTTATACTATTATCGAAAGGGATGATGACAATCATCCCTTTTTTAATGCCAAGGTCTAAGGTAAAGAAGAATTATTGAGGAGTATAGTCGCAAGGGAAAACAGCAGTAACACGAATAATAAAATTGAGCTGATTGCAAATACGAAATAATGAGGGTTTGATATGGATCAAATACAACCGAAGTCATCCATGACTTCGAAATTGATTTGGATTATTGTGGCCATAATCGGTGCAGTATCCTTTGGAATATTAGCGGTTAGTCGTGGAGAACATGTCAACGCAGTTTGGCTCGTACTCGCTGCAGTCTGTGTTTACAGTATTGCATATCGTTTTTATAGTTTATTTATTGCTAATAAAGTATTCGAGTTAAATGCTCGGCGTTTAACACCTGCGCACCGTCTAGCGGATGGTCTAGATTATGTGCCTACAAATAAAAGTGTTCTGTTTGGTCATCACTTTGCTGCGATTGCAGGTGCTGGTCCGTTAGTTGGGCCTATTCTTGCTGCGCAAATGGGTTATTTACCAGGAACGATTTGGCTGTTAGTCGGTGTTGTACTGGCAGGTGCAGTCCAAGATTTTCTAGTTTTATTTATTTCTACACGCCGTGACGGACGTTCACTGGGTGAAATGGCAAAACAAGAACTGGGTTCATTTGCAGGAATTATTGTGATGCTTGGCGCATTAGGGGTAATGATCATTATCCTAGCTGTGCTTGCACTCGTCGTGGTTAAAGCATTAACCAATAGTCCATGGGGTGTGTTTAGTATTGCTGCTACCATTCCAATCGCATTATTTATGGGCGTATATATGCGATATATCCGTCCAGGAAAGATTGCCGAAGTTTCAATCATTGGCTTTGTACTGATGATGCTCGGTATCATTTATGGTGAAAACATTGCGCAACATCCTTATTGGGGGCAATTATTCACTTTATCTGGTACAGAGTTAACATGGGCATTGATTATCTACGGTTTCATCGCTTCTGTATTACCAGTATGGTTGTTATTGGCGCCACGTGATTATTTATCGACTTTCTTGAAAATTGGCGTGATTGCAGGTTTAGCATTGGGTATCGTATTTGCGATGCCTGAATTAAAAATGCCTGCAATTACCCACTTCGTAGATGGTACGGGACCTGTATTCTCTGGATCACTTTTCCCATTCTTATTTATTACCATTGCCTGTGGTGCAATTTCAGGTTTCCATGCATTGGTTTCATCAGGAACTACACCTAAGCTCGTAAATAATGAACGCGATATCCGGATGATCGGATACGGCGGTATGTTGATGGAATCATTTGTCGCAATCATGGCGATGATCTGTGCAACGATCTTGGATCCAGGCGTTTATTTTGCCATTAACTCACCAGCTGCGGTGATAGGAACGACGGTTGAAAGTGCCGCAGAGGCGGTACGTAATTTAGGATTTGTGGTTACACCTGAAGCTTTAACACTACTTGCCCAAGAGGTTGGTGAAAGCACAATTCTTTCTCGTACTGGTGGTGCACCGACGTTTGCGATTGGTATGGCGCACATCATCACTGAAATTTTTAATAGTCGTGAAATGATGGCATTTTGGTATCACTTTGCGATCTTGTTTGAAGCGCTATTTATTCTAACTGCTGTTGATGCAGGAACACGTGCTTGCCGTTTTATGGTTCAAGATACTGTGGGTATTGTTGTCCCTGCGGTTAAAAACTCTAAGTCGTTTGTGGGCAACTTGATTGGTACTGCCGTTGCAGTGGCAGGCTGGGGTTTCTTTGTATATCAAGGTGTAGTTGATCCACTGGGCGGTATCAATAGTTTGTGGCCATTATTTGGTATTGGTAACCAAATTTTAGCTGCGATGGCGCTGATGCTTGGTACTGTCATTTTATTCAAAATGAAGAAAGAAAAATATGTGTGGGTCACCATTGTTCCAACGATTTTCCTCTTCATTACAGCGATGACTGCTGGTTGGCAAAAAATCTTCCATGAAAATCCAAAAATTGGATTCTTGGCACAAGCAGATCGTTTCAATGCGGCTATTGAGCGAAACGAAATTTTAGCGCCTGCGAAATCCATTGCGGAAATGCAAACTGTTGCTTTATCTAATCAGATTAATGCTGCGTTATGTGCATTCTTTATGATTGTTGCTGTGGTGATGTTGTTTGCTGCCATTAAAGTGATTCGTCGTGCTTTAGCAAATCCGCAGCCAACGGCTCAGGAAGCTGAAGCAATTTATACTGATCAAGTCCCTGCAGGAGAGACCAAATGAGTTTGAAAGAACAAATTCGTCAAAAGCTGGCATTGGGTAAAATCATTAAATTCACGATTTTGGCTCAGCCGAAGAAGTTTTTAATGTTGCATGGAATCAAAACAGTTCAACTGATTTGGCAGCGGCTACAACAAAGTTTTCGTTTAATGGTGGGTGTCCCAGATTACCAAAACTATGTAGAGCATATGAAAAAGCATCACCCTGACCTAGAGCCAATGGATGAAAAAACTTTTCATCGTTATTGTGTCGATGCACGCTATCCAAGTGCAGCAGGCGGTATGAAAAAATGTCCATGTTAATTTTCTAATATTAAATAAAAAACGGCACTGAGGTGTCGTTTTTTATTTGTTTTAATTGTATAAAACCTGACAAATTTATTGTTCTGAAACTCGTATACTCTTGATCAATAACAAAGGATAAAAACATGAAAATTGGAATTTATGGTGCAGGATCGATTGGCTGTTATATCGGTGGAAGAATGGTCGCAGCAGGCCATCAGGTGACATTTTACTGTAGGGAAAGAAGCTATCAAAAATTAAGCCAAAATGGATTGGAGCTCAGTGATTTAAACGGCTACCATCATAAGCTCACTCCAGATCAATTAAGACTTACAACAAATCTAGCAGAAGTCTTAGACACGGACTTAGTCATGATTTGTGTAAAATCAGCAGCGACAGAGCAAGTGGCATCTGAAATACGAAGCTGTGACACTCTCAATAAACCGAGTCTCATCAGTTTTCAAAATGGGGTGAGTAATGTTCCACGGTTAAAAAAAATGCTGCCAGAATGGGAGATTATGGAAGGAATGGTTCCATTTAATGTCGCAGAACTCAAACCGTCTCATTTCCATCAAGGTTCTGATGGAACATTAATGATAAAAAAATTTGTAGAAAGTAATCAGCTAAAAATAGTGTTAGATGCGGCGAAACTGCAAGTTGAATTCCGTGATGATATGTTAGAGGTACAGTGGGCTAAAGTCTTATTCAACTTGAACAATTCGATTAACGCTTTATCTGGTCTAACTTTAAGAAATCAACTTACTAATCGAATGTATAGAAAGTGCCTTGCTCAGGCACAGTTAGAGACGCTTCAAATTTTAAAGCAGGCAAATATTAAACCCGCACAATTAACGCCTGTACCAGCGAACATCATTCCTCATATTCTTCGACTTCCTAATTGGTTGTTTAAGTTGATCAGTCGCAAAATGTTAGCCATTGATCCACTAGCTCGTTCATCTATGAAGGATGATCTGAATTTAGGGCGCACGACGGAGGTTGATTGGATTAATGGTGAAGTGGTCAGACTTGCTAATACACTCGGGGGGAATGCACCGATCAACAGCTATTTTATTGAACAGATCAAGCTGGCGGAAAACAATAATTCAAGCCTTCAAATTGGACCTGAAGAGATGCTCACACAGTTGAAGCTTATTCAGCATTAAGTTTGATACTGATTCTTTAATACACTGATTATTAGAAATATTTGAGAAAATAAAAAAAACCTGTATGGTAGAAATATATAGTTTTGGAAATGTAAATGATGATTTGGGGAATGAAGCAGAGTGTTCAATCAAAAAATATTATACAGCCTGAGTTAGAATCTCAGATTCAATCATTTACTCCCAAAATTTCATTATTTCTAGAACAAATCAATCAAATTGTTTTGGATAAAAATACGCAAACTGAATTGGCTTTATGTAGTTTAATTGCAGGTGGTCATATTTTATTTGAAGACTTACCTGGATTGGGTAAGACCACATTGGCCAGTAGTTTGGCATCATTATCAGGTTTATCATTTCAAAGAATCCAATTTACCAATGATATGCTCGCCAGTGATGTAATTGGCGTGAATGTTTTTAATCAAAAAGAGCATCAGTTTGAATTTAAGTACGGACCTGTCTTTACCCAAGTTCTTTTGGCAGATGAAATTAATCGCTGTAGTCCTAAGACACAGAGTGCATTGCTAGAAGCGATGGAAGAGGGCTACGCCACGATTGATGGACAGCGTTATGCTTTACCTCAGCCTTTTTGGGTGATAGCAACTCAGAATCCACTCTTTCAAAGCGGGACTTATGCACTACCAGAGTCTCAGTTAGACAGATTCCTCATGCGGTTATCTCTTGGCTATCCATCTCGCCATGCAGAAAAAATACTTCTTCAACAAGAATCACGTGCCAAATTAATCGCACAGTTGATCCATGTATTTAATGAGACTGAAATACTAAGATTGCAATCCTTGACTCATCAAGTCCATTTAAGTGATGCAATTCAAGACTATTTATTGGATTTGGCTGCGGTAACACGAAAAAGTGCGCATGGTTTATCGACGCGTGGATTATTGGCTTTAAAACGAGCATCACAAGCGAGAGCGATCGTGCATGCCAGAGCCTTTGTCATTCCTGATGATGTAAAAGCTGTATTTTCAGCAGTATGCGCTCATCGATTAAACTTGAGTGAGGATGAGACGGTCTCCCTAATGAATCAGGTTAAATTGATTTGAGGGTATGCAGGTGACCAGTATCTGGAAGCAATGGTTAAAAAAAAGATTTCGGTTTGAGCAGAGTAAAAAAATTGGTCAACGCGATATTTTGATTTTTATTTATCAGCAAGGTTTCTTATATCTTGTGTTGATTTTGATCACATTTATTGCGGGTATTAACTATGCCAATAATTTGATATTAGGTTTCTGCTTTTTAATTAGTGCGATCCTATGCATTAGTTTTTATATCACCTTTAAACAATTGCATGGTCTTGAGATAGACATCATTACTGATGAAGTTGGACAGGTAGGGCACTCGATTTTATTTAAAATCTACTTGAATCAACCTTATTCATATTCACGTTATTTATCGATCTCCATCGATTCTGAGACACAGCACATTCACATTGACCAAAAACAGTCTGAATGTGTTATACCGATTCATGTTGATCAACGAGGACAGTATAACTATCCCGATATACACATTGCTTCAGTGTATCCATTTGGTCTTGTTCGAGCTTGGACTTATATCTTTCATGGACGACATGCATGGATTGCGCCACAAGCCAAAATAAATCCGAATACAAGCTTTTCAAATGCATTTGTATTGGATCAGGAAAAAGATGAGTTTAAAGAATTAAGAAGTTTTCAGGTCGGCGACTCATTACAAAGTGTATCTTGGAAGCAGGCTGCTCGTGGACAAGGTTTGTATATTAAAGTTTTTGAAGAGCATCAACAGGATCGATGTGTTGATATTCATTATCATCATATGCCATCAGTCGAGCATGAAGAAAAGCTCAAATATATGATGGGTGTGGTGGAGCAGTGTGAGCAATTACAAATTCCTTTTAAGCTGGTGTTACCTCATGCCGAATTGAATCAAGGATTTGGAGCTGAGCATATCAAGCAGGCTAAAATTCTGCTTGCTCAGGCATAAAGTGTGAAATAGAAAATAGGTTTTGATATATGGTACATCCTAAAGTTTCACAATCCATGCTATTGAGTTTGGCACTCATTTTATTTATCCAGATTATTTATCTGCCTTATGCTTTAATTTTGGTGCTCTGTATTGAGCTTATATATTTATGGCATATTCAAAAAAGTAAAAAAAATGTCTCCAAAGCAATAAAATTTAGTTTTACAGCAATTGCACTTGGCGCGATTTATCTGCATTACCATACCTTTGTTGGTGTTGAGGCTGGGGTAGCATCGCTGACAACTTTTCTATTTGCAAAAGCATTAGAAACCCAAAAAAAACGTGATTTGATCATCGTTTTTAATTTTGCCTTATTCGTGGCGGCAAGTACGTTTTTATACAGTCAAACGTTGTATGTTGCTTTGGGAGTGGTGCTGTGCTTAGTGAGCTGTTTTGTAGGACTCTATAGAATTCAAACCGCGGAGTTTCTGTCCACTCGAGAAACTAAAAATGGCTTAAAGCACGATATCATTCATGTCGGCAAATTCATCGGATTGGCAATTCCTTTTTTTATATTGCTCTTTATTTTTTTCCCACGATTACCTCCGCTTTGGCATCTCCCGATTCAACAAAATAAGGGAATGACAGGAATCAGTGACTCTATGTCCCCAGGTGACATTGCTGAGTTGTCTCAGTCAAATGAATTGGCATTTCGTATTATTGGTGATATCACAAAATTATCGACGCGTTCAGAAATGTATTGGCGAGCTTTGGTCTTAGATCAATATGATGGTCAAAAATGGACGAGTCATGGATTTAATAGAGGGTTAAACGAGTTAAACTCTTATCAACTTTCTAGTTTAAATCAAAAAGTTGAATATCAGTATTTGGCTAAAGATCCTTCTGTAGAATGGATCATGGGATTAGAGCAATCTGTACCTCAACAACGAAATTATTATCTCCGTTATGACGGTGGTATTTCAGCTCAACGACCTATTCAAACGGCTCAACCCATAAACTTAGTTTGGTTAGGGCGTGAGACGAAAATAAATCATGAACTTAGTCAGTTCCAAATTCAGTATTACACTCAGTATCTCCATCAGCGTGATATCAAAAGTCAAAGTTTAGCGTGGGACTTATTTATTAAAAGTGGAGAGCAGCCAGAGCGTTATATCCAGCAAGTTTTAGACTGGTTTAAGCAAAATAGCTTTCAGTATTCTTTATCTCCCGGTGTTTTGAGTGGTGATCGGATAGATGCATTTATGTTTAATTCACGACAAGGATTTTGTGAGCATTTTGCTTCTAGTTTTGTCATGATGATGCGTTATGTCGGTATTCCTGCCCGAGTCGTGACTGGTTATCAAGGAGGTCAATTTGCGCCAGACCAGAAAAGTTGGGAAGTGAGGCAGTTAGATGCACATGCTTGGACTGAAGTATATTTTGGAGGTCAATGGCAGAGGATTGATCCCACTGCAATGATTGCTCCTGAACGTATTGATCAGGGAATGCAAAATTTAATTCAAAATAATCAAACACTCTACTCTGAGAATACAAATTGGTCAGTTGCAAAATATCCTTTTTTGACAAAAATTCGCGTATGGAGTGATTACGCAAGTTATCAATGGCAAAGTAAAGTTGTTGGATATAATGCTGATCAACAGCAGAGTTGGATGACAAAATTTGGAATTCATTCAGTTGCTTCAGTGTTTGTGATTATCCTTGCAGGCTCACTGATCATATTAGGATGTTATGCGCTATGGATGTTGAGAAAAAAGAGAAAACACTATTCACAAATCGATTGGGTACTTTATGTTTTCAACAGAAAATTAGGACTTCACAGTCGCCGTTATTCATATGAAACCGTTCGACAATGGTTAGAAAGAATTTCATCACCTTTAAGTCAAAATAATAGAGCTGTTTTCCTCGAAATTATCATTCTGTACGAGCGCTTAAGTTATTCACAATCGAGTATTTCTAAACAAGAGTTCGCAAATTTTAAGTCAATGATTAAAACTTGTTCATATCTTTTGGTTAAATATGAAAAAGGCTTGTCAGCCAAGTGATTTTTGCATAAGATGCGAAGCATTCTAGGTGTATAGCTCAGTTGGTTAGAGCGCTACGTTGACATCGTAGAGGTCTCCAGTTCGAGTCTGGATATACCTACCACGATTTAAAAAAAAGGGCTTAAGTATTTTACTTAAGCCCTTTTTTCGTAATCAAGACATTACTTCTTTTTTTAAAAGTAAAGTATTCGTTATCACTTGCTCTATCAAGAAAAATTGCGTTTCGAAAAATCTCTAAATTTGATATTAAATTATATATTTTAAGTATAAATACCCAAAATGCTTTAATCTAAATATTGGGTATTTCCGTAATTTATTAATATACCCGTACATTAACACTTACAATAACGCCCGAAATGTACGCTTTTGCCATCCTGTTTAAATATGAGACACGTATAATGTTCATATTACAGGGAAGTTGAGATCAACGTTCATTACCAGTTCTTCACTTTTCATTCAGAAGTAATGAAATTCATACAGTATTATCAAACTAAAGATGGATACTATTTTGTATGTTATTTCATCAAAATAGCGTACTAAAAGCTTATTTCATTGACTGAAATGCGACGAAGAACGATACTCTCAACGTTTTAATTTAAGCAAATCGGTTCTAAGAGACTGGACCAAAAGTTCGGTGCTCTGTAACTCAATCCAAAGCAAGGGGCTATATATGGCTGGTGGAAAGTCAACTATCATCTACACACTGACCGACGAGGCGCCATTACTGGCGACTTACTCACTACTGCCGATCATTGAGACCTTTACTAAGCCTGCTGGTGTTGAGATTGTAAAAACTGACATCTCAGTTGCAGCACGCGTGCTCGCTGAATTCTCTGAATACCTTAGCGAAGAGCAGAAAGTATCAGACAATCTTGCAGAATTAGGTCGTCTTACACAAGATCCAGACACAAACATCATCAAACTTCCAAACATCAGTGCATCTGTAGCTCAGTTGACTGCATGTATCAAAGAGCTTCAATCAAAAGGCTATGCAATTCCAGATTATCCTGAGAATCCTACGACTGAAGAAGAAAAAGCACTTAAAGCACGTTTTGGTAAATGCTTAGGTTCAGCAGTAAACCCAGTATTGCGTGAAGGTAACTCTGACCGTCGTGCGCCTGCTGCTGTTAAAAACTATGCGAAAAAACACCCACATTCTATGGGTGAGTGGAAACAGTGGTCACAAACTCACGTTTCTCACATGGATGAAGGTGACTTCTATCACGGCGAAAAGTCTATGACTTTAGATCGTCCTCGCAATGTGAAAATGGAATTGATCACGAATTCTGGTGAAACTATCGTTCTTAAAGACAAAGTTGCACTGCAAGACGGCGAAATCATCGATTCAATGTTCATGAGCAAGAAAGCGCTTTGTGACTTCTATGAAAAAGAATTAGATGATTGTAAAGAAGCGGGCATCTTGTTCTCTTTACACGTTAAAGCAACCATGATGAAAGTTTCACACCCGATCGTATTTGGTCACTGTGTGAAGATTTATTACAAAGAAGCGTTCGAAAAACACGGTAAACTGTTCGACGAACTAGGTATTAACGTAAACAACGGTATGGCTGGTCTTTACGAGAAGATCGAAACTTTACCGACTTCTTTACGTGAAGAGATCATCGAAGATCTACACGCATGTCAAGAACACCGTCCTGCTTTAGCAATGGTGGATTCAGCAAAAGGTATCACTAATTTCCATTCTCCAAACGACGTGATCGTAGATGCTTCTATGCCTGCAATGATCCGTGGTGGTGGTAAAATGTGGGGTGCTGACGGTAAGCCTTACGACTGTAAAGCAGTAATGCCTGAATCTACATTTGCGCGTATTTACCAAGAAATGATCAACTTCTGTAAGTGGAATGGTAACTTCGACCCACGCACAATGGGTACTGTACCTAACGTTGGTCTAATGGCTCAAAAAGCTGAAGAATACGGTTCACACGACAAAACATTCGAAATCGCGCAAGCTGGTGTAGCTAACATCACAGATATCGAAACTGGCGAAGTTTTAATGTCTCAAAACGTGGAAGAAGGTGATATCTGGCGTATGTGTCAGGTGAAAGATGCACCGATCCGCGACTGGGTAAAACTAGCTGTAACACGTGCACGTAACTCTGGTATGCCAGCAATCTTCTGGTTAGACCCATACCGTCCACACGAAAACGAATTGATCAAGAAAGTTCAAAAATACTTAAAAGATCACGATACAGATGGTCTAGACATCCAAATCATGTCTCAAGTACGTGCAATGCGTTACACACTTGAACGTGTTGCTCGTGGTCTAGATACAATCTCTGTAACGGGTAACATTCTACGTGACTACCTCACTGACTTGTTCCCAATTATGGAGCTTGGTACTTCTGCGAAAATGCTGTCTATCGTGCCTTTAATGGCGGGTGGCGGTATGTACGAAACTGGTGCAGGTGGTTCAGCACCTAAACACGTACAACAACTTGTTGAAGAAAACCACTTACGTTGGGATTCTTTAGGTGAGTTCCTTGCACTCGCTGTTTCACTTGAAGAGCTTGGTATAAAAGAAAACAACCCTAAAGCTAAACTTCTTGCGAAAACATTGGATGCTGCAACTGGTAAATTACTTGACAACGACAAATCTCCATCACGTCGTACAGGTGAGTTAGACAACCGTGGTAGCCATTTCTATTTAGCGAAGTTCTGGGCTGAAGAATTAGCAGCTCAAGACGAAGATGCTGAATTAAAAGCGACATTCTCTACTTTAGCGAAGACTTTAGCTGAAAATGAAGAGAAGATCGTTGCCGAACTTGCAGAAGTTCAAGGTAAATCTGTTGATATCGGTGGTTACTACGCAATCGATCAAGAGAAAGTAAATGCAGTTATGCGTCCAAGTGCAACTTTAAATGCTGCTATTGCAAGCATCTAATAACACTTAAGTTGAACTGAATTCCAGTTTGGCGGATTAAAAAAGCTGGTACTTCGGTACCAGCTTTTTTTTGTTAAAATTTTTGTAAATAAAACACTGATTACGCCAAATTAGAGAGAGCTTAAGGGGAGGATCTAAAAAACTTTCATTCAATTTGCATGCATTTCTGATTACAATGCGTTTTAATTTATTTTTAACTTATCTAGCTGTTTGGATAAGTTCTGTAGGTGCCCGCATGGAAATCAAAGTCAATTATCTCGACAATCTTCGACAGGAAGCAAAGTTCGACGATTTCACGGTTATTGCCGATCAACCTATTCGTTATAAAGGTGATGGATCTGCACCAGGCCCATTTGACTATTTTCTTGCGTCTTCAGCATTATGTGCAGCTTATTTTGTAAAGGTGTATTGTGCTGCACGAGATATTCCTACAGAAAATATTCGATTATCCCAAAATAATATTGTTGATCCAGAAAACCGTTATAAACAAATTTTTAAAATTCAAGTCGAATTACCCTCAGATATCTCTGAGAAGGATCGACAAGGTATTTTACGTTCAATCGACCGTTGCACTGTAAAAAAAGTCATTCAAACAGGTCCTGAATTTGTTATTGAGGAAGTTGAAAGCATTGATGCGGATGCTCAAGCTTTACTTATGCCAAATATTGCCAAGGAAAATGTGACTGTTATTCCGGGCAAAGATTTGCCGCTTGAAGAAACGATTGCCAACATGTCTGCAATTTTGGCGGGCTTAGGGATGAAGATTGAAATTGCGTCTTGGCGGAATATAGTGCCAAACGTATGGTCTTTACATATTCGCGATGCACAAGCGCCAATGTGTTTTACCAATGGTAAAGGTTCAACGAAAGAGAGTGCCTTAGCATCTGCATTAGGCGAGTTTATTGAACGTTTGAATTGTAATTTCTTCTATAACGACCAATTTTGGGGTGAAGAAATCGCAAATGCTGAATTTGTGCATTACCCAGATGAAAAGTGGTTCCAACCAGGTCCAAATGGTGAATTGCCATCAGAAATTTTAGATGAATATACACTTGAAATTTACGATCCTGAAGATGAGTTATTAGGCACACATCTGTACGACACAAATTCTGGCAATATTGAGAGAGGTATCTGTTCGTTACCATTTGTGCGCCAGTCAGACGGTGAGATTGTATATTTCCCTTCAAATTTGATCGAAAATTTGTATCTGTCAAATGGTATGAGCGCAGGAAATACCTTGGCTGAAGCACAAGTACAATGTTTATCTGAAATATTTGAGCGTGCGGTTAAGCGCGAAATTTTAGAGGGTGAAATTACCCTGCCAGATGTACCTGAACATGTTCTAGCAAAGTACCCAAAAATAGTTGAGGGTATTAAGGGACTTGAGGAGCAAGGTTTTCCAGTGCTGGTCAAAGATGCTTCATTAGGTGGGAAATTCCCAGTCATGTGCGTGACATTAATGAATCCAAGAACGGGTGGCGTTTTTGCATCATTCGGGGCTCATCCAAACTTTGAAGTTGCATTAGAACGCAGCCTAACAGAGCTTTTACAAGGTCGTAGTTTTGAAGGTTTAAATGACTTACCACGTCCTACTTTCAATAGCCATGCACTGACAGAACCAAATAACTTTGTGGAACACTTTATTGATTCATCGGGTGTTGTGTCTTGGAGATTCTTCAGTTCGAAATCTGATTATGATTTCGTAGAGTGGGATTTCACCAGTCAAGGTGAAAATACAAACGCTGAAGAAGCTGAAAAGATGTTCAATATCCTAAAAGAGATGGGTAAAGAAGTTTACATGGCTGTATACCAACATTTAGGTGCAACTGCATGCCGAATTCTAGTGCCAGGATATTCTGAGGTGTATTTGGTTGAAGATCTGGTTTGGGACAATACCAATAAAGCTTTAGCCTTTAGAGAAGATATTCTTAACTTACATCGTTTAGATAATGAACAGCTCGAAGCTTTGCTAGAGAAACTTGAAGAAGTTGAAGTGGATGACTATACCGATATTATTACCTTGATTGGTGTTGAATTTGACGATAATACGGTGTGGGGTCAGTTAACTATTCTTGAATTAAAACTATTAATTAACTTAGCTTTGGAAAATTTCGAAGAAGCGAAAGACCAAGTAGAACAGTTCTTACAATACAACACCAATACTGTAGAACGCGGTTTATTCTATCAATGCATGGATGTTGTATTAGAAGTATTGTTAGATGAAGAGATGGAAATTGAAGACTACGAACCAAATTTTAGACGTATGTTTGGTGATGAGAGAGTCGATGCTGCAATAGGCTCAATCGAAGGTGATGTACGTTTTTATGGATTAACGCCAACCAATATGCAACTCGAAGGTCTCGATCGTCATTTAAAACTTATTGAGAGCTATAAGAAGCTTCATGCTGCCAGAGCACGTTTTGTTTCTCAACAAAACTGATCGAATGAAAGGCCACTATGAATAGTGGCCTTTTTATTTTAAAGATCAGCAAATCGATGCATCTAGTTAGGGTGCTCAATTTTTTATAATAAAATGAAGTGGTTATGAAAAGTACTGATAGTATTTATTAAAAATAGTAATTTGTTGATATTTAAGGAAAATAATTCTATTTCACTGGTATTATTTGCTAAATGCATTATCATAGTGCATGACGAGTTAACTTAAGGCGAGCATTATGAATTTCTTGAAAAAAAAGAATAAAGCAAGTTTCGTTTTCTTTATTATTACTGCGTATTCCTGTTTAGGGTTTGGATTAGGTTACTTGATCTGGGAATACCTCCAAATGAAATAATGTTCATATTGATCGGTAATATTGCAAATTTAGAAAGTATTCACTGTTAGCAAGCTTAATTTACTCTACCATTTAAAATTAAATGATCTAAAAATCATCAGTGATTTTTTAAGGGGTATATTTAAATTTATATTTTTTAACGTGATTTAAATAAAGATTAAATTTTAGTGTTTTATAACCTATGACTGTGTATTCAGCCCTTCAAATTCAGTCTATGTTATAATTAAAAATATATCCCGATAGATCGAATTGTCTAGCGACTGTTCAATTGATAGATCATCATATCAAAGCTGCTTTATTGCAGCTTTTTTAATTGTGCTTCAATTTATCGGAAATGTCATTTTGGTACGTTTATTGAATGCGTCATCTGAGCTACATTTGCCAATGAATCATTGAATAAATGATCTAAATAATTTTTACGAATCGCTCGATCTTAAGCAGGGGCTCGACAATGACAAATCCAAATTCTTCAGCGGGTTTGCTTGAACGCTTATTTAAACTAAGCGAAAACAAAACAACTTTTCGAACTGAAATTATTGCAGGTATGACGACATTCCTGACAATGTGCTACATCATCATTGTCAATCCAATGATTCTGTCTGAAACAGGAATGGATCATGGTGCGGTATTTGTTGCGACATGTTTAGCAGCAGCAATCGGTTGTTTTGTCATGGGTATTATTGCCAATTACCCAATCGCATTGGCTCCGGGTATGGGCTTAAATGCATATTTTACCTATTCGGTATGTTTAGGAATGGGTGTGCCTTGGCAAACCGCTTTAGCTGCGGTATTTGTGTCTGGTCTGGTCTTCATCGCGATCAGTATGTTTAAAATTCGTGAAGCTATCGTGAATGCCATTCCAATGTCTTTAAAATTGGCTATTGGTGGTGGTATTGGTTTATTCCTAGCATTAATCGCTTTGAAAAATGCTGGCATCATTGTGGATAATCCTGCGACTCTAGTGGGTTTAGGTGATTTAAAACAACCAACCGTTCTCTTAGCCTTATTCGGTTTTTTGATGGTTGTTGTTATGCATCACTTTAAAATACGTGGTGCGATTATCATTAGTATTTTAGTGTTGACTGCAATCTCAACATTCCTAGGATTGAGTGAATTTAAAGGTGTGGTTGGTCAAATTCCTTCAATTGCACCAACATTCATGCAAATGGATTTTGAAGGCTTATTTACCGCAAGTTTAATCGGTGTAATTTTTGTGTTCTTCTTAGTTGATCTATTTGATTCAACAGGAACGCTGGTTGGTGTTTCACATCGTGCTGGTTTACTCAAAGATGGTAAATTACCACGTTTGAAGAAAGCTCTGTTTGCCGACTCTTCAGCGATTGTTGCTGGTGCTGCATTAGGTACATCATCAACGACACCATATATTGAGTCTTCTGCGGGTGTAGCAGCAGGGGGGCGTACAGGTCTTACAGCGGTAATAGTTGGCTTACTTTTTATTGCTTGTTTGTTCTTAGCACCGTTGGCTCAATCTGTTCCTGGATTTGCAACTGCACCAGCCTTACTCTTTGTAGGGGTATTGATGATTCAGGGTATTACACATATTGATTGGGATGATATTACTGAAGCGGTTCCTGCTTTCTTAACGATCGTGTTTATGCCGTTCACTTACTCAATCGCTGATGGTATTGCCATGGGTTTTATCAGTTATGCGTTGGTGAAGTTACTTACAGGTAAAGCATCTACGGTGCCATACATGGTATGGATTATCGCAGTATTATGGGCGCTGAAATTTGCAATGTTTGGCGGCTAATTTTTAACAGTCTTTAAAAGGGTGTAAACTCAGTTTGCACCCTTTTTATTTTTTGGTTTCATGAGGAGTAGCAATGAACCGTGTTGAGTTAATTAAAGCTTTACCTAAAGCTGAGCTTCATGTCCATATTGAAGGGACATTTGAACCTGAGTTGATGTTTGCCATTGCTCAGCGCAATGAAATTGCAATCCCATATCAATCAGTTGAAGAAATCAAACAGGCTTATAATTTTCACAATCTGCAATCATTTCTAGATATTTACTATGCAGGTGCGAATGTATTGATCAATGAGCAAGATTTTTATGATCTTGCATGGGCATATTTTGAAAAATGTGCAGAAGATCGAGTGGTTCATACTGAAATGTTTTTTGATCCGCAAACCCATACGGATCGTGGTGTGTCATTTGAAACGGTAATTAAAGGCTTAAAACGAGCTTGCCACGATGCTGAGGTCAAATTAGGCATCACAACGCATTTGATTATGTGTTTCTTACGTCATTTGAGTGAAGAGGCAGCATTTGAAACACTTGAACAAGCTTTACCTTACAAAGATCAAATTATTGGGGTAGGGTTAGATTCAAGTGAAGTTGGGCATCCACCTTCTAAATTTGAAAGGGTATTCACAAAAGCACGTGATGAAGGATTTTTGGTTGTTGCTCATGCAGGTGAAGAAGGTCCAGCAGAATATGTCTGGGAAGCTTTGGATTTACTTAAAGTGAATCGTATTGATCATGGTGTACGTTCTGAAGAAGATCCAAAGTTGATGCAGCGCTTAATTGCAGAAAAAATGCCGCTTACGGTTTGTCCATTATCAAATTTAAAGCTTTGTGTTGTAGATGATATGGCAGATCATAATATTCGCCGTTTGTTACAGCAGGGTGTGCATGTAACCGTCAATTCAGATGATCCATCTTATTTCGGTGGGTATATGAATGATAACTTTATTGCGATTGCTGAGGCCTTAGATTTAACAAATCATGAATTAAAGCAACTAGCTATAAATTCATTTGAAGCATCGTTTATTTCCGATGTGCAAAAACAAAAGTGGAAAGATAAAATTCTCGCAATTTAAAACAGTTAAACTTGTTTATGTGAAATACTGGAAGGTGGGGGCAAAATCCCACCTTTGGTTTAATATGCTTTAAACAATAGAGCCGAATGTGATGTTGAAATTGAAGTCTTTGTTTTGCCTGAGTCTGCTAATGTTGCCCGTAGTTATCGCGAATGCAAATACGACATTGACACAGCGTATATTAAAGCCTGTCATCCAGTATCAATGTGAGCGTGAAGTCGACCATTCAAAAATATGGAAAATAACGACATATTTAATGAATGAAGAAAACAAAAAGAAATTAAAATTAGAAACCTGTGATTGTGTATCAAATCATGCTTTAAAAGATATTCCGGCTCAGGAACTTGCCAAAGCAACAGTTAACGAAGATATCAAGCAAGAAGTCATTCGAAAAGCCATGTTGAATAGCCTAAAAGCATGTGTGATTAGCTCTAAATCTAAGTCAGAAATTTAGAGCCGTACTCAATCAATCTTTAGGTTGTTTGGTCATGCTGTCTAAGACATGATCTTTATCTATAAAGTGATGCTTTAATGCCGCAGCAATATGTCCGAGTAAAAGTAAACCTGCAGCCCAAGAAATCCAAATATGAAGTGGTTTTACAATTTCAGTTACTTGAGGATTCTCACCTATTAAAGCAGGTAGATCAAATAAGAATAATACTGGTGCAGGGTAGCCGAGACTCCAACTCCATAAGCAACCCGTAATTGGTAAAGCCAGAAGCATAAAATAAAGTCCAAGATGCCCTAAATGTGCGAGTCTTTTCATGAGGGGAGACATTGTCTCTGGTAACTCGGGTGCAGGATGAGTGTAGCGCCAAAAGATACGAACCACGGCCAGAAAAATAATGGTGGTTGCAATATTTTTGTGAAGCGTGATGACGTCACCTTTGAAGCTACCATCTACTTCATAACTTAAAAAATTGCCGCTATAAAAGCCGATCGCCCACGCCGTGATAAAAATAATCGCCATGACCCAATGCAAGACTTGAGCTGTACGTGTGTAATATTTGGATTTATTATTCATGATATAAACTTATGATTGAATTTCGCACATAATAATTTAAGCATAAATTATTTATAAGTATTGAAATGGGACACAGTGTTGAAAATATGCAACGGAATGCGACTTATAACTGAACATATAGTCGGGAAATTCAAAAAATCTATTTCTTCGTGAGGTGACATTAGGCAAAATAGCTCAATTCGTAAGATCATAAGGATAACACTGTGAAAAAATTAATTGCTTTACTCGCACCAATGACATTAGTGCTTGGGGCTTGTGCTACTGGTACAACAGGGACATCATCACCTACAGCAAATACAACTCAACAGTTAGGTTCGGCTGCGCTTAAAATTGCGATCAATGCAAAATGTACAACTGAATTAAATAATATTTCTGCGTGGAAAACTGCTACAAAATTAATGACAGCAGAGCAGAAAGAAAATATCCAAGGTGAAATCTGCGGATGTGTAAGTGAAAAAGCTCCTCAAAGCGTGACTACGGTTGATTTGGCTACAGCGGCGATTGATCCAGCTGCACGAGCAACAATCGTTAGCAATATCGTGACTAAAACCATCAATGAATGTGTAGCTGAAGCTGTACGTTAATTTCAAAGATATATGAATGGGCTGATTTTGATCGGCCTATTTTTTTAAGGATAAATTAGGAAAATGATGTTGATTGCTGGTGCTGATGAAGCAGGGCGCGGTCCACTGGTGGGATCGGTCGTTGCGGCTGCTGTAATTTTGGATCCTAACAATCCGATTCTTGGATTGAATGATTCTAAAAAACTCAGTGAAAAGAAACGTGAAAAATTATTTATAGAGATCAAAGAAAAAGCACTAGCTTGGGCTATCGCTGAAGCGAGTCATCAAGAAATTGATGACCTCAATATATTGAATGCTTCGTTGTTGGCAATGCGTCGTGCCGTTGAACAATTGACTGTGCAACCACAACATGTATTGGTTGATGGTAATAAAATTCCCCAAGGATTGAGTATGAGTTGTGATGCTGTGGTGGGAGGAGATGCATTACATCCAGAAATTTCTGCTGCCAGTATCCTGGCTAAGGTGACACGTGATCATCAAATGTTAGAACTTGATGCTAAATATCCTCAGTTTGGTTTTGCAAAACATAAAGGCTACCCGACCAAAGCTCATTTTGAAGCCATTGCACAGTTTGGCGTGGTAGAAGAGCACAGGCGTAGTTTTGGTCCAGTACGCAAATCATTGGGACTTTAAACAGCTTAAACACCAAAAATTTAAAGCGGCTAAATTTAGCCGCTTTAGTCACAAAATCATTTCTAATCAACGATTGAAATCATTTTGAGTGTAATTCTCTTCTTCGTAAGAAGGTTGGTAATCTTGGTCAAGATGTTGCAAGTGCTCATGCATCGCACGTTCATGCTGAATTCGTTGATAGATTTCTTCACGATGTACAGATACTTCTTTAGGCGCATTCACACCAATTCGCACTTGGTTACCTTTTACACCAAGTACAGTGACACTGACTTGATCCCCAATCATTAATGTTTCACCAACACGACGGGTGAGAATCAGCATGTTTATCTCCTTGCTTAAACGCTAAACCTGCGATAGTTTTTTCAAAAAGTGAAAATAACAACCTCGGCACCACGAAATATTTTAATAGATAAATGTGACGAATTTAACCATTCGCACAGGACTATTGAAATTATCCCATAAACCTCTAGACCTAATATAACAGAGCCACTATAGGAAAAACTATAGTGGCTCTGAATATTTCTTCATCAAGTATGCATTGTTTCTGCTAACTCATGGCAGAAAATTAAGCACGTGCGCTAGACTCACCATGTTCGCGGTCAAGACCAAACGCAGTGTGAAGTGAGCGAACAGCAAGCTCTAAATAATTTTCTTCAATAATAACAGAGATTTTGATTTCAGAAGTTGAAATCATCAGGATATTGATGCCTTCATCAGCAAGTGCTGTAAACATTTTACTTGCAACACCAGCATGAGAGCGCATACCAACACCTACGATAGATACTTTTACAATATCATCACGTGTTGCAACTTCACGAGCACCGATTGCTTGAGCAGTTTCTTCAAGAATTTTTTTAGCTTTAGCAAGTTCGCCACGATTGACTGTGAATGTGAAGTCAGTTGTACCATCTTCTTCAACGTTTTGGATGATCATATCCACTTCGATATTAGCATCACCAATCGGTTTTAAAATTTTAGATGCAATACCAGGAAGATCAGGCACACCTAAGATAGTTAATTTAGCTTCGTCACGGTTAAATGCGATACCAGAGATAATTGGCTGTTCCATGTTGTCTTCCAATTCAGTAGTGATAAGTGTTCCGACGTTGTTTTTAAATTCTTCGTCAAATGCGCCATCATTTTCATTGTCGAAGCTAGAGAGTACGCGTAAAGGGACTTGATATTTACCCGCGAACTCAACAGAACGGATCTGTAAAACTTTAGAACCAAGAGAAGCCATTTCAAGCATTTCTTCAAAAGAAATACGATCAACTTTCTTCGCTTTTGGTGCAACACGTGGATCTGTTGTATATACACCATCCACATCTGTATAAATTTGGCATTCATCCGCTTTGAGTGCAGCTGCTAATGCAACACCAGAAGTATCAGAACCACCACGACCCAAAGTTGTTGTGTTTCCATTAGCATCAAAACCTTGGAAACCTGCAACAACGATGACACGACCAGCATCTAATTGTTCAGTCATGACATCTGTATCAATTGATTCAATACGTGCTTTTGTGAATGAGCTGTCAGTTTTAATACCAACTTGGCGTCCAGTCAAAGATTTCGCTTCCACACCGATAGAATTCAGTGCCATTGCTAACATTGAAATCGTTACCTGTTCACCCGTTGAAACCATTTGGTCTAATTCTCGTGGGTCAGGGGTGTCGGTAATGGCTTTCGCTAAAGCGAGTAGGCGATTAGTTTCACCACTCATTGCTGATACAACAACCACAACCTTGTGGCCGTGATCATGCCAACGCTTTACACGACGAGCAACATTTAAAATGCGCTCAGGAGTACCCATTGAAGTACCGCCATATTTTTGAACGATTAATGCCATAGTTGTTCCATATAAACCATGACCTTGAAGAGTTGTTCAAGGTCAGTTACACAAAAGGTGAAGTTTTATTTTGCAGCTAGCCAAGCAGTTAATTCTGCCATGACAGAAGCAAACTTCTCGTTAAGTGGCGCGCCACCTTGTGCCAAATCAGGCTTACCACCACCTTTACCACCTAGCTCAGTTGCTAAGTGTTTGATGATGTCACCTGCTTTTATAGAAGCTGTGAAGTCTTTAGCTACAGATGCGATCAAGCTCACCTTGTCACCCTCTACACCTGCAAGGACAATCACAGCATTTTCTAATTTTGATTTCACGCCGTCGTGTAGATTGCGAAGTGATTTCGCATCCATACCTTGAACAGTCGTGATTAACGTTTTGCGACCTGCAATTTCCTTAACTTGGCTAAGTAGTTCACCCGCCTGTAAATGTGCAAGTTTTTGATTCAATTGATCGATTTGCTTTTGTAAGCTTGATGCTGTGTCCGCTAAGGCTTCAACTTTCTCAATCGTTTGATCTTTTTGTGCTTTCAATAAGCCATTAATCGTGTTGATGTCTCGATCAGCTTTTTGAGCCACCTCAATTGCTTTCGTACCTGTAACTGCCTCAATACGACGTACACCTGCAGCAACACCGCCTTCAGAAGTGATTTTGAACAGACCAATGTCACCTGTACGTTTTACGTGAATACCGCCACAAAGTTCGATCGAGAAGTTTTTCTCTTCAATGATTGAACCCATAGAAAGTACGCGAACTTCTTCGCCATATTTCTCACCAAACAACATCATCGCGCCTTTAGCTTTTGCAGATTCGATGTCAAGGAGTTCGGTTGTTACAGGCGTATTGGCAATCACTTCAGCATTTACCAGACGTTCAATTTCTTGAATCTGTTCAAATGTCAAGGGTTGATCATTGGCAAAGTCGAAACGTAACACGTCAGAAGCAACCAATGAACCTTTTTGTTGAACATGTGAACCCAAGATTTGACGAAGTGCAGCATGTAGAAGGTGAGTCGCAGAGTGGTTACGTGCTGTTGCTGCACGGATGTCTGCTTTAACTGTTGCTTCTACATTTTGAGTAACTTTAAAGTTACCCATGGTCACGATACCTTGGTGAACGAACGCACCACCAGATTTTTTCGTGTCTTGAACTTCGAAAATACCTGTATCGTTTTTAAAGATACCTGTATCACCGATTTGACCACCGCTTTCTGCATAGAAAGGTGTTTGGTTTAGAACGATTAAAGCTTCATCACCTTCAACGACTTCATCAACTTGTTCGCCATCTTTATAGATTGCGATGATTTGACCCTCACCAGCAGTTGCATCGTAGCCGTCAAACTGAGTTTCGCCTTCAACTTTTACAACGCTGTTGTAGTCGATTGCGAATTTACCCGCATCACGTGCACGTTGACGTTGTGCAGCCATTTCTTTTTCAAAACCAGCTTCGTCAATGGTTAAATCACGTTCACGTGCGATATCCGCTGTAAGGTCAGTTGGGAAGCCGTACGTGTCGTAAAGTTTGAATACCACTTCGCCTGGAATTACAGAACCTTTTAAGTTCGCAAGTTCGCCTTCAAGCAATTTCAAACCTTGTTCTAAGGTTTTAGCAAATTGCTCTTCTTCTTTTAAAAGTTGCGCTTCGATACGCGCTTGTTGTGCTTCAAGTTCAGGATAGGCAGCGCCCATCACCTCAATTAAAGGCTTTAACATTTTGTGGAAGAATGAACCTGTCGCACCCAATTTGTTACCGTGACGTACTGCACGACGGATGATACGACGTAGTACATAACCACGGCCTTCGTTTGAAGGGTTTACGCCATCAGCAATCAAGAATGAACATGAACGTGCATGGTCAGCAACCACTTTTAAAGACGCAGGGTATTCAACTGGTTTGCCTTCAGCTTGTGCTTTCGCTTCAAGTTCAGCAGTATCTAAACCAATAATTTCAGCTGCAGCTTTAAGCAAATGTTGGAATAGGTCGATTTCGTAGTTTGAGTTTACGTGTTGTAAAACTGCAGAAATACGCTCTAAGCCCATACCTGTATCTACTGATGGCGCTGGAAGAGGGTGAAGTACGCCATCAGCAGTACGGTTAAACTGCATGAATACGTTGTTCCAAATTTCGATGAAGCGGTCGCCATCTTCTTCAGGTGTGCCTGGTAAGCCGCCCCAAATGTGATCGCCATGGTCATAGAAAATTTCAGAACATGGACCACAAGGACCTGTATCGCCCATTGCCCAGAAGTTATCTGAAGCGTATTGACCGCCTTTGTTGTCGCCGATACGGATAATGCGAGACTCATCTAGACCGATTTCTTTGTTCCAGATGTCGAATGCTTCATCATCAGTGTGATAAACCGTTGCATATAATTTGTCTTTAGGTAGACCTAACCATTTTTCATTGGTTAAGAAATCCCAAGCGAATTTAATCGCGTCACGTTTAAAGTAATCTCCGAAAGAGAAGTTACCTAACATTTCAAAAAACGTATGGTGACGAGCTGTGTAGCCCACGTTATCTAAGTCGTTATGTTTACCGCCAGCACGAACACATTTTTGTGATGACACTGCACGTACATAATCTCGTTTTTCTAGGCCTAAGAAGCAATCTTTGAACTGGTTCATACCAGCATTTGTAAAGAGCAAAGTTGGGTCGTTGGCAGGAACTAGAGAACTCGACGCGACACGTGTGTGGCCTTGCGATTCAAAGTAACGCAAAAATGCTTCACGAATTTCAGCTGATGTCATAAAACGAGTACTCACAACCAAGTCACTCCATTAATTCTGTATTGGCAAATAATATGTCTGGGAAATAAAGTGCGAATTCACAAAAAATTCACCCCAGCATACCGGGCTAAAAGTTTAAAAACGCCAAATTATAACGGAATTTGCCACCTGTACCAATGATTTTAAAGTGTTTTAATGACAATTCTCTTTAATTCTGATTTTAGGTGAAATTTTAATCATTATTGGTGTTGAGATCATTTTCAAATGCTTAAGCAGTGTATCTCGCACGAAGATCAATCAAAAATATTGAGTAGTCATAAGACCATTATTTATTACTGTATATTTTAGAAATACTTTAACATAGAGCTTTCACGAACTTGTATTAAAGAGTTGAAGGTTACATATGCAGCGTATCGCAATTAATGGATTTGGACGAATCGGGCGAAATGTTTTAAGAGCTTGGTTTGAAAATCCAAAACAATTCAATTTTGAAATCGTTGCGATTAATGATGTGGCTGATGTAGAAACTTTAATTCATTTATTTAAATATGACACCACACATGGAAGATTTCATGGGGAAGTGGAGTTGAGTTATGTGGCAGAGCAAGTATTTCTCAATATTTATGCCTATCAAAAAAAATTATCTATTGAAGTCCACTGTCAAACAGAACCTGATCAACTGCCATGGAAGCGTTTAAACGTTGATGTTGTTTTAGAGTGTACTGGTTTATTTAGATCTCGAGCAGAAGCGACACGCCATCTCAATGCTGGCGCTCAACGCGTGATAATTGGGGCTGCACCTTTTGATACGGTTGATGCTGCAATCGTCTACGGGGTAAATCATAAAGAGGTTAAAACTACGGATCAGATTATTTCGAGTGTTTCATGTACGACACAAGCATTGGTTCCTCTGGTCAAAATTATTGACGATGCCTTTGGCATAGAAAGTGCGTTAATGACAGAAATTCATGCTGTTACAGCGGATCAATCCGTTTTAGATCATGTTCACCGCGATTTACGTCGTGCGAGGGCATCTGGGCAAAACATTATTCCAACGACTTCATCTGCTCTAGGTGCAATTAAACGTGTCATGCCAAAAATGGAAGGGCGAATAGACGGTTACTCAATTCGTGTTCCTACCATTAATGTGGCAGCTATTGATTTGACATTTATAGCGCAACAGCCAATTACAGACCATCAGTTAAATGAAGCGTTAATTTCAGCAGCACGAGAGCAATTTTCGGAAATTATGTCGGTAACAGATGAGCCTTTAGTATCATCTGACTTTAATCATTCTCCATTTTCACTCATTGTAGATTTAACTCAAACCATGGTGGTCGGGAAGCAAGCTAAAGTCTATGCTTGGTATGATAATGAATGGGGATATACGAATCGTTTACTGGATTTATGTCATTCATTTCCAGATCAGTCATGAAACTGAAATGCTGTGTCTTTTATAAAGGCTTATGTCTATAACATAGATTGACTGCTAGTGCGTTCAGAATTACCAATCGAAGCTTATGAATAATCTAAAATTCCGATTTAATTATTTAAAAGTCTGATGCACATGGGGGTTGATCGTGATAGACTAGGAGAAATCGGGTGTGTTCCCGATTTTTTTATGCGGATTTGTTCCGCGCTGACAGAATTTAGGTTTACAACATGCCCATTTCAGAGACATGGTTATTACCTGATGGTGTAGCTGATGTATTACCAGAGCAAGCGCAAGTTATTGAAACTTTGCGTCGTACCGCGTTAGATTTCCTCGCAGCTCGAGGTTATCAATTGGTGTACACGCCATTTATTGAATACATCGAATCTCTATCTTCTCTTTCAGAATCGAATCAAGATTTAGACTTAGCCACATTTAAAGTAATTGATCAACTTTCAGGTCGTTTACTTGGTGTGCGTGCAGATATGACGCCTCAGGTAGCGCGTATCGATGCACACGTGTATCCAGTTGAAGGTGTTGCGCGCTATTGCTACGCTGGAACGGTACTTCATACCAAACCACAAGGTTTCAATACCACACGTGCGCCTTTACAGCTCGGTGCTGAGTTGTTTGGTTCAGAGAGTATCGATGCTGACGTCGAAATGATCGATGTCATGTTGGAATTATTAAAAAATACAGGTGTAAATGAGGCGATCCATTTAGATATTGGACACGTTGGTCTATTCCGTAGCTTAGTTAAACATGCAGGATTGAACAAAGCTACAGAGTCGCATCTATCTGATTTATATCAGCGTAAAGCATTGCCAGAACTTGCTGAATATACGCAACATCTTAAATTCGGATCTGATTTTTATTCGCTTGGTCGTTATGCAAGTGATTTAGTCGCTTTAAAATCACATTTAAGCCAAGAAATCTTAGAAGATTCGGCATTCCAAGAAGCATTTAATGCAGTTCAAAGCACACAAGATGCGATTCAGCAACGTTGGCCAAATCTGCATATTGGTATCGATGTAGTAGAGCTTCGTTCATATCACTATCACACTGGCTTAATGTATGCAGTGTATGCACCAAATCGTGCTGCGCCATTAGCTCAAGGTGGACGTTATGATGGTATTGGTGAGCATTTTGGTCGTGCACGTCCAGCAACTGGCTTTTCATGTGACTTATACGCTTTAAGCGCTGGTCAATTTAAAGCATTGGAAGTGATCGTTGCACCTAAGGGCAATAATGCTGACCTAGTCAAAGCAATTCAAGGATTACGTGATCAAGGCAAAAGCGTTGTGCAGTTGCTTGGTCAAGATGAGTTGAATTCAGTACCTAACGCGACTCACCAGTTGGTGAATCAAGCGGGTGAGTGGAAACTCGAACAGATTTAATCACCTGATTTGAATACTAAATTTCAAATCATGTTCTTCAATTTTAACAGCATGATGCAATGAGGCTATTATGGGCAAGAATGTTGTGGTACTTGGTACCCAATGGGGCGACGAAGGTAAAGGTAAAATCGTTGACCTGCTCACAGATCAAGCGGCTGCAGTTGTTCGCTATCAAGGTGGACACAATGCAGGTCATACTCTCGTCGTAGGTGGTAAGAAAACTGTTTTACACCTCATTCCATCTGGTATTTTACGTGAAAACGTACTTTGCTTAATTGGTAACGGTGTAGTGCTTTCTCCTGAAGCGTTAATCAAAGAGATGACGATTCTTGAAGAGCAAGGTGTGCCAGTTAAAGAACGTTTACGTATTTCTCCAAACTGTCCATTAATTTTGCCAAACCATATTGCATTAGACCAAGCACGTGAGAAAAAACGTGGGAATGCCAAGATTGGTACAACAGGTCGTGGTATTGGTCCAGCGTATGAGGATAAAGTTGCACGTCGTGCGGTTCGTGTCGCTGATTTAGTGCGTGGTGGTGATCATCTTAAAGCATTGCTTGAAGAGTTACTTGAATACCATAACTTCCAATTAACACAATTCTACGGTGTAGAAGCGGTTAAGCTTGAAGACGTGCTTGCGTTATGTGATCAATGGCGTGAAGTTGTTGCTCCACTGGTTGTTGATGTTACTGGCGAATTGCATAAATATCGTAAGAACGGTGACAACATCATGTTTGAAGGTGCTCAAGGCTCACTTCTTGATGTTGACCATGGTACTTATCCATACGTAACATCTTCAAATACGACTGCTGGTGGTGTGAGTTCTGGTTCTGGTCTTGGTCCATTACACCTTGACTATGTATTGGGTATTACCAAAGCTTATACAACTCGCGTAGGTGCAGGTCCATTCCCAACTGAGTTGGTTTATGATGCTGCAAACGATGTTGGTGATGCAATTGGTAAACACCTTGGTACTGTAGGTTCAGAATTTGGCGCATCTACTGGTCGCCAACGTCGCTGTGGTTGGTTCGATGCTGAAATCCTTCGTCGTTCAGTAGAAGTGAACTCACTTTCGGGTATTTGCTTGACTAAACTTGACGTTCTTGATGGTTTAGAAGAAATCAAAATCTGTGTGGGTTATGAAGCTGCAGATTCGGGCTGCGTAGGTTCTTCTGATGCACTTGCATTTGAAACTTTAAAACCAATTTACGAAACAATGCCTGGTTGGACTGAGTCTACTTTTGGTGCTAAATCTTTAGACCAATTGCCAGAAGCAGCAATCAACTATATTAAGCGACTTGAACAGTTAATCGAATGTCCAATCGACATCGTATCAACTGGTCCAGACCGTGATGAAACGATTATTCTTCGTCACCCGTTTGAAGCTTAATTAAAAGTTTCAAAAAAGCCCTGTGATATCACAGGGCTTTTTTTGATCTAAACAACGACCAAAGTTGTATAAAAATTGGCTGTGCTGAATCTTAGAGATTGTTAAAATCGAATGTATAAAATAATAGAGTGTGCAGGATGCATAAAAATACTTCTGGAACAATGTTTTATTCGTTGTTATTTGCAATGGGGGGGGCACCCACGATTGCGATGATGATAATTCGATCTCAAACAGTAGCCGAAGATGTGGTCTACCAAGTCTTTATTGGGCTGTCGATTATGATCGCTTGCATATTGGTCCCTATTATTTTAATTCAGAACACCTATTTATTTTTTAAACGTAAAGATGAGGAGCTTGAAACTCGTTTAAAACCGTGGAGTCAAACCTATCTCGTGCTTAATATTTTTTGTTTGGTCTTTTGGATCAGCTATCAATTTGTTTACTAAATTACATAACAAATAAAAAAGTGAAGAAAAATGAGATATTAAGCTTAGTTGAGTTTGTCTATAATTATGAACAAGTACTTTCAAGTAGATTGGAACATTATAATGAAGAACAAATTATTGCTCGGTCTTACAGCATCTGCGGTAATCTCGATTTCAGGGTGTACAACATTTGCGGATATGGCGGGTGCGGACTCAGCGACATTAAATGCAGCTGCTGCACAAAGTTACTCGCAAGCCATTGATACAGCTCGCAGCAAGGGCTTATTGGATACAAGCTCAAATACCTATAAGCGTATTACGAATGTCTACAATCGTTTGCGTCCATATGCTGATCAAATGAATCAAACGGGTCAGCCATTCCAATGGCAGGTATCTGTAATTAAATCAAGTGAATTAAATGCTTCTGTCATGCCAGGTGGTAAAGTTGTTTTTTATACAGGTATTGTGGAACGTTTAAATTTAACAGATGCTGAAATTGCGGCCATCATGGGACATGAAATGATCCATGCTTTGGAAGAGCATGCAAAAAGTAAATTGGGTGCTCAAGCTTTAACTGACTTGGCTTTAGGTGTTGGTTTAAGTGCAGCTGGGGTAGGTCAAGGTGGCGCAGCAGTTGCACAAATTGGTTCTCAACTGGGTGTAGGGTTGCCTTATTCACGTAACTTGGAGAGCCGTGCTGATCAGGGTGGATTAATGTTAATGGCTCGAGCTGGTTATAACCCACAAGCAGCGATTACATTATGGGAGAAAATGGCTAAAGCAAGTAATGGTGGCAATGCATCTTTCTTATCAACACACCCTTCAAATGCTCAACGAATTGAGGCGATGCGTAAAAACTTACCTGCAGCTCAAGCGATTTATAACCAAAGTCGCCGTTAAAAGAATAAAGCTAAAAAAGGATGCGTTAGCATCCTTTTTTTTATATTCACCACTTAGTAAATTGTTATCACAGTATGGCTTTGATTCAAATGTATTGAAATCGAATTTATTAGACACTTAAGGTGCTGGATTTGGCTGTTGTTTATGGATGATCTCAATTTCCTGAAGTATTTCTTCTGACAATGACACATTAAAAGCATCAATATTTTCTTTGAGTTGATTTAAATCGGTTGCACCAATGATTGTGCTGGTCACGAAGAACTGCTGCTTAATGAAAGCTAACGCCAATTGCGTTAATGTCAGTCCATGTTTTTCTGCTAAGACGGCGTATTGTTCAGTTGCCCATTCACTTTCAGGATTACTATAACGCACAAATCTAGAGTATAAGGTGACTCTGGCATTTGCAGGTCTCGCACCATGTCTAAATTTTCCTGTTAAATAGCCAAAAGCGAGCGGTGAATAGGCCAGTAAACCGATGCCTTCAAATTTAGCAATCTCCGACATGCCGATTTCATAGGTACGATTTAATAAGTTATAGGGGTTTTGTACAGAAACAAATTTAGACAGCCCTAACTTTTCAGCTAAATGTAGAAATTTCATGGTTCCCCATGGTGTCTCATTGGAGAGTCCGATATAACGAATTCTGCCTTTATTAATTTCCGCTTGAAGGGCAGATAAGGTTTCCTCGAGTGGTGTGATATCTAGTGTACTGTGAGCATGGTGATTGGTATAACCCAATTGACCAAACATATTGGTTGGGCGTTGAGGCCAATGCAGCTGATAAAGATCAATATAGTCAGTTTTTAAGCGTTTAAGATTTAAGTCTAAGGCTGAGCTAATATCGCTGGCATTATAGCGAGTTATACCGCTTCTAATATTGCTACCACCTTGACCTGGACCTGCAATTTTTGAAGCAAGAAAAAGTTGATCACGTTGGCCACGCTGTTGAATCCAATTGCCGATAATTTCTTCCGTCGCGCCTTGAGTTTCGACTTTAGGTGGTACTGGGTACATCTCTGCAGTATCCCAAAAATTTAACCCCCGCTCGAGTGCATATTCCAGTTGTTGGAAAGCCTCGGACTGGCTATTTTGCTCACCAAAGGTCATTGTTCCTAAACAAATTTCGGGAACGTGTATATCTGTTTGCCCAAGTCGATTAAATTTCATGCTCAACATCCTTGCTGTATTTTTTAAGTTGATATATTGAAATCATACCTAATCTAAGATTCAAAACGTATGTAAAATAAATTCGAAAGTTTTCAGAAAAAAGGCAATAAAAAAGCAAATCGTCAGATTTGCTTTTTTGAATGTAGATCAGATGAAAATTTATTCATCATCATTGTTGTCAAAGTCGTCTTCAACAGAATTTACTGCTTCTAATGATGAATCAAAAATTAAGATAGCTTTACCATCAGTTTCAATCATGCCTTGTTCTTCAAGTGTTTTAAGAACACGACCAACCATTTCACGTGAACAACCTACAATACGACCAATTTCTTGACGAGTAATACGAATTTGGCGTCCATTTGGAAGAATCATTGCTTCAGGTTGAGCTGACAAGTCGATTAAACAACGTGCAATACGACCCGATACATCAATAAATGCTAGGTCAGTTACTTTTCGAGTTGTATTTTTTAAGCGACGAACGAGCTGTGCGAACACCGCATAGCTAAGATCTGGATACTGCTTACTTACTTCATGGAAGTTAGCATATGAAATTTCAGCAATCTCACATACATCACGTGTACGTACTTCTGCAGTACGCTGAGGATTACTTTCAAATAATCCCATCTCTCCAAAAAAGTCCCCTGGGTTTAAATAGGCTACAACAATTTCACGTTCATCATCTTCACGTAAAATAATTGAAACCGACCCTTTTAAAATTAGATACAGAGATTTCGACTCTGAGCCCGCATCAATAATTGAAGTTCGTTTTGGAAATCTATTGATGTGCGCACGCTTGAGCAAAGCTTTGACAGATTCAGGTAATTGACCTGGCGACAAAGCATCTGTACTAAGTTGTGAAAAATTAGAAGTCATGCTTTTTAAATTCCGATTTGGATAGTAACTAGATCTTTAGACCTAAATAAACTTGCCACGTGAAGCATAAGAGGTGAAATTCCTTATCAGCTCAATATATGCTAGTGTACAGTCCTAAGTAAATTTATAGTTTTTTTTAGGTAGTTGCAATGCATACTAGCGTACATTGGTTAGAGAATGTTGCTTTTGAAGCAAAATCTGAAAGCGGTCACCAAATTATCATGGATGGTGCTGAAGCTTACGGTGGTGAAAACCGTGGTCCACGTCCGATGGAACTTATATTAATGGGGCTTGGTGGGTGTGCTTCGTTTGATATTGTGACTATATTAAAGAAATCTAGACAAGATGTGACTGGTGTTGAATGTCAGTTGAAAGCCGAGAGGGCAGACACAGTTCCTGCGGTTTTCACGAAGATACATTTGCATTTTGTGGTTACAGGAAAAGCAGTCAAAGAAAAGCAAGTCGCTAAAGCGGTTGACTTATCTGCAGAAAAATATTGTTCAGCAAGTAAAATGCTTTCAGATGGCGGTGTTGAAATTACACATGATTTTGAAATTATTGAAGCGGAAGCTTGATTTTATCGAGTTGAAAAAAAGCAACCTTAAGGTTGCTTTTTTTATGTAAAGTCATTAAATCAATTTTACTCTTGTACCCATGGCAGATTGTGAAATCGCCAACCATTATAAGTACCACGATGGGAGTTAGGGTCTAAATCACCTTCAAAACCTTGATCGATATTGTATACGTTCGTGAAACCTGCATTATACGCAACACTTGCTGCTGCCGCAGAACGCTTTCCACTACGGCACATGAGCAAAATGATGTCATATACATTAACAAAAGATTGTAACTTCTCTAAAAACTCTGGGTTACGTTCAAGTGAGATGCCTGTCAGCCAAGGAATATGTTCTGAATGTTCGACATAACCTACGAATTTTCGCTCTTCATGTGTTCTGACATCAATAATGATCGCTTGTTGGGATTGGAACAAAAGCCACGCATCTTGGGGTTTTAAAGAGCCTGCAAAAAGGAGTGTATGATCTTCTACATTTTTTTTTGCTTCAGATAAAATAAATTTAATTTTATCTTGATGAACTTTATTTTCTGAGAGATTTATAAAATGATTCATGTAAGTATGCTTGAATGATTAAATCATCCGTTTATGGAAAACGGTGATTATTATAAGTTTTATCTATATTCTTTAAATAAATATAAAATTGATTGTTTATCTTATAAATTCATATTGAATGATTTTGCACAACATGTACCGATTAGGTCGATATAAGTTCGGCGTACTCCTATGTGATGATTTGAGAACAATAATGACCGTTTACTGAGAATATATTTTCTTTGTCATATGTAGTGAATAGTAGATAAATATCATAATCACCATGAAAAAATTGTGAAGTGGTATTGAAAAATGTATGAGCAGCACAAATATTATAATTATAATCTATCTTTATTTTTTAAATAATTGAAATTTAAGAAAATAATTAAAAAACCGACTTGAAATATGACGCTTCTCACCCATTAACTAAGCAAGTACCAAATTTGTTGTGAGGAAAATAATAATGCGTTTTGAAAAATTTACAAATCGCTTACAGCAAGCCTTATCTGATGCGCAATCTTTAGCAATGGGCAAGGATCATACAGCGATTGAAGGCCTCCATATACTATCGACACTGCTTGAAGAGCCATCAAATATGAGTTTGTTGCAGCAGGCAGGGGCGAATTTACGAGAATTGAGCACAAAGTTGCAACAGGCGCTTGATGATGCACCAACACTTGCCCATCCAACTGGGGATATCAATCTCAGTCCAGATGCGGTTAAAGCGCTTAACTTGGCAGATAGTTATGCACAAAAATCGGGTGATGAGTTTCTTTCAACAGATTGGGTGTTACTTGGTTTAGCAGAAACAGGTGCAACCAAAACTATTTTAAATGCGGTTGGTGTTCAATCCGCAGGTTTAAAAGCGGCGATAACTAAAGTTCGAGGTGATGAAAAAGTCATGAGTAACAATCATGAAGATCAACGTGATTCATTAAACAAATACACCATTGATCTCACTGAGCGAGCACTTTCTGGCAAGCTTGATCCAGTGATTGGGCGAGATGATGAAATTCGTCGAACAGTCCAAGTTTTATCACGCCGTACAAAAAATAATCCTGTTTTGATTGGTGAACCGGGTGTTGGTAAAACTGCCATTGTTGAGGGTTTAGCACAGCGTATCGTCAATGGAGAAGTGCCTGAAAGTTTAAAAAATAAACGTGTCTTATCACTTGATCTTGGATCGCTTTTAGCTGGTGCAAAATATCGTGGTGAATTTGAAGAGCGCTTAAAAGCAGTATTAAAAGATCTTGCTAAACATGATGGTGAAATTATTCTGTTTATCGATGAGTTGCACACTCTAGTCGGTGCAGGTAAAGGCGACGGTGCAATGGATGCAGGTAACATGTTGAAGCCTGCTTTAGCACGTGGAGAATTACGTTGTGTAGGTGCTACAACATTAGATGAATATCGACAATTCATTGAAAAAGATGCAGCACTTGAACGTCGTTTCCAAAAAGTATTGGTTGATGAGCCTAGTGTTGAAGACACGATTGCGATTTTACGTGGATTAAAAGAGCGCTATGAAGTACATCATGGTGTTAAAATCTTAGATTCTGCCATCATTGCTGCAGCTAAAATGTCACATCGATACATTACAGATCGTCAACTACCAGATAAAGCGATTGATCTAATTGATGAGGCAGCATCTCGAATTAAGATGGAGCTTGATTCAAAACCTGAGTCTCTAGATAAATTAGAGCGTCGTCTTATTCAATTAAAATTACAGCTTGAGGCTGTAAAAAAAGATGAAGATCCAGGAAGTAAAGCTGAAGTTTCACACTTAGAAAAACAAATTGCTGAAGTGGAGAAGGAATACAGCGATCTTGAAGAAGTGTGGATTTCTGAAAAGCGTTTAGTGCAAGGCGATCAACAAACTCAGGCTGAGCTTGATCAAGCACGTATTGCGATGCAAAAGGCACAACGTGAAAATGATCTAGCTGAAATGGCACGACTTCAATATGGAGTAATTCCTGATTTGGAGAAACGACTCAGTGAAGAAGCATCTGAAGAGAAAGTTGAACCTAAATTATTGCGTAATAAAGTGACGGACAATGAAATTGCCGAAGTTGTAAGTGCAGCAACAGGAATTCCTGTAGCAAAAATGCTACAGGGTGAGCGTGAAAAATTACTCAGTATGGAAACATTTTTACATAACCGCGTCGTAGGCCAAGATGAAGCGGTAGTTGCAGTTTCTAATGCTGTACGACGCTCACGTGCTGGACTTTCAGATCCAAATCGCCCAAGTGGTTCATTCTTATTTTTAGGTCCAACAGGTGTCGGTAAAACTGAGTTAACTAAAGCTTTAGCAAACTTCTTATTTGACAGTGACGATGCCATGATCCGTATCGATATGTCTGAATTTATGGAGAAACATTCTGTTAGTCGTTTGGTGGGAGCACCTCCTGGTTATGTTGGTTATGAAGAGGGTGGTGTGCTAACTGAAGCAGTACGCCGTAAGCCTTATAGCGTGGTGTTATTTGATGAAGTAGAGAAGGCTCATCCAGATGTATTTAACATTCTGCTTCAGGTACTTGACGATGGTCGCTTGACTGATTCGCAAGGGCGTGTGGTGGATTTTAAAAATACAGTGATCGTCATGACTTCAAACTTAGGTTCAAATGAAGTGCGCGAATTAGGTGACATGGCGACGGAACAAGATGTACGCAGTGTTGTGATGGCTGCTGTTTCTGAGCATTTTAGACCAGAGTTTATTAACCGAATTGATGAACTTGTAATCTTCCATGCACTGAAAAAATCGCAGATTCGAGGTATCGCGGATATTCAGTTAGATCGCTTACGTGCTCGTTTGGCTGATCGTGATTTAAGTTTGACTGTAGATGACACTGCTTTCGATGAATTAATTGAGGCAGGATATGACCCAATCTATGGGGCTCGACCACTCAAACGTGCTATTCAACAAAAGGTTGAAAATACATTGGCTCAAAAAATCTTGGCGGGAGAATTTTTGCCAGGAGATACAATTGTTATACAAAGCACTGATGGAAATTTGAGTTTTAGTAAACTTAAATTAAATTAGAATTTAATAAACAAACTTAGAAAACCTGAATTCGTTCAGGTTTTTTTTCATTTAAGTGATTTAAAAATAATAAATTTATTTTTTAATAAAATTGCTACTCAAATCTATTAAGTATAAGATTGCACTCAATATTTTTGTGAATAAATGTTTAATTTGTTTATTGATTCACAAAAGGAATTCATTGTTTAGCTTAATGGGATCAATATGCTAGAATTAAAACGACTCCGAAAATTAAAAAAAGAACCTTATAGTGAGTTTGTTAAGGTAAAAGATTTAAAACCCCGTGATATTGAAAAGATGTTCAATATTTACAGTAACTATTATTCAAATACAGTCTTTGAAATTTTTGAAAGAGACCTTCTGGAAAAGACTGGTGTGTTTATCATTCGAGAACCCAAAAAAGATTTTTTAGTGGGCTTCTCAACTGTAATGGAGCGAAATTTTACCGTGAATGGTAAAACTGCCCATGCTTTTTTTAGTGGTGATACCATTATTGAGGAGGCGTATTGGGGTAGTCGAGCATTACAACGTGCGATGTTTCGTTATGTAATGACCTTCAAATTACGTCATACGGGTGTACCGATCTATTGGATGCTGATCTCAAAGGGCTTTAAGACCTACTTACTTCTTGCAAATAATTATTATCACTATTATCCAAATCCAGAAAATAAAGATGAATATTTAAAAGATTATGTTGAAGCGTATTGTCGTGAGTATTTTGCAGAATACTATGATGATGAATCAAAGCTGATTGATTTTGGAGAAAACTATCAGTGTCTGAAACCTGATGTGGCCCCAATAACAGAAGAAATGCGCCAGAAAAATCGTAAAATTGAGTTTTTTGAGGAATGCAATCCATCTTGGGTTCAAGGTACTGAATTACCGTGTATTGGTGAGCTGCGTTGGGTTGATATTTTGCAAACAGCGGTAAGGTTTGTGAAAAAATCATCGCTCAAAAAAAATAAGTCGAATCTGAATAAAGATAAATTATCTAAATCGGCTCTAACCAAAGATCAAGATCAAGATCAAGATTCTAAGGTGGCCTAATGTCTGTGATATTTGCAGCTCATCAAGTTTTAAATTTGGCCTGTAAAAAATCATTTAAAGACTTTTATCAATACGCTGATCAATTGGAAAAAGTTCAGCGTGATAAATTAAAAGTTATATGTGATGATCCAAAGATGGAATATGAGTCGTTTGCTCAACATTTTCCAGTAACACGTTATGCTGATTGGAAGCAGAAAGTTGAAGCATCACGTAATCAAGGCGTAAATTTACTTAATAAAAGTAAAATTATCCGATTCCAGCCCACAAGTGGTTCAAGTGAAGCACTCAAATTTATTCCATATACCCAACAATTTTTAGGTGAAATAGATCAGGCGATTGGTTTATGGCTCACGAGTTTATATCGTCGTTATCCTGAACTAAAATGTACAACACACTATTGGTCTGTATCTTGGTTGCCTGAAAGCCAGCGTCAACTGACGACCACTCATAATTTAAATGATGATAGTGCCTTACTTTCTTTTTCAAAACGAATTTTAACTCAAATTACGCAGGCCGTGCCTGCTGACATTGCTTTGGCAGAAACTGCTGAAGATGCGATGTTCGCTACGGCTGTATATTTAGTCAGAGATGAAAATCTCGGCATGATTTCAGTGTGGAGCCCAACTTTTGCACTGCAACTGATCGAAATTATCCAAGAAAATAAGAGTGAAATCGTTGAGGTTTTATCGACTGGTCAGTGGAGTCGTCAAAGTTTAGATTTTTTAAAAATCAAAAAATCAGTAAAACGTAGCCAGATTCTAGAACGATTAGATTTGGAAGATCCGACTTGTTGGAAAAAATTGTGGCCAAAGCTATTTTTAATTTCATCTTGGGATACCGCAAGCGCACAGCACTGGGCACAAATTTTAAAAACCGAAATTAAGGGTGTAAGTTTTGAAGGTAAAGGGCTTTGGGCCACTGAAGGCGTAGTGACTATACCTTTAGATGATCATTATCCCTTGATGTATCAAGCTCATTTTTATGAGTTTCAAGATTTAGATACTCAGCAAATTTACCCTGCTTGGCAGCTTAAACCAGGTCAAATCGTGAGTCCGATTATTACGACAGGTTCTGGCCTAAAACGCTACATTATTGATGATGAATTATTGGTTGATTCTTTTTATCAGGGCATTCCGTGCTTTAAATTTCTTGGTCGAAAGATGACAGTTGATTTGGTCGGAGAAAAGATTGATCAATCTGTTGCTTTGAGTGTGATCGATACATTTAAACAAAACGGTTTTTTACCCATTAGTTTACTCGGAATAGAACAGACTGAATCGAAACCTTATTATGTTTTGCTTTCTGAGGGTAGTGTGAGTGGGCAGCCGTCCGATCAACAGTTAGATCAATTGCTAAAACAAAATTTTCACTATGAGTTGGCACGTAATTTAGGGCAATTAGATGAAGCACGCGTGATGCATGTGGAAGATGCATGGCATGAATATAAGACAATCGCAATGCGCAATGGCATGATTGAGGGGAATATCAAGCCAGAACCGTTGAAGAAAATGAAATTTATTTAAGAATTTAAAAATGACAGAGCAAAATTTACTATATCGATCAAAAACCTCGCCTGAATTTTATCTACGTTATGCTGCGGAGCAAGATGATCCTCAATTGATTGAGCTGATTTCTGAAAGTATGCCGAGTAACGGTATGGTGATTTCATTTGAGCGGAAACCGAGTTATTTTCGTGCTACACATGCACAATATAATAAGCCTGAAATTTTGGTTGTCGTACATCAAGATCAGCCTGATCAAATTATTGCCATGATGAACATCGGTTGGAAATCGTATTGGATCAATGGAGTCACTGAACAATTACGCTATGTATCAGATTTACGAATCAAACTTACAGCTCGGGGTAAAAAAGCGTTTAATGTATTTATGGAATACATTTTTGAATGTTTCCCTCGTGAAATTATCTTTCAAAGTGTGATTTTAGAAGATAATAAAGTAGCTCGTAATATGATGCATCGTGAAAGAGAAGGATATGCTTTACCTTATATCTTTGATTCGATGACCACTTTTACCATTTCTAAGGTGCCTAAGTTTAAGCAGTCTGCTGAACTTCGCCTTGAAACAATGACCATAGATAAGATTGATGCGGTCAATGGTTTTATACAAGAAATGGCTTCCCATTATAATTTTTTACCTGATTATAACTTTAGACAGTTATTGGAAGCTAATCATCCTTTTTGGTATGGGCTGAGATTAGAAGACTTTCATTTAGTGCTCAATTCAGATCATAAAATCGTAGGTTTATTTGGTTTGTGGGATCAAAAAGATTTCAAACAAACTAAAGTGGCGAGTTATTCTACAATGTTAAAACTGTTAAAACCTGTCTATAACACTTATGCTCGAATTACTGGACAGTTAACGCTTCCCGAAGAAGGGCAATCCTTTGATTATCTCATGACGCATAGTTTCCTCTGTGATCCAAGTGCGTTAGACGTACTAAAGTTTATGCTGACCAAAGTAAATACATTGGTGAAAGCTCAGGGTAAAACATCATTTTGTGTGACTGTGGTTGAGAATGACCCACGTAAGCAAGTTCTAGAGCAGTGTTCATCACATAAAATGAAAGCAGTTCACACGCTTCATAGTTATGAAAGTAAACCCTATGACGTGATTGATCGTTCTAAATACTCTTACTTTGAAGTGAGTCGTATTTAAGAATATGGTGCGTTCATCGGAATGCGAGTGAACGCACTTGATTAGCTGTAATTAATAAATATATAAATAAAATTACAATAATAATTCTCGAGATAAAAAATGGAATTCATAAGTGTTACTTTTCGACGGTCAATTTTAATTTCTTGCATGCTGATGTGTGGTTTTCAATGGGCAACTGCACAGCAATTAGATGAATCTGAACTTATCGAACAGCAAGTGATTGATCAGAATTTGAATGAAAATTTAGTGCAAGAATTAAAAAAAGAAGTATCACAGAGCGTTGAGGTACAAATACAAAATCAACAATATTTGGCTCAGACTCAAGCAGAAGAATTTAATCAGAAGCAATTGGTTTCAAATGCGGTTTCTGATTTTGAATTGAGCAAAAAGGCAGATCCTGATCAAATTAGCAAAACCATTAAACCACTGACGTATTATCCTTATGATACGCTACCACGTACTGTCTATGTTTCAACAGATCCAACCCTTATTGTGACAAAGGAATATTCATCTTCAAAAAATTTAAGAAAATAAAAAAGGGCAAACGAATTGCCCTGTTTTTTATTAGTCAAGCTCTCAAATCATTAGGTTTGAAGATGTGTAATTTTCCATGAACGGTGAATTTTAGTATTACGTTTAAAGTCTAGACCAATTGTTTCATGGGTGAGTTCTTCAATGTCATAAAATGCTTTGATTTCGTCGTCTAATTCAAAACCACGATAGTTATTTGAGAAATACAGTGTACCACCAGTGGTTAAACGATTCATTGCACGCTTAATCAGGGATAAGTGATCACGTTGAACGTCAAACGTACCATGGAATTTTTTAGAGTTCGAGAACGTTGGCGGATCGATAAAGATTAAGTCATATTGTTCATGACCTTCTTTTAACCATTCAAAACAATCACTGGCAAAGAACTGGTGTTGTTGGTCAGCATGATCAACCGTTAAACCATTTAAGACAAAGTTTTCTTTAGACCAGTTCAAATAAGTATTTGAAAGGTCGACACTGGTCGTGCTCGCAGCACCACCTAACGCAGCATGTAAACTCGCAGTTGAGGTATAACTGTATAGATTAAGGAAATGTTTACCTTTTGCTTCAGCAGCGATGCGTAAGCGAATTTGGCGATGGTCGAGGAAAAGACCAGTATCTAAATAATCTGTGAGGTTAACCAAAATTTTCGCTTTGCCTTCTTGAACGATAAAGCGTTTAGAGGCAGTACTTTGTTTAGTGTATTGGTTTTTACCTTCCTGACGAGCACGAGTCTTGATAAAAATGGCATCGCGACCTAAACCTGTGACAGCACGGATTGCTTGTAAAGCAAGATTAAAACGTTTTTTCGCTTTTTCAGGATCGATTGATTTTGGTGGGGCATATTCTTGAACATGCAATCGGTCACCATATAGATCTACGGCGACATTGAAGTCTGGTAGATCAGCATCATAAATTCGCAAACAATAGATATTTTCTTTTACTGCCCATTTTTTCAAATTCTGCATATTCTTTTGCAGGCGATTTGTAAAATCTTCAGCACCTTCAATTTTATCGAATTGAAGTGGTTGCCAATTGGCTAAGAAAGGTTGTGTCACAACAGGTGGCTTAATCTTACCTGAGCGAATATAAATAGGTAGCTTACCATTCATTAAGCGAAGTGTTTGAGTTTCGCTAAATGCTAACACGTCTGCTTGTTCAATTTGAGCTGCAATAACTGCGGCAGTTTGGTTGGCAAAGTTCTTTTGAAGTAAGCCAGATAGACCAAGATAGAACGAACGGCTAGAGCCTTTATCACCAAGACGCTCACCATAAGGTGGGTTAGTGACAACGACCACAGATTTACCTTCTGCCTTAAAATCTGGCCAATCAGAAAGGGTGCGCTCTTCAATTTGAATTTGATCGAGCAATGCCTCAAATCCTGCAGCGCGGATATTATTTTTGGTTGCTTTTACTGCTTCCCAATCTGCGTCAAAGGCATAGAATTTTGGAAGCGGTTTTTCTAAGGCAACTTTGTGACGTTCCGCAGCTTCACCTTTAATTTGCATCCAAAGATCATGATCATGACCATTCCAGCCATTAAAGCCGAAACGACGAACTAAACCAGGCGCGCGGTCAGTTAACATCATTAAAGCTTCAATAATGAATGTTCCTGAACCACACATTGGATCAAGAACAATATCTGGATTCTTTTCAATTAATTTTGCATGTTGAAGAATGGCTGCTGCCAAGTTTTCTTTGATCGGTGCATCAGTCATATAGTGGCGATAGCCACGTTTATGCAATGAATCGCCAGACAAATCTAAACAGAAAGTATGTTCTTTTTTACCAGCCAAAGCATAAATGGTTATTTCTGGTTGTTTGATATCGATGCTTGGACGCTTACCGACAGCCTCCATGAAGGAATCTACGATACCGTCTTTTACACGTAATGTGGCGAATTGGCTATTGACCTTGATCTCACGTTCAACATGTAAACGCACAGCAAATGTACTTTGAGGTGCAAAAATAAGCGACCAGTCAAAACTATTTGCACCTTCGTAGAGTTCTTCAGCTACATCGCGTGCATCGTGAGTAAATTCAACTTCAAACGTATGGATAGGCGTCAAAACACGTGATGCAAGACGAGACCACATACAAATCCGGTAGGCATCAGCCAATTGACCTTTGAAAACCAATCGCCCAGGGAAACGTTCAACGTTTTGTACTCCTAAACCTTCAATTTCTTCTTGAAGTAAGGTTTCAAGCCCATCTGCACAGGTAACCCAATATGTAGAAAGACGAGGTTTAGAATTCATGAACATTCCCAAAGACTAATAAAGCAATCGTATATTTTAACTTATTTTTGATTTTAAAACTGCTTTAATGCGTTGATCCAACCATTTTAAAAATAATTTAAATTTAAAAGATTGATTGAAACTGGTTGATATAGCACCATAAAACTAAAAAACACTAAAAGATAAAAAAATATGCTGGCTTTAATTTTCTCTATGTTTACCTTTTCATTAGCGATGTCTATCTCTCCTGGACCTGTTAATTTAACTATTCTCAGTAGCAGTATGAACTTTGGTGTTCGAAAAACTTTTGCTTTTATTTCAGGTGCTACCATTGGATTTACTGCTTTACTTGCAGCAGTTTGCTTTGGTCTATATCAGATTATTTTATTGTATCCGGTTCTTTTGGATGCTATTGCGCTGTTAGGAACGGCTCTATTGGTTTGGATTGGCTGGAATATTTTAAGTGCTAAAGGCGAGAAAATTCAAACGGATCAACAAGATCTAGAGAAAATTCCAAATTTTACGCAAGGTGCTTTAATGCAGTGGCTGAATCCAAAAGCTTGGATTGCCGCTGTTTCAGGTACAGCTCTATTTTCAGCTTCAGAGAATAGTGTTTATTTAGCGCTTTTTGTTTTGATTTATTTTATGGTCTGCTATGTCTCTTTATGGCTTTGGGGATATGCAGGGGAAAAATTGGCTCAGTTTCTTAATGTAGGAAATCGAGCAAGAATTTTGAATAGGGTGATGGGAAGTCTTTTAATCGTGATTGTTATACAGATGTGTCTCACTCATTTTTTAACATATCCATAAAACTATGAGTGGATCATTTATTAAAAATTTCTATTTTTATAATCTAACTCACTATTTCAGGGAAATTTGATTGAACAGATGTATCAAAATAAAGATAAACAAGATTTTATGTAGGAGTTAGGAGCCTAATTTTGTGGTAATTAGAAGATTTCAATGGGATGCTTTTGGTTAAATTAAGTTTTTGAAAAATTTTATTAAACCTCATAAGTCGTGATTAAGTTAGATATTGATCAGCTGCAGTGTGGGTCACTGCCAAATCATTTTAGAATCTGTATAATACGTTGACTTAACGTATAAGGAATCTCTCATGCACTTCGCTGCATTGCATACACCGAGCCAGATTCAACTCAACCAAGATGGGAATCTCAAACACTTCCTCACCATCGAAGGCCTTTCAAAAGAAACTCTTACAAAAATATTGGACACTGCACAGTCCTTTTTTAATGACCAAAATCAGCTCATTACCAATAATATGCTTGAAGGCAAAACGGTAATGAACCTGTTTTTCGAAAATTCGACACGTACACGAACGACATTTGAAGCAGCGGCAAAACGTCTTTCTGCCAACGTGCTCAATATTGATATTGCTCGCTCAAGTACTTCTAAAGGCGAAACACTGAGAGATACACTGTGGAATTTAGAAGCAATGGCGGCTGATATCTTTGTGGTTCGACATTCTTCATCGGGTGCTGCACATTTTATTGCGAAGGATGTTTGTCCAACTGTTGCGATTATCAACGCGGGTGATGGACGTCATGCGCATCCAACACAAGCAATGTTGGATATGCTTACGATTCGCCGTGAAACCAATAAAAAATTTGAAGATATTTCCATTGCGATCATTGGGGATATTAAACATTCACGAGTTGCACGTTCTGATGTGGCTGCATTGCAAACATTAGGTTGTAAAGATATTCGTGTGATTGCGCCGAATACGTTACTTCCTTATGGCTTCGATGAATATGGTGAAGGTGTTCGCCTATTTAACAATATGGAAGCTGGGATTAAGGATTGTGATGTCATCATTACTTTACGTATTCAAAATGAACGTATCGATTCACCTGCATTATCTTCACAAGCTGAATTTTACAAAATGTATGGTTTGAACAAAGAGCGTTTGGCTTTGGCCAAACCTGATTGTATCGTGATGCATCCAGGGCCGATGAATCGTGGTGTTGAGATTGATTCAAGTATTGCAGATGGTCCTCAATCAGTGATTTTGAATCAGGTGACCAATGGTATTGCGGTGCGTATGGCAGTTCTCGCGCTGGCGATGCAGGGTCAGTTACAAGAACAAGGTTTAATTGAAGCAGTTGCGGTATAAGGAATCAGTCATGTCTATTGTTAAAGTCGAAAATGTACGCGTCCTAGATCCAATTGCTCAAACTGATCAAATAGAAACTATTTTTATTCAAGATGGAAAACGCATCGAAGCGACTTCAGATGTGCATGAAAGCATCGATGGGAAAGGCAAATGGTTGATGCCAACGATGGTTGATTTGTGTGCACGTTTACGAGAGCCAGGTCAACAACAACATGGAACGTTGAAATCTGAAGGTAAAGCAGCACGTGAAAATGGCATTTTACATGTATTTACCCCACCAGATTCAAAACCTATCGTTCAGGACAATGGCGCTTTAATTCATGGTCTTGTTGAAAAGGCCATGTTAGATGGCGGGATTTACCTTGAGGTGATAGGTGCACAAACACAAGGGCTTCAAGGAAATCAACCAGCCAACATGGCGGGTTTAAAAAAGGGTGGTTGTACTGCTGTATCAAATGCAAATGCACCTTTTGCGAATGACGATGTGGTGCTTCGTACGCTTGAATATGCTGCAGGTTTGAATTTAACTGTCGTATTCTATGCTGAAGAGCCTCAAATTGCGAAAGATGGCTGTGTGCATGAAGGCTTTATTGCTTCACGCCAAGGTTTACCAATGATTCCTGCTTTGGCAGAAACGGTCGCGATCGCAAAATATCTATTAATGATAGAGGCGACAAAAGTCCGCGCACACTTCGGATTACTGTCTTGTGGTGCTTCGGTTGAGTTAATACGTATCGCGAAGGAAAAAGGATTGCCAGTCACGTGTGATGTTGCAATGCATCAGTTACATCTTACGGAATCTTTAATTGATGGATTCAATTCCTTGGCACATGTACGTCCACCTTTGCGTTCAGAATCTGATAAAGAGTTACTTCGTCAGGGGGTAAAATCCGGAGTGATTGACGCGATTTGTACGCATCATGAACCACTCAGTAGTTCTGCAAAAATGGCACCTTTTGCAGAGACTTTGCCAGGTTTTACTGCGTTTGACTCGTATGTTCCTTTTGGAATCAAATTGATTGAAGAAGGTTTATTTAGTCCATTAGAGTGGGTTGAAAAAGTAACGAGTGCGCCAGCTGCTGTCGCACAAATGACTGAGACATGGAAAGCACAGGCTGGATGGGTGCTGGTTGATCCAGATTTGGAATGGACACTTGATAAATCTTCTATTATTTCTCAAGGTAAAAATACACCGTTGATTAATCAAAAAGTCAAAGGTAAGGTAATTCGTACTTTCATAAAATAATGTGAATTCAATCATTTAAAGGTCGATTAATATCGGCCTTTTTTATTTTGGATGATTGAATAATTCATGATTCAATATATTTTATGAAGATCTTTATTTTTTTAATAAAATTTAACTGAGAGCTTTAATAAGAATCAAAACAAAACCAATGAGGTTTGGTATCAAGAGCTTGAGTTTGATTGGGGGAGTAGCATGAAACTTCGGATGAAAACATTGACCACATTGTGCATGGTTGGTGCATTGTCAGGATGCCAACAAGTGTATTCAATCATGTATGCTTTTAATCGTTGTGATCAACCTGAAGTGCAATTAAAACTCGAACAAGTCATCCATAAAGACATCGCGAATATCTCAGCGACTCAACTCAAAAGTATTATAGAAAATGATCAAGTTATTATAGATGGTCAACTCTTACAGCGTAGTTTGAAACCAGTTCAATTTAAAATTGAAAACATTGATAAAATAAAGAAAATGAGATCCTCTGATCAGACGATGTGTACAGCAAGAGTCACTGCTGAACTACCATCAAATTATCTGACGGATGCTGATGTATCGCGCGCATTAAATCGAGAGTCAAATGTTTTAGAATCAGCTGCACTTTCTCAATTAAACTTTGAGAACAATCAGATTTCTACTGAGTTAAATTATAGTGTACGAATTTCAGAGCATGAAGTAACTGTACAATTGGTGAATGCACTACATTTCACCAGTTTTATGCAAAAAGTTCTAATAGATGCCCACTTAAAACCATCACGTTTGACGGCTTTAGTGTTAGATCGTCAAAAGAAACAAGCACTTTTAAATCAGCAAAATAAAACATCAGATGATTATCAATCCATTCTTATTGCTGAAGCACAACTTAAATCAGATCAAGCCAATGAAGATCTAAATTCTGTATGGAGTAGAGCTTCACTTCAAGCACGCCAAAAAATACAATACGAGCAAGAACTGTGGGCAAAAAAGCGTAATTTAGAATGTAAATTAAATAGTGAAGGCGCCGATAATCCTGAAGTTTTTCGATTGAATTGCGAAACAAATATGGCGATTAGTCGAACATCTGAATTACAGCAAAAAATTTTCACTCTAAGTTAGGCATTGATTAAACGGGGTTGTTGAGCGTTAGCTTTTACGCATCAAATTTTAAAAAAATAAAAATGTGATGGAGTTGTTGTTTTTTATTTGATTAAATATGTCAAAATTATAAATATGCGGTATAAAAAATGACGTATAAGATTAAATTGGCTTTGATTATCTCTACCATCTTCGTTGCAGGTTGTGATCTGAATAAGAAAAGCAAAGACACCTCACAGAATGTAGAAATTGCTGATTGGAGTTGTACTTCTCCTACGAATGTCAAAGAAATTGAACGCTTTGCGCAACAGGAATATAACAACATTTTAGATCGTCGTTTAAAAGCAACACATCAGTATGAGTCAGATTTAAAATTACTTTCCCAAATCAACTCATCGCTTAGATTTGAACTCAAGTCGATTACAACAACGAATGATCCTTCAAATGCAACAAACAAACTGACGTGTTCAAGCCAGTTAGTTATCCACCTGACGAAGGGGCTTCAACGTCGTGCTGAAAATGCATACCTTGAAAAACCTTGCGAATATGAATGTGAACATGACGAAGGTAGTTATACGCTCCAACATTGGATTAATGATGTTCATGGCAATATCAGTTATGGGCAAGATAAGCTCATAGGCACTTTAAATTATGAGATTACCAAGACAGATAAAGAAGGTTTAATGCTAAGTGTGCAACCTGATAATGCATTGTTAGATATTGCTGCAAGTATGACGAGATATGCTGTTCAATTTGAAGCATTTCGTAAAGCAAATCAGAATGAATCAAAAGCTTACGAAGAATATGAGGCAGTACAACAAAAACAAAAGGCCTTGGCACTCAAAGCCATGCAATTGAGAAAATCTGATTTAGATAAAGAGCAAGCACGAGCTGTCGAGCGACTTAATTTAACTTGGGATAATTTGAGCGGCGAACAAAAAGAACAGCTAAAGAGCGATCAAACTGAATGGTTCGAACGTCGTGACGTGGATTGTAAAGTGGTCTCTCAAAAGTCAATTGAAAGTATCCCAGAAAAAGAACGCGAAACTTATCAGCAACATTATCAATATTGGGACAATGAAATGAATCAAATGAATGTTGAGATGCAATATTCTAAATGTTTCATTCAAAAGACCAATGAGAGAATTGTGTACCTAAACAATGTGTTTAATTAATTCATTACAATATAGCAAAAGGGCGAATTGATTCGTCCTTTTTTTATCGGCATGCTTAGGTATACAGAATATATGTGGAAGCGATATGCGTATTAGTGTGATTGGAGCAGGGCGCGTAGCTCATCATTTGGCTCAGGTATTGAGTCAGCATCATGAGATTGTCCAAGTGTTTAGTCGAGAGCAATCTAAAGCCAATTTGTTGGCGGCTTTAGTAAGAGCTAGACCATGCAATGCAATTGAAGATCTCGAAGACACTGTTGATATTGCATTATTGGTGGTGAGTGATAAGGCAATTGAAGAAGTTGCTGAAAAAGTTGCAAAACAGCTTCCTCAGGCTTTAATTGTACATACGTCTGGCAGTACCCATATCTCTAAAATCACGCAATATCATGAGCGTGCAGGTGTGTTCTATCCACTACAAACCTTTAGCTTTGAAAGTCAAATTGATTGGTTGAGTACGCCAATATTTGTTGAAGCGATGAGCGACCAGGATTTAGCATCCTTGACTCAAATGGCAAAAGAGTTGAGTCAAAAGGTTTATCAATATGACTCAACACAGCGCTTGAGTTTGCATTTAGCAGCTGTCTTCGCGTGTAACTTTACCAACTACTGCTATGACGTCGCTAAGCAGCTCGTAGATGCACAAAAAGTCGATTTTAATTTATTGTACCCATTGATTTTGGAAACTGCGAAAAAAGCGACTTTAAATCCCCCAAAACAGGTGCAAACTGGTCCAGCGATGCGTGGTGATCAAAACATTATCCATATGCATCAAGAGATGCTGGCGCAGGCTGGACGTACGGATTTAAGCCAAGTGTATAGTGTGGTGAGTGATCAAATTTATAAAAGACAATCAGAATAAAAAAACAGGACTTAAGTCCTGTTTTTTTATTATTGAATCTTTTTAAATAAGAAGTCGTTAATTTTATGGCCTTCTTCAATTCCACGACGTTCAAACTTAGTTTGAGGACGCCAGTCAGGACGAGGATAACTGTTACCTTTACCCGCCATATTTTCTAAACGAGGGCGGTTATCTAATACATCTAACATCCATTCTGCATAGGGTTCCCAATCGGTCGCAGCATGGAATGTTCCACCCATTTCAAGTTTTTCTTCAACTAAAGGCATACGATCGTGTGAGACGAAGCGACGTTTATGGTGACGTTTTTTCTGCCAAGGATCGGGGAAATAAAGTTGAATTGCATTGATACTGTTATCTGGCATTTCACGCAAAACTTGAATTGCATCCGCATCAAGTAAACGTAAGTTTGTCAAACCAGCCATACCCGCTTCATATACACATTGTGCAATGCCGGGAACATGTACTTCAATGCCGACATAATTGCGTTCAGGATTGGCTTTTGCCATAAGTACAAGAGAGCGCCCCATACCGAAACCGATTTCAACCGTCAATGGACGTTCAGGATGCTCAAATTGCTGACGTAAATCACCAACAGGATATTCCAAAATTAAGTGACCATATTGTTCAAGCGCAGTTCGTTGAGAAGTATTCAACGGAGATGAACGGCGCATAAATGTGACAATTTCGCGATGCTCGTTCAAGTTGTCTAATTCTACAACTTGCGGGTCTAATTGATCGTTCGACATAACTTTGGCAAATGAGAAAAAATTCGAATGCGGTATTTTAAGACCTGAGACTCCTAAGTCAAACCTTTTTCTACCTGAAAGCGCTACGTAGCTATCAATGATTTGTCGATCTATTCATGAACTTTTTCAAAATGTCATGAATTGTTCATCAACTTGTCATGCCTGTACACTAGGCTTGGAAAATAATATGAACAATGAATAAGACTTAAAATGAATAAAATAACGCTAAACAAATGGGTGTTCAATAAACTCACATTATCTTTATGTTTGATCGGATTTAGTTCAACGTCGTATGCTGAACTCATGATCAGCCAGTATGTGGATGGTAATAACAACAAGAAAGGTATTGAACTATACAATCCAGATGGAGGTGTTGTTGATTTATCCGCGTATCAATTAAAAATATTTCCGAATGGTCAAACCACTGCGAATTTGACGGTCAAGCTGCAAGGAACTTTAACAGCTCAGCAGCACTTTTTAATTGGACATTCAAATTTAAAAACTGAATTGGGTGAAGCTGTTCAGCAAACTGCTAACCTTTCATTTAATGGCGATGATGCAATTGTTCTCTATAAAAACAATGTGGCTGTCGACCGTTTTGGTGCGATTGGAACACAGCAAAACTGGGCAACCGGTTTAAGCTTTGAACGTACAAAGAAAACACATGATGTCGTTTCGATAGATCCATCTGCACCCTTTGAAATTCAAAAAGAGTGGGCTAAATGGTCGGATCGCAATGCTTTTAACCAGTATTTAGCGATTAGTACAAATGAACCAATAGAGCCATCTCCGACGACTCTAAGTTGTAACTCTGCGAATACACCTATCGCTGAACTCTCACAAGCAGCTAAGAATCAAAACTATACTGTGAAGGGGGTGATTACTGCGGATTATCGTTATGCGAATGGATTCTCAGGTTTCTATATCCAAACCCCTGATGCCAAAGCAAAACCCGATCTAACTAACGCGATTTTTGTATATGCTCCTGCTTCAAGTCCTATAAAAGGAGGAAAAGTCGGAGAAGAAGTCGTTCTTAAAGGTCGATTAACTGAATATCAAAATCAGTTACAGATTGATAATTTATCCGAAAATATTTTAACTTGTAATCAAGCGGCAAGTGCTTGGATAACGCCATTATCAATCGAGTTACCATTTGAGAGTTTAACTAACGCTTCAGGGCATGCGCCAAAGCGTTATCAAGGTATGTTGGTTAAAATACCTCAAACATTAACGGTAAGTGAAAATTACAATTATGGTCGCTACGGACAACTGTCATTAAGTCTAGGACGTTTGTTTATGCCGACCAATATTTATCCAGCTAAATCAGCAGAAGCAACGGCATTGGCGCAAAAAAATCTTTTGTCCAAAATTGAACTTGATGATGGATATAATGCACAAAATTTAACGCCTACACTGCCAAGTCAGTTTAGTGCTTTAAATACCCTACGTGCAGGTGATCAGTTAAATGCTGTTGAGGGTATTCTAGAATATCGATTTAATTCTTGGCGTATTCAACCTGTACAAGGTCGTACTCAAATCCAAATTAAAGCGAACAACCCGCGGCCACCGATGATTCAGAAAAATTCAAACCAAACCCGTGTCGTGGCTTTCAATGTTTTGAACTATGACAATGGCTTAAATGGTTTTCCAACTGAGCGAGGTGCTAGCAGCAAAGCTGAGTTTGAGAAGCAACATGCCAAAATAGTCAGTGCAATGAAAGAAATCGATGCTGATGTATTTGGTTTAATGGAAATTGCGAATAATGGTTATGGTGAAAATAGTGCCATTGCATATTTAACACGAGCACTTGGATCGGAGTGGAAATATATCACTCCGCCAAATTCAAATCGATTAGGTGATGATGCGATTGCTGTTGCGATTATTTACAACAGTAAGCGTGTAAAACCTGTTAACGCTGCTGCAGTGTTTGATGACCAGTCACAAAGAAATCGAGTGACCCTTGCTCAAAGTTTTCAACCAGTGAGTGGCGGTAAAATCTTTACGGTTATTCCGAATCATTTGAAGTCTAAAGGAAGTTGTCCTTCAAATGATCAATCTGCTGATGCGGATCAAGGTGATGGTCAGGGGTGTTGGAATGCGACACGAGTTAAAGCGGTACAACAACTTATGCAGTGGATTGCAAAGAATCCAACGCAAATTATAGGTCATACGAATACGCTCTTGATTGGTGATTTAAATAGTTATGCAAAAGAAGATCCAATTTTGGCTTTAGAGCGTGCTAATTATACGAATGTACTGGCGGACAAAGTTGTAGGGCTCGGCGAACAGGCGTATACCTATGTATTTGGTGTCGACAGTAACAAAGCTGGATTTGGTGGAGCAGGTAATTTGGATCATGCTTTAGCTGATGCTTCGCTCTTTCCTGCGGTTAAGCGTGCATTTGTATGGCACATTAACGCTGATGAGCCAACGAACCTAGACTATAACGAAGAATTTAAGACTACAGAGCAGAAGTCGCTCTTTTATGTAAATCATGCATTTAGATCTTCTGATCATGATCCAGTGATTGTCGACTTAGAGCTTAACAGCTCAACAAATGCTGAGCAGCCACAGCGTGACACTAAGTCAGGTGGTGGTTCGTTGAACTGGCTATCCATTTTAGGATTAAGCCTGTTAGCCTTGGTTGGTTGGAGACGCAGAAATCATTCCTAAAACTTAGCAGTAAAAAAAAGAGCCATTTGGCTCTTTTTTTTTAAGTATTTGAGATACGTTCTATCAATGTTATGCTCGCTTGGTTTAAACCAATCACACGTACCTGAGTCCCTTCCGCTTCAAATTTAGCCACGACATTCGCTAACATATTGACAGAAGTGATGTCCCAAATATGAGCATAGCTGAGATCTATTTCTACTTGCTTGATATCTTCTTTGAAATCAAAAAATGCATAAAAAATTTCTGCGCTACTGAAAAATATTTGACCTTTCACCGTATAGTAGCGTACGTGATTTTCTAATTCAGATTGAACTTTTACTTCACTCTCGAGTTTATTAATGAGAAATAAGGCTGACAGAACTACACCAATCAATACGCCTAGAGCAAGGTTATGTGTTGCAAGAACAATCACCACGACAGTAAGCATGACAATATTACTTTGCACGGGATGTTTGCGGAAATTTTTTACTGAATCCCAATTAAATGTCGTGAACGCGACCATGATCATAATGGCGACTAAAGCAGCCATAGGAATATAAGCCAACCAATCTTTAAAGAAGACCACGAGACATAGCAAAAAAACACCAGCCACTAATGTCGATAATCTTGTTCTTGCACCTGAGCTGACATTGATGATGGATTGCCCGATCATTGCACATCCAGCCATCCCCCCCATAAAGCCACTTACCATGTTCGCGATCCCTTGACCGCGACATTCTTGATGACGATCTCCTTCAGACTCAGTCATTTCATCAATCACAGTCGTAGTCATCATGGTCTCAAGCAAACCAACTGTGGCGAGCGTGAGAGAGTACGGTAAGATAATAAGTAAAGTGTCGAGATTGAATGGAATTTCAGGAACTAAAAATACAGGCAAGGTATCTGGGAATGCACCTAAATCACTAACTGTTCTCATGTCAGCGCCAAGTAGAAGTGCCAATACACTGAGTACAATAATACACACTAATGGCGATGGTATGATTTTTCCGATTTTGGGTAAATAGGGAAATGCGTAAATGACCAATAAACCAATCGCTAAAAATATATAGCCTAAGCTATTCATTTGAGCAATTTCTGGAAATTGAGCGATAAAAATGAGAATCGCTAAAGCATTTAAGAAACCATAGACCACTGACTGGGAAACAAAACGCATGAGTTTTGCGACTTTGAGATATCCAGCGATAATTTGAATTACACCTGTCAGAATCGTAGCTGCCAATAAATATTGTAATCCGTGTTCTTTAACAAGAGTGATCATCAGCAGCGCCATCGCACCTGTAGCAGCCGAAATCATAGCAGTCCTACCACCAAAGAAGGCGATCGTAACAGCTATACAGAATGAGGCATACAGACCTACCTGAGGATCAACGCCAGCTATCGCCGAAAATGCGATTGACTCTGGAATCAAAGCTAAGCCTACGACTAAGCCTGCAAGTACGTCAGTTCGAATGTTAGAAAACCACTGATCTTTCTTTAAATAAATCACAATTTGCCTTTCACAAAGATGTAGCAGCGCTATGGTAAAACATCACACAAATAAAAGCTGAAAAAAGCTTGAAAATTAATTCAATCTGCACAATATTCATAAGGAGATAATCGATGTTTACGCTTGCTTGCAATTTAAAAAACAGTTCTTATTGAAAAAAAGCGTGAAGCAATTTAAAAATGATAGTAGTTAGATAACAAGGAAAAAGTATGAAGTTGTATTATTCGCCAGGTGCATGTTCACTCGCAGCGCATATTATTTTAAATGAAATTAATGTTGATTTTGATTTGGTTCGTGTTGATCTTAAAACTCATACCACTGAAAAAGGCGAAGATTACTTCGCAATTAATCCTAAAGGCTATGTGCCGGCGCTAGAAATTAATCCTGGCTTAATTTTAACGGAAAATGTCGCAATTTTACCATTTTTGGCACAGCATGATCCTGCTCAAGATTTAATCCCACCTTCTGGATTAGGTCGAGCAAAAGTATTAGAGTGGCTTGGTTATCTAAATTCTGAATTACACGATGCTTATGCAGTGTTTTTCGGTGCACCGCTCACGGACGATGCTAAACAAAAAGCGTATGCCGAAGTTGATCGTTTACTGACATTCATTGATAAAACCATTGGTGAATCTAATAATGATTATTTGGTAGATGATAATTTTGGACCTGCAGATGCGTACTTATTTGTACTCACCAATTGGTCTAATCATATTGAACATGACTTGAGTCCTTATAAAAATATTATTCATATACGCAATAAAGTTGCAGAGCGTCAGTCTGTACAGATTGCGATGCGAGATGAAGGATTGATTCCTTAACAGGTAAGGTTTCGTTCCGTTTGTTTCGAGAAAGAGCCGAAAGGCTCTTTTTTTACTCTAAAATTTTCAAAGAAATTTCACAAAGATTATTTAGAAATAGAGAGCATTAAAAAGACAAATTTTTCATCATAATTCGTTTCAGATTCAGTGGTAATCCATTAAATAAGATATCGTTATTCATGATATTTTTTGAACTAAACATTATTTAAGTTGCTGATTTAAATCTGATATTTATATTTTGTATTTAAATCGTTGGACTAAAAAATGAGTTTGAAATTATATTCTTACAACGAATCAGGTAACAGTTATAAAGTACGTCTGTTAGCAGCATTATTGAAAGTGGATCTTGAAATTGTAGAACTAGATTATTTCAGTGATGAACAGCATAGTGAGAAATTTTTAAAAATTAATCCAAAAGGCGAAGTGCCAGCATTAGTAGATGGCGATATTGTTTTAACTGATTCTGCCGCAATTTTGGTGTATTTAGCAGGTAAATATTCAGATAAAAACACATGGTGGTCTGAGGATTTAGTAGAACAAGCTAAAATTGTAGATTGGCTTGCCTTTGCTGCCAGTTGGGTGCAATTCGGAGTTTTCACGGCACGCGCGATATTGTCTTTCAAAGGTCCATACAATGGTTTGGGATTAGAAAGTACTGAGCAAACACTTAAAGAGGCGAAAATACGTGGTCACAAATCTTTGGCTATTTTAGATGGTGTGCTCAAAGACCGTGAATGGTTAGCGAATAATAGACCAACTATTGCGGATATCGCAGTGTTTGTCTATGTCGCGTTAGCACCTATGGGTGATATTTCTCTAGAGCCTTATCCAAATGTACGCGCTTGGATTGAAAGAATAAAAAATTTACCTAACTTTATCAAAATTGATGGATTGGATGATCCTTTGTATCGTCGAGTGAGTTAAGAAAAAACCCACTTTAAAAAGTGGGTTTTTTTTATTTAAAAAAGTATCCAGTTTCTGGAGAGCTTGCATTTGCCATACGTTTGCGTGGCATACGACCAGCAAGATAAGCCTCGCGTCCAGCTTCAACGGCTTTTTTCATAGCAGAAGCCATTAGAATCGGATTCTGTGCAGCAGCAATTGCAGTGTTCATGAGTACGCCATCACAACCTAATTCCATCGCAATAGCAGCATCACTAGCTGTACCAACCCCAGCATCCACCAATACAGGGACTTTGGCATTTTCTTTGATGATAGAAATGGTATGTGGATTAAGAATACCTAAACCAGAACCAATTAAACTCCCCAAAGGCATAATAGCGACACAGCCCATACTCTCAAGTTCTTGCGCGACGATAGGATCATCAGAGGTATAAACCATGATTTCAAAACCATCATCGATCAATGTTCTTGCAGCTTTTAAGGTTTCAGTAATATTAGGATAAAGCGTTTTTTCATCACCTAATACTTCAAGCTTGACTAAATTGTGACCATCTAAAAGTTCACGTGCGAGCATACAAGTGCGAATGGCACTATTGGCATCAAAGCAACCAGCTGTATTGGGAAGAATGGTGTATTTTTCCGGTGGAATCACTGAGAGTAGGTTAGGTTGATCTGGATTTTGACCAATGTTTACGCGACGGATTGCAACAGTAACGATCTCAGCACCACTGGCTTGGATTGCTAAGTCAGTTTCCTGCATATCCTTATATTTTCCAGTGCCCACTAATAGTCGTGAACTAAATGAACGTGATCCTATGATCAACGGACTATCTTCCATATTTACTCCGAGTTAACCACCGCCAACAGCATGAATTATTTCTATACGGTCAGCATCTGAAATAGGGGTATCTGCTAGTTTACTTTTTGAAATGATCATTTCATTTTTTTCAACAGCAAATCGTTTACCTTCTAGCGATAATTCTTGAACCAGTTCTAATAAGTTTTGGCATTTCGTTTGAATCGACTCGCCATTTAAAAAAATATTCATCAGATGACCTTCAAATTAATGTTGAATTTTGAATGCTTGCCATGCTAAAAGTAGCCAGCCAATAATCATCAATGCTCCACCAAGAGGTGTAATTGCCCCTAACCCGCGCGGGAGCCCTAAAGCCATGAGATATAGAGATCCACAAAATAAAATGATACCGAACTGGATGAAGATAAAGCTGAATTGAGTTGAAAAGTTTGGAATTATTTTTGGTATGAGTGCGAGTATTAATAATCCAATTGCATGATAAAAGAAATAATCAGTTGCAGTCTGCCACCATGTCAGTTGGGCTTCGGTTGCACGAGCTTTAAGGCCATGAGCGCCGAAAGCACCTAGCATTACGGCAAGCGCTAAATTAATGGCTGATATTGAGATCCACATCAGGTTATTCCCAATCGAAAATTGCGTCATACGATAGCATACATGACGTACGATTTTTTTAAACTTGCATAGCGTAAATACAAAAAAAGAGCTTATAGCTCTTTTTTTGTAATCGTATTAATTTGATGACATGGCGATCTTGATCTTGTCCATGGCATTTTTTTCAAGCTGGCGAATACGTTCAGCGGAAACATTATATTCGGCTGCTAGTTCATGCAACGTAGACTTATCATCATCTAACCAGCGGCGCTGTAAAATATTGCGTGAACGATCATCCAGCTGATCCATTGCTTCATGTAAAGCAGAGGTGCTCTGAGATTCATAATCTTCTTCCTCTGCTAAACGAGCAGGGTCATAACGATTATCCTCTAAGTAAAGCGCAGGAGCGACATGAACTGAGCTTTCATCATCTTCATCGGATTGAGCTTCGAAGGCTGCGTCATAAGCTGTTAAACGACCTTCCATTTCAAGAACTTGTTCAGCTGTTACATTTAAATCAGCCGCAATAGATTGCGCTTCCTCGAGCGTTAATTTCTTGCTCGATTTTTTTAAGCTTCTTAAGTTGAAGAACAGTTTACGTTGAGCTTTAGTTGTCGCAATTTTAACAATACGCCAGTTACGAATCACATATTCGTGGATTTCAGCTTTAATCCAATGTACTGCAAAAGAAACTAAGCGTACTCCCATATTGGGATCGAAGCGTTTTACGGCTTTCATCAGGCCTAAATTACCTTCTTGGATTAAATCGCCTTGAGGTAAGCCGTAACCTGCGTAACTGCGGGCAATATGCACAACAAAACGAAGGTGGGACATCACCAGCATTTTAGCTGCGTCTAGATCTTGGTCATAAAAATAACGTTCAGCTAACTCTTTTTCTTGTTCAGCTGTCAAAATAGGGATCTGGTTTACAGTACTAATGTAAGCACCTAAATTGACCCCGGGCGCAGACAATGACAGGGGCATCAATTGATTGCTGCTGTCAGTCATGAGTACTCCTTATAGGAAAATAGTTTAAAAAACCAATTACATTCATCTTAATCCTTATAGCATACAGAATTAAGCGAATTTGGGTAGTGAAATGTAAATTTAAATACAATATTTATCCATGATTAATTTAGATGAAAACACCTAAGATTCAATCACGTAATGAAATTCAGAATCCGAAACTTGTTTAAATGCGCATGTCAATTTATGTAGCTGACAATAACGTTGAATATCGATTTGACTGTTCGGATCTGAAGCTTTTAATAAAAATTGCTGAGGTGCACTATTTTGTTTCATCGATTTCTTAAGTAGCAGTAAAGGTAAAGGGCAAGGTTTACCCATCGCATCGATTAACACTTGAGACATAGTAAAACACGAGATTGAATAATAAAGTTGGTCATTATTCTAGCAAAAGTGTGACTTAAGAATAAAATTAAATGATTTAGATGAACTGTTCAAATAAAGTGCAATTTTTGCACTAAATTTGTGTGATTAATATACAAGTTTTAGTTAGATAATTAGCTAAAATTTTTCTATTAATTGTGTTGTACCCATGTTAAGCTCAATGCGTACTTAAGGATTGCGTAGAGAAATTTGTTCTCTAAGCCTTATTTATAATGGATATAACCGGGATTTTGTTAATAGTTTTACAGAATGATTACAAGCTTTGAAATAAAAAATGTTTTAAAATTTGTTTGCTCTGCTGTTTGCAACACCGGGTGGTCCCTTTTCTTACCAACTGAGGATTAACTTATGACAGCTCGCGAACAAGGCGTTGTTAAGTGGTTTAACGATACTAAAGGTTTTGGCTTTATTCAACGCGCAGGCGGTGATGACGTATTCGTTCATTTCCGTGCTATTCAAGGTGAAGGCCACCGTTCACTTCGTGACGGTCAACGCGTAGAATTCAGCGTTGTACAAGGTCAAAAAGGTTTTCAAGCTGAAGAAGTTCAGCCTTTAGACTAATCCTACTTTTCACTGAAAATTAGGTTACGCTCCAATTTTGATAAATTGGGGCGTTTTTTGTTTATACTATAGACCATTATCAAATATTGATTGTAGAGCCCCTTATATGTCATCAGGTTTCGAAACCCTTAATTTACATCCGCAACTTAAGCAAGCGATTGATGCTTTAGGGTTTAATGAAATGACCCCCATTCAACAGAAAGTATTGAAATATACGTTGGCAGGGCATGATGCAATTGGACGTGCACAAACAGGCACAGGAAAAACCGCAGCATTCTTAATTAGTGTTATTAATGATTTATTGAACAATCCGATACAAACACAGCGTTATCGTGGTGAACCCCGTGCTCTAATTATGGCACCAACGCGTGAGCTTGCGATTCAAATTGAAAACGATGCACGTGATCTGACTAAGTTTACCGACTTAAATGTTGTGACTTTGGTGGGTGGTGTAGACTTCGATAAGCAAAAAAAACAACTGGATGAAAATTTCGTAGATATTCTTGTCGCGACACCAGGTCGTTTGATTGATTTTACTGAACAAAAAGAAATTTGGTTGGATCAAATTGAATTTTTAGTCATTGATGAGGCAGATCGTTTACTGGATATGGGATTTATTCCTTCTGTTAAACGCATTGTGCGATTCTCTCCACGCAAAGAACAACGTCAAACTTTAATGTTCTCTGCTACGTTTAGTTATGATGTACTCAATCTTGCTCAACAATGGTTATTTGAACCTGTTACTGTCGAAATTGAGCCTGAGAAAAAAACCAATGCTGACGTAGAGCAACGTGTTTATGTGGTTGGGAAATCAGATAAATACAAATTGCTGCAAGAAATATTGCGTGATGAGCCCATTGAAAAGGTTATGATATTTGCAAACCGCCGTGATCAGGTCCGTAAGCTGTATGATCATCTTAAGCGTGATGGTTACAAGGTAGTGATGTTATCTGGTGAAATCGCACAAGATAAACGTTTAAAGATGTTGGATCAATTTAAAAATGGCAAACACAACATTATGATCGCAACAGATGTGGCTGGTCGAGGTATTCATGTGGATGGTGTGTCACACGTGATTAATTTTACTCTGCCTGAGCAGTCTGATGATTATGTACACCGTATAGGTCGTACAGGTCGAGCAGGAACAAGAGGGGTGAGTATCAGTTTCTTGTCAGAAGATGATGCTTTTTATTTACCTGAGATCGAAAAAGCGATTGGTCAAAAGATTCCATTGACACGTTTAGATGGTTATTGCTAATTGCTCAATAAAAAAAAGTCCCATCAAAGGGACTTTTTTATAGGAAATTTTAGCGGGTTGAATTACAGCTGAAGGTGATTGTTGTTTCGTAGTCAGTGTCTTTTTCGATTGTATTTTTAGTACCGATCACAGAGCCAAGAACTGATGAAGCTGCAGTAATGAGTTTACCAGTCTGTTCATCCACAACACCTTTTAGTGCGCCGTTATATTCAGTTTTTTCGTCAATTAAGACAGGCGCAGAATTCTTACCACAAGTTTTGTTCGCGGCAGAAATTGCATTATTTTTTGCAAGAACTTGGGTTTTGCCTAATCCTGACACTTCATATTGATTGTTTGGTTTTTGAATAGCAAGTGTTTCAGTAGGTGTTGATGCACAAGCACTCAGGAGAATTGTTGTAGTCGCTACAGAAGCCAATGTCATTAATTTTTTCATTTTATTTTTCCTCTAGCGTTGCAATATTAAGTTTGGAGCTCAGTCATGTATGCTAGGGCTTAAATTCCAAAGAATTAAGCATGTTTTGTATCGATTTTGAAGTAAAATGCCTGATTTATGTTTGATTGTAATTATGCTGGATGCCTCGTGTATAAGTATAACTGTAGAGTAGTTTTCAATGTTTATGCTAAGCTTAAGTACATAGTGTTAGTTTAAAGATTAGTCTTCAAATGTCAGATCAATTTTCTCAAGTAGTGCATGACAATATTCATCAGCGTCAATCCGTTGGTCATTTGGTAGAACCTCATCCTAACGCAGAACAATTAGAATTAGCTTTTAAAGCCGCTTTAACCGCACCCGATCATCATCGTCTGAAACCGACGCAATTTATTGTTGTGAAAGGAGAGCAACGTGAAGCATTTGGTGTTTTACTCAGTGAAGCAGTAGCAGACCTTGGTGAAACTGATTCAATTCAAATTGAACGCGTACGTCATCATCCTATGCGTGCACCTATGCTGATTATCGCTGTAACACGATTTCATGATCATGCGAAAGTTCCATATTTTGAGCAAACTTTAAGTTCAGGCGCTGCAATACAAAATCTTTTGCTCAGTTTACAAGCTCAGGGTTTCAATACCATGTGGCGCAGTGGTGCTGTTGTGGAGTCAGATCTATTTAAAAGAAAGCTTGGGCTACAAACGCATGATTTAATTTCAGGTATCATTTATGTAGGGACTGCTTTTAAGGCGATTGCACCACGCGCTGAGATTGAAACAGATGCATTCGTCAGTTTTTGGCAGCCGTAATTGCAACATTGCAAATTTAACGATTAGAAAAAGAATGTTTAGGATTTAAAAGAATGTCGGAATTAAAGTTTTCAGATTTGGTCGAGCCAGTTGCAATTGATCATAAAACAGCATTGCGCGTTACGATTCTTGGTGGTGGTAGTTTTGGTACAGCCATGGCGAATACGGCAGTACGAAATGGTTGTGATACCATGATTTGGATCCGTGATGAGGAAATTGCGAATGAAATCAATCGAACACATGTAAATTCAAGATATTTGCCAGATTATAACCTTGAGCCAGCATTAAAAGCAGAATCCAATCTTGAAAAAGCTGTTCGAGATCGAGACATTATTTTGGTTGCTATTCCGAGCCATTCATTCCGAGATGTACTCAAACAGATTAAGCCCTTTATCACCGCTCAGGCAGTTGTATCACTCACAAAAGGGATTGAAGCTAAAACCTTTAGTTTCATGAGTGATATTATTCGTGAAGAGCTTCCAGAAGTGCCTTATGGCGTCCTTTCGGGCCCAAATCTAGCGAAAGAAATTATGTCAGGAATGCCTGCTGGAACAGTGATTGCCAGCCATTCTGAATTGGTGAGATATGCAGTGCAACAAGCATTACACAGTGCACTATTTCGTGTATTCGGAAGCGATGATGTACATGGCGTGGAGCTTGGAGGTGCACTTAAAAATATCTATGCTGTCGCAATGGGGATGGCTGCAGCTTATAACGTTGGCGAAAATACCAAAAGTATGATTTTGACACGTGCGTTGGCGGAAATGAGTCGCTTCGCTGTACAGCTAGGTGCAAATCCACTGACATTCTTAGGTTTGTCTGGTGTTGGCGATTTATTCGCAACGTGTAATAGTCCCTTAAGTCGAAATTATCAAGTTGGATTTGCTTTAGGTTCAGGTAAAACCTTAGAGCAGGCAACGACGGAACTGGGTCAAACAGCTGAAGGGATTAATACCATTGTGCAAGTGAATGCAAGAGCCAAAGAGCTTGATGTCTATATGCCAATCACCACGGCACTCTATGAAGTGATTTATGAAGGTGCACCACCATTACATATTGCATTATCTTTGATGAAGAATGGTCATCGAAGTGATGTTGAATTCGTATTGCCGCATCATAAAGTTTAAGATTAATGAATGGTTTATCATCATTGTCATAATGTTTAGATATGATGGATGACACATGGTTTAGGGAAAACAAATGCAACTCACTTTAGTTCGTCATGGTGAAGCCGCTCCACCAATTAATGGTAATGACTCGAAACGACCACTGACCGAGCGGGGTCATATTCAAGCTGAACAAACTGCACACTTTTTAAAAGACATGGTTGCACCTGATATATTTGTAGTGAGTACTTTGCTCAGGGCGCAGGAAACTTTAAAACATATACAGCTATTCTTTCCAAATGTTGAAGTTTTAGTATGTGATAAAATTAAACCTGACGATGATGCTAAAGTTGCAGTTGAGTGGTTATCTCAACTACCTTTTGAGAATATTGTGGTTGTATGTCATATGAATGTTGTGGCATATATTGAAGAAATTATTACGTCTGAATTTTTTAATCCTTTTGCACTTGCTGAAGCGCGGATTTATGATCAGACAGTCATTGCTGCGGGACTTTCCACAAAATTAAAACATTTTGTACCGTCAGCTTAATAACCATAAGTGTTTAATGAATAAAACGGCAGAATAAAATTAATGTTGTATTTATGGATGCCAGTGTCGAATGGGGTTTGGCTCTGGTCAAATGGTGAAAATTGGAATTCATCAACAACGCTAGAAGAGTTAATTCAAGATACTCAACCGTATCATGGACAAGAAGCTGTTGTATTCTTTTCAAGCCATGATGTGCAAATTATTCAACAGAATATGCCCAAAGCTCAATTCAAGCAAATTGGAAGCGAAGGCGCTAAATATTTACTTGAAGAATATACCATTCACTCCATTGATCAGATGAAAGTGCTTACTCAATTTGAGGCACCTGATCAATTGTCAGTAATGGGGATCAGTCAATACCAAGTCCAGACAATGCAACATGCTCTGAACTTGATTCCTGTGAAAGTGGTTGCGCTATTACCTGATTTTTTGATCTTACCAGTGCCAGAACATGGACAAACTATTTTAGCTAATATTCATGGGCATTTATTGGCGAGAACAGGATCAAATCAAGGTTTTGCGATTGATGATTTAGCATTGTTTTTAGATTTACTGCCAAAGCCTATACATATTTTGCATGATCGGTTAAATGATGATCAGATGATGAGTTTGATTCATGCAACGGAACAAAATGAGCGGGAAAGCTTTAATTATGTATTTAAAGCTGAAAAAAAATTAAAGAATCATCTATTCAATGTTTTGCCTAAAGCAAAAAACACAGAGGGTGGAATCTCAGGCTATTGGAAAGCATGTGCAGCACTGCTTGTGGGCTTGCTTGTAGTGCAATTCAGTTATGATTTAGTGCGTTGGGTAAAGTTAAAAAAAGTATCTGATCAAACGGCTTTGGTTGCGGTAGAGCAATATCAATCTTGGTTTGGACCCAATAGTCGTCTCAATGAGCAAAATTTGCGAAGCCAATTTGAAAGTAATTTGCGGATGAGTAAACCTGCAAATACTGAGGTCTTACAGTTAATCAGCCGTGTAGGTCCGATTTTAATGCAACATCAAATTATCGCAAATCGTGTTTCTTATGAAACATCTGGTTTAAGTATGGATTTGGTGGCGGACTCATCCGAAAAATTACAAAATCTAATTCAGCAAATGAATCAGCAAGGCTTCAAAGCTGAACTTGGGAATGTGCAAACTCAGGATAAAATGGTCGTTGGTTTGGTGAAAGTACAATAATGAAAACTTTAGAAAAATTTCAAAATCAATTTGATCAATTATTTGAAAAGATTGATGACCATTTATCGTCATTGAGTGTGCGTGAGCGTGTACTTGTCATCGCTGCAACGATTATCGTTGTCGTCGCATCAATTGGATCTGCTTTGTGGAAAATGCACGAAGCAGCAGATAATCAGCAAAAAAGATTGAATGAACTGAAAGACACATTGGTGTGGATGCAATCCAATGTGGTGACAATGAAATCTTCAACAGATTTGAGCCTAACACCTTCGGATAAAATTCAGCGTGTGGCACAACAAGCAGGATTATCTGTGGTCACACAACCAAGCGATAATAAATTAATGATCAGTGCTGAGCATGAAAACTACGCGATCCTCGCAAATTTTCTTACCCAATTGGTTCAAATGGGTTTAAGTGTTGAAAAATTGGAACTTATTAAGTCTGGAGCTGCGATTAAATTAACAGCATCAGTACAGTAAGTGGTGAAAATAAACCTATGACAGGCATAGCGTTTTGGGCATACTCAGCCTATAATGTGGCAACTTAAAAAACCGCAGTTTTTGAGATATGTTATATTCGCTTGCTCGTCCATTTCTATTTTCATTGGCGCCTGAGCGTGCACATGATTTGACATTATCAATGCTTAAATCGACATATAAGTTTGGCATAATGCGTCAAAAAATAGACCCAAAGCCAGTGACTTGTATGGGTATTCAATTTCCAAACCCAGTTGGTTTGGCTGCTGGTTTAGATAAAAATGGTGCATATATTGATGCACTTGCGAGTTTAGGTTTTGGTTTTATCGAAATTGGAACCATTACCCCTCGACCTCAGTCTGGTAATCCTCAACCGCGTTTATTCCGCCTTCCAGAGGCTCAAGCGATTATTAATCGTATGGGTTTTAATAATGATGGTGTAGATCAGCTGATTGAGAATGTTAAAGCAGCAAATTATAAAGGTGTATTAGGCATCAATATCGGTAAGAACGCCGATACAGCAGTTGAAGATGCTGTAACTGATTATCTAATTTGTTTAGAAAAAGTTTATAATTATGCATCTTATATTACTGTTAATATTTCATCTCCGAATACCAAGAACTTACGTAGTTTACAAAGTGGACATGCATTAACAGAACTTCTTGAAACTTTAAAAAATCGTCAACTTGAACTTGCTGAACAATATCAACACTATGTTCCACTGGTATTAAAGGTTGCTCCAGATTTAACTGAGTCAGATATTGAATTTATTGCATCTCAATTAATTCAATTTAAAATTGATGGTCTGATTGTGACCAATACGACTTTGTCACGTGAGGGTGTAGAGAATTTAGCGCATGGTGATGAAGCAGGTGGTTTATCTGGTGCGCCTGTATTTGAAAAAAGCACACAATGTCTATCTGCATTTTCAAAATTACTTCAAGGTCAAATCCCATTGATTGGTGTTGGTGGTATCCTTAGTGGTGATCAAGCCGCGACTAAACAGCAATCGGGTGCGCAATTGGTTCAAATTTATAGTGGTCTAATTTATACAGGGCCAAAACTGATTAAAGATTGCGTACAAGCTATGACCTAATCTATGAATACCATCGATATCTTTATACTGATTATTCTGCTCATTGGAGGGCTTAACGGTTTGCGTCAAGGATTCGTTAAAGCCTTTGCGAACTTGGTAGGATGGATTTTTGCACTCATTATGGGTGCAAAATTTGCGGGTCAAATTGCGCCTACAATGTCCGCACTCAGTCAAGATCCTGTGGTTCAAAAAATAGCGGCATTTGCTTTTATTGTTCTGATTATTGTTGTTTTGACTTGGATCGTCACTGCAATATTAAATCGGTTGCTGAAAAGCTTAAAGCTTGGTCCATTAAATCGATTGGCAGGTGGTGCATTTGGCACCTTGAAAGGTCTCTTAATCGTCCTCATTACTATGCAAGGGATTGGTTCATTTGTAGAGAGCTCTCCACATTGGAAACAATCTAAGTTTATTCAAACTTTATTGCCTTACGCGCCTTTAGCGACTGAGTACACCAAAGAGACAGCGTCAAAAGCTTTAAGTCATATGAAATCAGAAGAGTCGAATCAATCATCAGATTCTTCTCGTCAATCATCTTCTGAACAAGATGATTCGTCATCTCATTCAACGAATAATCCTTTTTATTAATCCTAGCTTGTCTGCGAGGTTGCTATGTGTGGAGTTGTTGGTATAGCTGGTAAATCACCTGTTAACCAAATGTTGTTTGATGCATTAACGATGTTACAACATCGTGGACAAGATGCTGCAGGGATTGTGACATGCCATAATGGTCGTCTCTTTTTGAGAAAAGACAATGGCATGGTGCGTGATGTATTTCATACACGTCATATGCGTGCATTGTTAGGTAATTACGGAATTGGTCATGTCCGATATCCAACAGCTGGCTCATCGAGTAGCGCTGAAGCACAACCATTTTACGTAAACTCTCCTTATGGTATTACTTTAGCGCACAATGGTAATTTAACCAATGCTGACGAGATTCATGATGATCTGTTTAAAACAGATTTACGTCACATGAATACTGATTCAGATTCAGAAGTGTTATTAAACGTTTTTGCACATGAATTACAAAAACGCGGCAAACTTACACCGACTGCGGATGATATTTTCCATGTAGTCACTCGTGTGCATGAGCGTTGTAAAGGTGGTTATGCTGTTGTTGCGATGATCACAGGTCATGGTTTAGTTGGCTTCCGTGATCCAAATGGTATTCGACCTTTAATTTTGGGATCGCGTGATACCGATGATGGTGTTGAATATATTCTTGCTTCCGAATCAGTTGCTTTAACAGCGCTTGGTTTTAAAGTTGAACGTGATGTGATGCCAGGTGAAGCAATTTTTATTGATGATGCGGGTAATCTATTCACGAAGCAATGTGCGGCTAACCCACACCATAGCCCATGTATTTTTGAGTATGTTTATTTTGCTCGTCCAGATGCCATCATTGATGGAATTTCGGTATACAAAGCACGTTTGAAAATGGGTGAGAAGTTGGCGCAGAAAATCCTGCGTGAATGGAGCGAGGAGCATGACATTGATGTTGTCATTCCTATTCCAGATACTTCGCGTACATCTGCTTTAGAACTTGCAAATACACTCGGTGTGAAGTTCCGTGAAGGTTTCATGAAAAACCGTTATATCGGTCGTACCTTCATTATGCCGGGTCAGCAGTTGCGTAAAAAGTCTGTACGTCAAAAGCTAAATCCAGTTGAATTGGAGTTTAAAGATAAGAACGTTTTGCTTGTAGATGACTCGATTGTGCGTGGTACAACGTGTAATGAGATTATTCAAATGGCACGTGATGCTGGTGCTAAAAAAGTTTTCTTTGCATCTGCTGCACCAATGGTGAAATACCCGAATGTCTACGGTATTGATATGCCAGTTAAAAACGAATTAATTGCTTCAAATCGTGATGTTGAAGAAATTCGTGAAATGATTGGTGCTGATCGTTTGATTTTCCAAGATTTGGAAGATTTAAAGCAAGCTGTTCGTACGAAAAAAGTACCTGAGTTAACTGACTTTGACTGCTCAGTATTTGACGGTATTTACGTTGCGGGTAACATTGATGAGTCGTATCTCGATGGTTTAGAGCGCAAGCGTAATGACTCTGCCAAGAAAACCAAAGATGGTTATATCGATCTAAATATTGATGCAGCCTCAGTTGATCTGAGTGGTATTAAAGAAAATTAATTTATAGTTTTCTATTTGAAAAAGCGGGTATTTCCCGCTTTTTTAATTTATGATCACAACACAATGTAATGAGGAAATTTTACATTGAAAGATGTGAGTGGTTACTTAATTAAAAACAAAAATATGCTGTGGTCATTAAGCGTATGTTTAATTGTTATTGTGCTCGCAATTATCATTTTAAACACGACGCTCGGATTGTTGGTTCATTATATTGATCCTTCTGAGTCCATTTGGTGGCATTTTCTCAGTCCATATATGATGGTGCTATTGATTAGCATTATTGGTGGTTCTGTCGTTTATGAGTTTTATGTCTTCCGCTCTGGTGGTCATACGCTCGCAAAACAATTGAAAGCACGACAACTCACTTTTATTGAAAGTACTCCAGAAGAAAGTACAGCGCTTAGACTTGCTGAAAAATTAGCACATCGTTTCTCAATTGATACACCTACACTCTATGTCTTACCCGATGAAATAGGGGTTAATGCACTGACTGCGGGTTTTCATCCCAAAGATACTGTGATTATTCTGACTTGGGGGGCGCTACAAAATCTTGATGAGTTAGAGCTTTATGGATTGTTGGGTCATGAATTCCATAAAATTTTATCGGGTGAAACTCGAGAAAATACTCGTCTTAAAATTTTATACAGTGGGTTAATTACCTTTAGTCAATGGGGCAGTAAAATCGCGAAGCAGGGATTTCGACGTAATCGGGATCAATTGAGAGATAGTTTGGAAACAACTTTTGTGGCGATCGGTGGAGTCATATGGTTAATTGGTAGTTTAGGCGTCTTTATTACGCGTCTGATGAAATATATTACTTTGGGTAGTCGAACATTATATAACGATGCAATGACAAGACAATTATTGAGTAGTAATGCAAATATTCAAACCTTATTAAGAATCTATGTTCATCACGCAGGATCACAAATTCATAGTGAATATTCTGAAGCTATTTCTCATATGTGCTTTGCTAACTCACTTAGTCCTCAAAGTTGGTTGAATATCCAACCTTGTATTCAAGATCGTATATATGAATTAAATCCGAATTTACTTGAAGATATTCAATTAGAAAATTTACAAAAATTACGAAATCAACCACTATTTAGTTTAATGCGTTCTTTAGAGGAGTCTATTGCTGAAGAATATAATCCATGGATGTCACCACAGCCACTTCCATTATTAAGATTATCACCGATCAGCTTTGCAATTAAGGATGCCATCAAACCCTTAAATAGTGAAGTTAGACAGCAGATGAAACGTCCAGAACTCATTCAAAGGGCTTTGCAAACTTCGACTGGGGCACGCGAAGTGATGGTTGCGATTTTAATGATTCGGCAATACCGTGAATTTATTCCTTCTGATGCGCCTGTAAGTCGTGCAATTGTCGACTCACTGTTAAATATAGATGGACGAGTGCATATTCAAATTTTTCATGAGGCATGTAGGCAATTGGGAAATATGCCTGCTACAAGTGCACGTCAGTTCATTACTAAATTGGCTAAAATTATTCAAGAAGATGGTGAAATTGGGCTTTTGGATGCTTTACTGATTGAAAAGGTGAAGTCTCAACTGGATTTATTGCCAATACATCGTCCAACCTCAATTGAGGATGCTAAGCCGCAAATTGTTAGGCTAATAGATGCGTTATTACATGTTCAGCAGTTAAATACTGCTAATCAGCTTGAAGTTAGAACCCAAATCTTAGAACGAATTTTAACTCGTGATGAAATTGAGTTTTATGAAGAAATTTCAGATGAACCTATCGACTTAGGTGAAATTCTCAATGATGTTGCTGGATTATTGTTGAGAGATCGATTGAGTATTTTGGGCGTTGCTGAATTATGTTTATGGAATGATCGAATCATTACACAAGATGAGTTGGATGTACTTGAATTATTATATTGGCGACTTGGATTTGAAAGTGATGAAATTGTGGATCAAATGCATAAGAAAAACAGCGTCATTATTGTTTAGCTATCAATGCATTCTGAATTTAAAAGGTGCAAGGATATTAATGCGTCAGAAATGAAATTAAGTTATGATTGTTTGCGGATTAAAAGTTCAGTAAAAGATTAAAAAAGTGGGTAGAATACCCAGCCCTCATGTCAGTCTATCTGTAATGAATGTGAATATGTTAGAGCACCAAAGAAGCCTCTTAGCTGTGATGGGAATCGATATATGGATTCCACAAAATACGGCACAAACACGTCATTACAAACCTTCCTTATATCGCGATCAGGTTGAAGAAAATCATCCAATAGATGTATGTTTTCCTGAATTTGCGCAAGCTCAATCAGAACAGTTCTTCACAAAACCAGCTTCACAAGCTGAACAGCTAAATATAGAGGATTCTTCGCTTCAATTAAAAAGTAATCCAGACGGTGTGCAGCTTCCTCGAGAATCTGTGAAAAATGACAAACAGTCTCAAGATGAGGTTGCTGAGCGTCAACCGCTTGTAATCGATGCTTTTGAAATTCAAGCCATGATCACTAAAACACATACTATTCTGCTAGATGCTACAGCGCTCACCACAGATCAAGAAAACTTATGGGTGAATATCCAGCGTAGTGTGAGTTCACAGTTTTACGATTTAAAATGGCCATTTAATTTCGCACAATTCCAAGATGGAAGAGGTGCTGAGGTATTTATACAGGGTTTTATTGATGCATTATCTGTTGATAAAAAGATATTGAGCTTAGGGTGTTTGCCGCATATATCGACGACGCAGCATATGCAGATTGCAAGTTTACAAGACATGATTAAGCAGCCATTGTTAAAACGTCGCTTGTGGAACTTAATTAAAAATTAAATCGATACTGGATCTAAAGAGGGAGTTTTATGAAAAAAAAGGTTGTGGTATTTAGTCAGATAGATCCGAAAATATTAAATCAATTAGAATCGAAATATCAGGTCGTTCAAATTAATCCAAAACAGGGTGACATTAATGAGCAACTTTTAAGAGAAGTTGCGGATGCAGATGGGATGATAGGCGCTGGGCGTCGTTTAAATCAAGACAACTTACAGACCGCAAAAAAACTTAAAATTATTTCTTCGGTCAGTGTGGGCTATGATAATTACGACGTTGAATATTTAAAACAACAGGGTATTTGGTTGACCAATACGCCTCATGTGTTGACAGAGACGACTGCTGATTTGGCTTTTACCTTATTGATGAGTGCGGCTCGTAAAGTGACACATTTAGATTCTTGGACAAAGCATGGACATTGGACGCGTACCGCTGGTGTTGCACAATTTGGTCAAGATTTTTATGGGAAAACGCTCGGTATCATTGGCTTAGGTCATATCGGTGCTGCGATAGCTCGACGTGGTTTTTATGGATTTAATATGAATATTCAATACCATAATCGAAAACCATGTATAGAGCGAGCTGAGCCTTTAAAGGCGAAATATTGTGATCTTGATACTTTACTTTCAACGTCTGATTTTATCGTCATTGCAGTCGATTTAAATGAGCAATCGAAAGCGCTGATCGGTCAAGCTCAATTTGAGAAAATGCAAAAACATGCTGTGTTTGTGAATATTGCCAGAGGATCAGTTGTGGATGAGTCGGCCTTGATTGAGGCGCTTGAAAATCACAAAATTTTTGCTGCTGGTTTAGATGTTTATCAGAAAGAGCCGCTCCAAGAATCACCATTGTTTCAATTGGAAAATGTAGTGACATTGCCGCACGTAGGTTCGGCGACAGCAGAAACCAGAATGAAAATGGCAAATCTTGCTTATGATAATCTGGTAAAAGCCTTAGATGGGGATGAGCCTCAATATATTGTGAATAAGTAAAGTCTGTTGAGCATGATAATAAACGTAACAGTTCATCATTAATCTTCACATTATTCAATGTTATAGTCGATGAAGTACACGTTTAGGAATACAGGTTTGAAGAAGATCATTTTGGCTTTATTGATAGTGAGTTCGAGTTTTTCAGCGGCGGCTGATGAACTCTACAATGCCAATAAAATTCAATTTGAAGTGCCTGATATTAATAGTGGTGTTGGATTTATCGATCAACAAAAAGAAAAAATGATCGGTGAAAAAGTCTATCGTCAAGTACAGCAACAACTTCCAGTGTTAAACAATGTTTGGTTGGAAGATCAATTTATGGCTGTATTCCGAAAAATTATTGCGCAAACACAGTTGGGTCAACCAATTGCTTTGGTGATTGTAAACGATCCGCAAATTAATGCCTTTGCTGTACCTGGCGGTTTATTTGCATTGAATAGCGGATTAATTACGTCGGCAAAGAACATGGATGAAGTTGCGGGTGTGGTTGCTCATGAGGTGGCACACGTCTCGCAAAGACACTATAGCCGTTCTCAAGAGGCTTTTAAAGGGCAGGGATTGCTTGCACTCGCTGGTATCATAGTGGGTGCTGCAATTGCATCACAAGCTGATGGTAATGCAGGTGCTGCCCTGATGATGGGAACTCAAGCTGCATTGGTGGATCGACAGTTAAGTTATAGTCGTAATCAAGAGCGTGAAGCAGACCGTATTGGAATGCAATTGATGTATCGTGCTGGATATAACCCGTACAGTATGTCTGAGTTTTTTGAAACCATGAATCGTGCGACTCCAAAAATTAGTTATCTTCCTGATTTTTGGTTAACACATCCTTTGACTACTCAGCGTATGAGCGAGGCTCGATTACGTGCAGATCAACTTCCTAAAGTTCCATATAGCAACACACTCTCTGAGTTTGATCAGATCAAGTGGTATACCGCAGTTGTGACCAATCAAACCAACGAGGAACAGTTAAAGGGAGTGGTGAGAGCAAATGCATTGGCTGGAAGAATTGCACTGTCTGCTTTTTATTTAAAGCGTGGTGATTTTGATCTAGCACAAAAAGAAATTGAGCTTGCTAAGAAAGTCCAGCCAAATCATCAGCTTATCGCGCTTATTCAAGCAGATATCTACTTGGCGACCAATCAATTTGATTCTGCGCAGGAAACGATATTGGTGCGCCAACGAATAACACCTGAAAATCGTGCTTTAAGTTATAAATTAGCTGAAATTTATATTCGACAGGGAAATTTTGTTGCTGCTGAAAGGTTGGCGAATAAATTTATCCAAATCAATAATCGTGATACGCAAGCATGGTTCATTCGACAACAAGCGGCAAATTTAGATATTAAAAATCCTTTACGTACTGTAAATGTATTGCGATATCGGGCTGAAGTTGAATATTGGAAGGGAGCGGAAGAGAATGCGATTCGCTCACTCATTCATGCTCAGCGTTTAGCCAAGGAAAATAACTCTATGAGTGCAGTCATCAATCAAAGACTGCGGATGATGCAGGATGAACGTCAACAAAAATTATAAGAGGTTTAAATGATAAAAGGTCAATGCTTATGTGGAAAGGTGCAATATATTTATCATGGTGATCTTGAGAAAAGTATCTTGTGCTATTGCAAGCACTGTCAGTTGGCTCAAGGCGGTTTTACTGCATGGAATAGCCCGATCCCGCTTGAAAACTTCGAGTTAATTTCTGGTGAAGATGTGCTTAAGTCTTATTTTCATACCGAGTTAAAGGCAAGAGTATTTTGCGGTGAATGTGGAAGTCCTTTATATTCACATCGGCTTGATTTACCAGGCGTTATACGTTTAAGGCTCGGTTCTGTGGTTGAAGGGAAAATACCGCCACCTTATGAAGACTTTTTCCAGGAATACAAACCTAACTTTATTGAAACTATTCATTCTTAATGGTTAGATTGTTTTAGAATGATGAATGAATAAATATTTTAAATTATGTGATTGAATCTAATAATGAAATTGCCACTATTTTTTATGATGTTGTTTGGGGTGGGTGTGTTCACTCATGCGGAAACACTTCCTGTTAAATTTACACAAGAGATTGAAGTTGTATCGCAAATATATAATGCCGATATGAGGCATTTTCTAAAAACACTAGCGCCAAATACAACACAGTTTAGTGTTGATCAGACTCAAAGATATTGTGTCATTGTTGGAACTTATGTCGAAGGCTTTTATCAGGTGGTGGATAAATATCGAAAGGATTTACCATTTTCCTACTCTAGAATGAGTAAGCAGGATGTTGTTGTGAAAGTGAAGCAATCGAAAGAAATGCAGATTTTACAAAGATATAATATTCAATGTGAGCTTAAATAATCAGAAAGTGAAAAACTAAAAAGTATTGTTGTAATAATATCGGGGATACGTGATTTAGACTGGACTATTTAATGACATTATTAAATAGACCAAATCAAACATAATACGAAAACTTAAGAAAGTTGAGCTTTAATTTTACTCGAAACTTGTGCAGGATCGGCACGTCCGGCTATGATCGGACGTAGAGAATTCATCACCTTACCCATATCTTTCATGCTAGTAGCTTGTTGCGCAGCAATCGTTTGCGCAATAATTGAATCAAGTTCTTCCTCAGTCATAGCTGCTGGTAGAAATTGAGATAAAACCTCAACCTCGGCTTGTTCCTTACTAGCTAAGTCTTGTCGATTAGCGCTTTCAAAAGCTTTAATCGATTCTTTACGTTGCTTGATTTGTTTTTCAATGACCGCGAGAACTCGACTATCATCTAGTTCTACGCGTTCATCGACTTCGATTTGCTTAATTGCTGCTTGGAGACTACGAATCACCGTTAACTTATCCATTTCTTTAGCACGCATTGTTGCTTTCAAAACGTCAGTAATTTGGTTTTTTAAAGTAGTCATTTATATATCCGAGCAGTCAATCACAAATTAATCTTAGTAAAGGCGAGTAGTACGTACTGATTCACGCGCCAATTTCTTTTGGTAGCGTTTAACAGCAGCAGCTTTTTTGCGCTTACGTTCTTGAGTTGGTTTCTCGTAGAATTCACGTTTACGAACGTCAGCTAAAACACCCGCTTTTTCGCATGAACGTTTGAAACGACGGATAGCTACGTCTACTGGTTCGCCTTCTTTCAATTTAACTTGTGGCATGAAGAATCCTCTAGTTTATGGATAAGACTAAGCACCGAATTGCGCTAAGTCACAAGTGAAGGTCAGTATTTTACTCATTTACATCTCATATCACAAGTCTATAATAGCTTTAGCAATATTTTGAAATGGGTTAAAGGCAATTTAATGATCGTTTTAGGCTTAGAAACGTCGTGTGATGAAACTGGTCTCGCACTCTATGACAGCGAAGTCGGCTTAAGAGGACAGGTGTTATATAGTCAGATTAAATTGCATGCTGAATATGGTGGAGTGGTACCCGAATTGGCGTCACGCGATCATGTTCGTAAATTAATTCCTTTAATCAATCAATTACTTGAAGAAAGCCAAATCAAAAAATCTGAGATTGATGCAGTGGCTTATACACGTGGTCCAGGCCTAATGGGTGCACTCATGACCGGAGCATTGTTTGGTCGTACGCTTGCATTTGCGTTAAATAAACCAGCCATTGGTGTGCATCATATGGAAGGACATATGTTGGCGCCTCTTTTATCAGCCACTCCACCGGAATTTCCGTTTGTCGCCTTGTTAGTCTCGGGTGGGCATACACAATTAATGGCGGCATATGATATTGGACATTATGAAATCTTAGGTGAGTCAATCGATGACGCAGCGGGTGAAGCATTTGATAAAGTTGCTAAAATGATGGGGCTGCCTTATCCAGGTGGTCCAAATATCTCTAAACTTGCTGAACATGGTGATGCCACTGCTTTTGAATTTCCACGTCCTATGTTGCATCAAGGTTTGGAGTTTTCATTTAGTGGCTTAAAAACAGCGGTTTCTGTCCAAATGAAAAAATTAGGTGATGAAAACCGAGACGCTGATATTGCTGCGAGTTTTCAAGAGGCTATTGTTGATACATTGGTCAAAAAATCAGTTAAAGCATTAAAGCAAACTGGTCTTAAGCGTTTGGTCATTGCTGGTGGTGTGAGTGCCAATAAGCGTCTTCGTGAACGTCTTGAAGCAGATTTAGCTAAAATAAAAGCTCAAGTATATTATGCTGAACCAGCTTTATGTACGGATAATGGCGCCATGATTGCTTTTGCTGGATATCAACGCTTAAAAGCAGGACAGCATGATGGCTTAGCCGTGACAACGACGCCACGTTGGCCGATGACGGAACTCAAAAAACCGACTGAAGCATAGATGTTTGGTCACGAGAAAAAAGAGGCTTATAGCCTCTTTTTTTTATATTTACACTATTGAAAGAATTTGCATGTCTTCTGGTGAGAGTTGAAGATTCACTGCATTTGAAAATTGGGTAATTTGTTCAAGGTTTGTTGCACTGGCGATTGGTGCTGAAATATGCTTTTTCGCAAGTAACCAAGCCAAAGCTACCTCAGCAGGTGCCGCATTGTGGCGCGATGCCACTTCTCTGAGCTTATCTAAAAGGTTTAAGCCTCGCTCATCAAAATATTTTACAAGCGTATCTGCACGTTGACGCCCTTGAATATTGTCTAATGACGAATATTTCCCAGATAGAAATCCACTAGCCAGACTATAAAAACTTACTACACCAATTTGATGGCGTTCACAAATGGGTTGCAGTGTTTGTTCGAATACATCGCGATCGTAAAGATTATATTCAGGTTGAAGAACCTGATAATGTTGCACACCAATCTTTTGTGCAGCTTGAATAGAAGCGTCTAATTGATCAGCTGAAAAATTAGAAGTGCCATAGGCGCGAATTTTTCCTTGATCTTTTAGCTTTGAAAATACTGATAATGTTTCCTCATGAGGTGTGTTTTCATCAGGCCAGTGTGCAAAATAAAGATCAAGATAATCTGTTTTTAAACGACTAAGTGAGTCTTCAACTGCTTGCATAATCCATCGTTCAGATAAACCTTGATGGCCGGGAATCCCCATATCTAAACCGACTTTAGTAAATAGCACGATGTCTTCACGTTTACTTGGATTTTGTTTTAACCAATTACCAATGATTGTTTCTGACTCGCCACCATGATTGCCTGGTGCCCAAATGGAATAGAAGTCTGCTGTATCAATGGTGTTAAATCCACGCTCATACAGTGCATCTAAAATTTTGAAACTTTGTTTTTCATCAACCGTCCAACCGAATACATTTCCTCCGAAGACGATGGGTGCGATGAATAAATCAGTTTGTCCAAGTTTTCTTTTTTGCATGAAACATCCTAAGTAGAATAATAAGACTTACTCTAGCTATATAGGATTTGTCTATTTATCGCTATCCAAATAATGTATAAACATTATCCAATGATTTTGACAAAAAAGAGGCAAAAAGCCTCTTATTAATTCTCTATGTATTCAAGCAGAATCAGAAACGATAACCTGCGCTGATGTTGAACCCATCAAATTTAGCCCCATCAACTTTAGTACCTTCATAACCGATATTGATCGCATATTGCGGAGCAGGATTAATATTAATACCAACACCATATGCAAACGCTGTTTCACTTAGATCCATGTTTTCGTATATGTTCAAGGCGCGATATGAGCTTTCAACTTTTGAATGCGCGATCCCGACAACACCATAAACACTGAAATTCTCATTAAGACGATATGCAGGGCCTGCTAGCAAAGAAAAATGCTTTACATCTGTATCTTGGCGTTCACCTGGTTCAATCCAAGTTTCATCACCAGTTTGATACGACATTGTTGCCATAACGCTTAAAGGAGTCTCGAGTTCATAGCGATATTGAGCGTGAACACCACGAATATCAAACGCATTTTCAATTTCAGACTGAGCATAACCCAATGAAACGGTGTGTTGTTGGGCAAAAGTTGTCGTTGTTAAAGTGGTCATCGAGAGGATTAAACCCAATTTTAAAAATTTAGTTATCATGGCGCATGCTCATTATTTGTGATTTATTTATCATTAAATGCTAAAAATGGCGATCATTTTTTGGCAAACTTTATTGTACTGTCTATTTTATTATTGTAAATAAAAACTAAACAAATAATTTTATTTGTATTATAAATGGTGTGAGAATGTATTTATTGACTCGCAATTGAGTTTTTAAATCGTTCTTTTAATGCAATATAGTGGGAATGCTGTTTAGCTTCATCCCATTTCACTTTAAAAATTCGTGCTGCTGCAGCCTTAATAGCGTCTTCTTGTTGGCGTGGTAGTTCTTCACGCCCGTGAGCACCACTTAAACCTTTTTGTCATTAGGTACAGGACCTTTATATTTTTTTCCACCTTTATGGTTGGCATAACGTCTCGCTCGGGTATAACCCATTTGTAAAAATTTACGAGCCATATCTGCACCGACAAAATCATCGACTGCTAAATATTTCAGAAAGAGTTGATAAATCTTATTAGAACTCTCTCTAGCTTTATCTTCATCTGCAAATTTCCAAAAAGGTAGAATTTCAGATTTGTAGGGTTCGACGAGTAATACACCCTGTTCACCACGACCAATTCGATAGAGTTCCGGTCTCTCTCTGAAATTAATTTTTTTAAAGTCCAAAGAGTAATCAAAACTTTGAGAGTTAACACGAGAGCTTCTACGTGGGATGTTATCGAGGTCTTTATGATTGTAAGCCATCACATTCTCTTTTGTAGTTTTAAAAATATATTAGGTGATCTCAAATGAAAAACGATTATAGAATTGTGAGTGATATTTTAAAAATGTGATTAGTTGTTTTAAAGAGATGTGCTAAACACGTGAAAGATTGAAATTGAACTGTATTAGAAATCAAAACAACGAATTAGACTATGGACGATAGCGGGGCGAAATTAAGTTTTAAACTTAAAATCTAGCAGACACAAATGATTAGACATGACGATGCTCTATAAGAAACATTTTGTCATATAAGTTTTATATCTATGAATTAATCTAAGCGATACGTATAAAAATAATTTTGGAAGTCTGATTGGATCTTATCATCATCATTTTTGGCTATCTATATGGTCGTAAATTTCATCCCAACAAGTACATTGAACAAGTATTTTTTTTAGCCCTGATTTTATTTATATTTTTTTGCACTGTTTACGCAGCGCCAAACCTACTCGCATTAGAAAATCCTAAAGCTGTTTTGAGCAAGCTAGTTATTCTCGCACTCGGGGTATGCGCATTTACTTACTGGTTTAGTTCACTATTTTATAAGAAGAAACAGCAGGAAAACAGCAAACGTAAAACAATCCAAATTAAGGATATCATTAAAATATTGACAGTATATCTTTTGCTTATTTTGGTGTTTGTGGGAGGGATCTTCACTTATCGAATGGATTTAATAAATGAGCAAATAGCTTTAAGTATTCAAAACGTTCTGATCTACATTATTCTATTTTTGATCGGAGTTTTTATATCAGCCTCTAACATCAAAACATTGCAATGGCATGATTTTAAACTCCCAATCATAATGGTATTGGCAAATACAATATTTGCCTGCTTTATGCTGATAATTTGGAAGGAAAGTGCTTTATTGCTTTCTGGATTCGGTTGGGCAAGTCTGTCTGCTGCGATGATTTCACAAAAACTAAATCCCTTATTGGCAGTTCAAGCTTTAATTGTGGATATGATTCGAGGGATGTTTTCCATCATTTTTCTACAGCTTTTTGGAAGACATCAACCACAAGCAGCAATTAGCACCACAGGTGTACTGTCCTGTGATGCATTCTTACTGATGATTAAGCAACATTGTGGTGAGCAATATGTGCTAGATGCGTTTAAAGCGGGACTATTGTTGTCGCTGTTTTGTCCATTGAATATATTTATTGCGATTCATTTTACCCAAAGTGTGACACGTTAAACGGTAAAACACCTCAAAGACAGTGATTTTGGCAATCACTAACATACCATCACCATTAATATATCCGGCATTGTGATTCAAAAAAAATGCAGCATCCTCATTCATGTTATCGTGTTCATGCTTACAACCGCGTGTTCCTCCAAGGCCATCGTTATAAATAAAAACATGGCCAGATTTTGAGAGTTGATAATTGAATTGCTGAGAGAATAGGGTGCAAAGGTCTTGCATTTCTGTATTGTTATCGAGGTTTAAGCGAGTAGGCCATGTATTTTTTTTGAAAGCATATCGTGTAATTGCACGATAACTTGAGGGATGTAAACACACAGCAAAAAAATACGATGGTGCTGGGTGGCGGAGCATTTGAGAAATAATGAAATAAATGTATTGGAATTTTAACAGATTTGATTTTCGATAGGCGCTAAGAAGACCTGCTTGACCACGAAAAACATTTATTGTCTTGTCAAACTTTTTGACTTCATAACGTTGCATACATAAAAATCCAACAGGTTTTTCTTCATCAAAATAGATCAAAACCCGTTTGCTTGCAGCATCATCGGGGGCATAGGCTTGAGCAATGTCATTCAAATCACAACCCTCTGGTGTCATGAAGATCGCTTGATGAAGCGTTTTTAATATATTTTGAACTTCTGGGAATTGTGTATGTTGGTTACTATATTTTTTAATTTGAAGCATGGATGCAGCCTTTTTCTATAATTATTTGCGTCCCTCATACTATTTTTGAATTGTTAAGTTTGGGTTACATTAATTTTTTCGAAAAACAAAAAATGGTTGTTATGTTATATTGTTTTAAATTTACATTATTTTTTTAATTTTTATTTATATAATAAATTTTATTTAAATTTACAACTTAAAGTAATATTCGCGATTTTTTGATTTAAAATTTTTTGATATCGATAGAGAGCAATAAGTTAAATTGTTAATTTTATCTTTATAATTATTCATGAATAATTTATTAACTTTTATCGTAATAAAAGCTAATAACTTAGATTAAAGAGTAAAAGTCGAGAAACTAAGACGTTTTTCCATCTTAGTTTCTTATTGCAGAAGCTGATGTAAATGCTTAATCACGCTTTAATTGAGTAGAGCCGATCCAATGTTTTGAAAATTGGAATGCGGAACGACCTGAGCGTTGACCTCTGGCTTGGCACCAACGTAGCGCCTCAACACGTACTTCAGGCGTCATTTCAATATCAGATTTTTTTAAATAGTGCTCTACAATCTCTAAATAAAGATTTTGATCCATAGGGTAGAACGAAAGCCAAAGACCAAAACGATCAGACAATGAGATTTTTTCTTCGATCGCTTCTTGCGGATGTAATTCAGTATATTGAGGCACGTCCACTTTAGTGATCGGGGTGTTTTCATGCATAAATTCTGGGAGTAGGTGGCGGCGGTTACTGGTCGCATAAATAATAAAGTTGCCAGAACCTGACTCTAGTGAACCATCTAACACACTTTTTAAACTACGATAATTTTCGTCTTCAGCATTAAAGGCTAAGTCATCACAATACACGATAAATTTTTCAGGACGACCTTCAATAATTTTTTGTATTTCTGGTAGGTCTGACAGATTATCACGCTCAATTTCAATGATGCGTAAACCACGGTCAGCATATTTAGACAGTAAAGATCTCACAATAGATGATTTTCCGGTTCCACGAGATCCTGTCAATAAAATATCGTTTGCAGGTAAGCCTTGTAAAAATTGTTCAGTGTTTTGCAGTATTTTTTCTTTTTGTTTTTCGATACCTTTTAAATCATCAAGATGAATTATTTTAGGTTTTTGAATGGGGATCAGCCGTTTATTTTGCCATTTGTATCCTAGTGCTGAGAAATCAATTTTCTGACTCGGTTCAGATAATGTGTGATTAAGCTGATCAATAAGTTGAGAAATTTTTGTTAACAGTTGATCTGGTAGTTCTAGAGTCGCCATAGTTGTTTGTGAAATACAATTCAATAAAATCAAGTTTAATCTACATGATGACGACAGCGATGTGAACTGATCTAAGGTATAAATCTATGCTGACTGGTCGATACAAGAAATAAATTTTATTAAGTTGATTATTTTGTGCTTTTTTTGCATAGTTTAAAAACTGAACAAAACTAATTGAACTAATAAAAATCAAAGGACTAGCTCAATGATTTTAGGCAATCGTAGTCAAATTAATCCGCATCAAGCATATCGAATTAAAAAAATGCAACATGAGCTTGAACGTACGGAGAGCTATGAAGAGTGGAAAGACATTGCCTTAAAGCTGGATGAGGAGACGGGCGCTCAGGAATGGAAGTTTGATAATACTTCACCCTATTTTGATGCTGAAATTATATCGCATCGTTTAAATCTCTTACGCCGTTACAAGCTGAATCATCGTGTGTTTGATCTTATCTATATTTTGCGAGAAGGCTTGAGTCATGATGTCGCCAATATTGGTCATCCTATGCTGTTCACACAAACATATATTGGCACTAAAAAACTTATTGAGGACTATATCGAAGAGGTTTCACAGAGTTTAATTTATATCGCTTCGGATGAATGTTCAGGTTTGACACATCAAGAAAAATTTGATTTTTTTAAAAATTGTCAACTGACCTATGGTCAACCAGCAATGATGTTTTCGGGTGGGGCCTCATTAGGTTTGTTTCATACAGGCGTGTGTAAGGCGCTGATGGAACAAGATTTGATGCCGAAAGTTTTATCAGGTTCGAGTGCTGGTGCGTTAATGACGGCGATGTTAGGCGTTTCTGATCAAAAAGATATTGATCAGCTGCTGACAGGAGAGAGCTTTTATAGCGAGGCATTCCATTTCAGAAGTTTCAAAGAGTTGCTTAGAGGAAATGGTGGTATTGCTGATGTGCGATATCTTAAGAAATTTTTAGTGGAAAATTTAGGGGACTTAACATTTCAAGAAGCGTATGAAAAGTCTGGACTTGATATCAATATCAGTGTTGCACCTTATGATGTCGCTCAGGAAGATGCTCGTATCATGAATAAATATACTGCACCAGATTTACTGGTGTGGAGTGCAGTATTGGCATCATGTGCGGTTCCTATCTTATTTCCTCCAGTACGACTGACCAGTAAGCGTTATGATGGGGTGCATACACCATACTTGGCAAGTATTCGTTGGGTGGATGGCAGTGTGAGAAGTGATTTTCCACAAGAGAAAATGGCTCGTCTCTACAATATTAATTACACCATTGCCAGTCAGGTGAATCCACATATTGTGCCATTCATGCAAAGTGATGCGGAGCGTTTTAGAACAGATCTACTCAGCTGGCCGCAACGTTTAGTGCGTAAACATGGTAAAACGATTGCGATGGATGTCATGAATTTCACTCGTGACCGAATGGGCAGTGTGCCGACGATTAGACGACTATTGGATCACGGTTATGGTATTGTTGATCAGCGTTATTATGGTGATTTAAATATTGTAGGTAATTATAGTCTGCGACATTATCATTATATGTTACAAAATCCGCGACCTCATTTGTTTAAAGTCCTTCAAAGAGAAGGGGAACGGGCAACTTGGTCAAAACTGTCCAGTATTGAAACACATGCGCGTATAGGAAAAACCATTGAACACTGTTTGGATATGCTGACGCAACTGAAACAGCAAAATGAATCTCTTGAAAAACAATCTACAGTGGCAAACCATTCAGCCTCTGCTCAGGCAACCAGTTAATTCTGAACAAAGTCAGCAGTATGGTCGTCTAATTTATTGTATCGAAATAGATGACCAAACGTATTGGGTTAAGCGACAACAGCAGGGTATCAGTTCACAGCATGAGCAGTGGTTCGACAATGAGATAAAACACTACCAATCACTCAGTACTCGCTCTTCAAAGATCTTAGTGCCGTTTGAGATCGTGTATGACGAAAACAGTAGATTCAATACACCTACATCAAAATATGATTCTTCATCATTGATTCTGATTGAAAATGCGGCGCCGCTATTTGAAGTAGAAAATTCTGTCTATACTCAAATGCAGACCTTCCCACACAATGAGTTTTCAAATGTGGTCAATTTATTATTACATAGTCTAGATGCATTACTATCGATTCATGAGCAAGGATGGGTTCATGCAGATCTTAAAAGAGAACATTTTAGAATATTGAATGGTCAACCCAAATTAATTGATTTTGAACAGATGTTTCACTTTGAGTGCCATCCTCAAGTTTCTACACATGGAACACCAAGGTATATGGCGCCTGAGTTGTTTCATGGTGAGTCAAAATCACAAGCATCAGATATATATGCACTCGGTATTATTTGGTTAGAATGGTTAAATCAGTACTCAATCCGTAAAAAAAGCTATATAGATTGGGCAAAATGGCATTGTGAGCAATTAAAAGTTGAAATTATTAGGCCTTTTTCTGACTTAACACCAGTACTCCAGCAGATGTTGATGAAGAATAAATCACAAAGATTGGACAATATTTATCAATTAAAACAGATATTAAGCGAATTTGTCTAAAGAAAAACCAGTAAAATGGATAATTGTTTTATATTTAGTCAAACAATAAGGTTTTTCAAAAAAAGGGCTTGTCATGAGATAATGATCTCTATAATATACACAGCCATCGGGGACGTGGCGAAATTGGTAGACGCACTGGATTTAGGTTCCAGCACCGCAAGGTGTGAGAGTTCGAGTCTCTCCGTCCCCACCAAGTAATTTACTAGGTGGAATGACCGAAGTAAGTGAAATAGAGGATTGGTGTAATGGTAGCATGACGGTCTCCAAAACCGTTCGTCAAGGTTCGAATCCTTGATCCTCTGCCAAGTTTTATGAAGCTCAGTAATATAATTGAGTATTCAAAGGGGACGTGGCGAAATTGGTAGACGCACTGGATTTAGGTTCCAGCGCCGCAAGGTGTGAGAGTTCGAGTCTCTCCGTCCCCACCATATTAAGGCAAGGTTTGATACCTTGCTTTTTTATTGCCTATATTTTTATATCAATACAGGCTGAAATATCTAAACATAAAAAAATCGCCTACAAAGAGGCGATATTAATATTTAAATGATCTATTCAGTATTCATTCCTTTGAATTAAGCTGAAATTAAGCCTTCAAGTGATCCTCGAATTCTTCACCTAATTGCATTGCCAACGTATTTCCAGATAAGTCACATGTCACTAAACCATATTCTTTTTTAAAACTGAAAGTGAAGCCTTGGTTATCCTTTAAATTTCGAACGGAATAACCTAATTTTTCTAACCAAATTCTGAATGCAATTAAATTTTTTGCTTTGACCACTTTCTTCATGAGACAACTCCTTTGACTAATGAAATATTAATAAGGTTAATGATGTTGTTTTTAAAGGGTTTGAACCTAAATTAATGTAAATATATTTTAATTCTATAGAAATGTATATATTTCATGCAATTAAAAGACAGAATTTGATCATGTTGTTAAAGCTTTAAGATAAAGAAGAGAATGTATTGTCTGAAGGGTTTAAAAACTGAGCGAATATCGCTCAGTAATAAACATCTGTAATTTGAACAGATAATGCTAAATTTAGAAATTATCTTTCATTTCCCGAATACGTTTAAATTCTTCAGCACTGTTGACGCGCAAGAAAGGATTGGTCTCAAGTTCAATTTCAATGGTGGAAGGTAAGGTTATTTGATTTTGATCTCGAAGTTTCTGAACTTGTTCAAATCGTTCTTGTAGTGCCTTATTCTCAGGTTCTACTTGTAAAGCGAATTGTGCATTTGAGAGCGTGTATTCATGGGTACAGTAGACTTGAGTTCTTGGAGGGAGCGCTGACAGTCGGTTAAGTGATTGATACATTTGTTCAGCCGTTCCTTCAAAAAGGCGTCCACATCCCATTGCAAATAAGGTATCTCCACAGAATAAACTGTCGATTTCATCTGCAAATATTGCGATATGACCTAAGGTATGGCCAGGAACAGCGATGACGTCAAGTTTTAAGTCATTAAAATAAAATTCATCATTATGATTGAGTGGACAACTGATAAATGGAATTTTAGATAATTCTTCGCGTGGACCATAAACTTCAATATTTTTTTCCGCGATTAACTCTGGCACACCACCAATATGGTCTTTATGCCAGTGGGTAAGCCATATTTGCTTAAGTGTTAAACCATGCGAGTCACAATAGTTGACCACCAAATTGGCTTCTGTAGGGTCTACCACTGCAATTTCTTGGGTTTCAGTATCTTCAATAATCCATATATAGTTTTGTAGCGCATTGTTAACATCAATTACGCGAACTTGATAACGCATCCTAAACGATCCTAAAACATGTGACTTATTTGATCTCATCCTAGATCAAGCTTATCAAATTGTAAAATTCACCCAAATTTTAAACAGCGATGTATTGTAAATATTGATGTCGAATTTGATGAGGTGCATTGTTGTTAGCTTAAGATTATCTGATCTGATGAACAAATTTCGAGTAAAAAGTAAATGAAGATAAAAGTGAGATTGAGTGCTTGCATCAGCGCAGTGATGAGTTCGATTGTTCTTGTTGGTTGTATGCAGAACTCTCAAGTTGGTCAACTGCAAAAGTCTCAATTATACGAGCGTCCAAGCAGCTGTAAGGTCAATGAGACAATTGAACGTAAAGCGGTTCCTCAAACACCTAACCAAATGAGCCTTCCGAGTTTTGGGCAAGGGGTTATCGGTTGGGCAACAGGGCCAGAGGGTGCTCAAGCACGCTTGGAAAGTGTATCTAAGCAAGACATCCATCAGTTTAAAGCTCAAGGTGTTAGTTTGGAAATGATACGCGAATGGCAAGCGTTTTATAAGCATGAAGCAAAGCGTAATCCATGCAATCCAACTGCGCCGTTACGTGCGCAATTAATGGAAAAAATCGCTTCACTTTGGATGGATTGATATTAAAAAAGATCCCATTTGAGATCTTTTTTTAAATTTACTATCGCATTTTGGCGAGTTTTTCACCTGTCATTTGCACCAATTGAACTAATACTAAAAGCACAATAACGGTGAGTATAACGACACTGGTATCAAAGCGTTGATAACCATAGGAGATCGCAAGATCACCAATGCCACCTGCACCGACCGCGCCAGCCATGGCTGTTGCACCAATTAAGCTGATTGCAGCTGTAGTTAAATTGAGAATGAGGGAACTGCGTGCCTCAGGTAGAATAAACTTGAAAATAATTTGTAGGGGTGTTGCGCCCATAGCTTGCGCTGATTCCACGATGCCTTCGTTGACTTCAAGTAGTGAGGTTTCGACCAAACGACCAATATAAGGTCCTACATAAATGGTTAAAGGAACAATAGCTGCCCATGTCCCAATAGAAGTACCCACAATCATTTTTGTCAGTGGAATAACCGCGATCAGGAGGATAATAAACGGGAGGGAGCGTAATGCATTCACAATAGGGTTTAATCCATAATAAATCACACGATTGGCTAAAATCCCGTTTGGTCGTGTAACAAGTAGGGTTATCCCTTGAATTAAACCCCAAATCGTACCGAATAGCATTGCAAAGAAAACCATATGGAAGGTTTCTTGTAGGGCTGTCACAAATTGATCAATTGAAAGCGAGCTTTTCCAAAAAGGTTCAGTAATTTCTGTTAGCCATTGAACAATCATATCTCTCATGCACGTACTCCTGATTGTTCAACCTTAACGCCATGTTGTTGGAAAAAGCTGATGGTTTCTTGAATAATGTCTGGATCACCCAGTAATTGCACAAACATTTGTCCAATCACAGCGCCATTAATTTCGGTCATGTTGGCAAATAAAATATTGAGACTAATATCAAATCGTTTGATGGCAGCTTGTACAACAGTTTCTTGTGCTGAAGTTCCTAAGAACTGCAAGCTATAAATACTGTGGTGATTTTGATTTTCTAAATTATTTAAAATATTGATAGGTAACTGCTGCTGTAAAACAGTTTGAATAAATGTTTTGGTCGTCGGGTGTTGAGGTTGACTAAAGATATCGAGAGTACTACCGTGTTCAATCACTTTGCCTTGTTCCATAACTGCAACAAAGTCGCAAATCGACTCAATAACATCCATTTCATGCGTAACCATAACAATGGTGATTCCTTGCTCTTGATTAATTTTTTTCAAAAGGGCAAGTACAGACTTTGTCGTTTGAGGATCAAGCGCTGATGTTGCTTCGTCACAGAGTAGAATTTTTGGATGATTGGCAAGTGCCCGAGCGATACCTACACGCTGTTTTTGACCACCAGAAAGCTCATCTGGAAAAGCATCGCGTTTATGTTTTAAATCGATAAACTCAAGTAGCTCATCTAAGCGTTTTAGACGCTCAGCTTTACTCCAGCCAAGGAGTTTCATTGGCATTTCAATATTGGCTGCAACGGTTTTGGTTTGTAGTAAATTGAAATGCTGGAAAATCATACCAATATTGGCGCGTTCTTGACGTAATTTTGAAGCGCTCAAAGCAGTGAAATCTTGACCGTGGATGATCATTTGACCTTGATTGGGTCTTTCTAGTAAATTGATCAAACGGATCAGTGTACTTTTACCTGCACCACTATAGCCTATAATTCCGAAGATACTTCCATCTGGAATCGTCAGATTAATAATGTCTAAGGCGTGAATAGTTTGGCCTTTAAGCTGATAATGTTTACTAATATTTTTAAATTCAATCATAACGTCAAGAACTATTAAAAATGAAAAACAGGCAAATTAAATTTGCCTGTTAAAAATACAGAAGTCTAGAATTATTGAGCTTCTGTGAGATATGTTGTTGGTTTATCAACATTAACCTTAGTGCCACCAAAGTTTTCTTTCACATATTGCTTAACTGCATCTGTATGATATAGCTGACCTACCTTTTGCAATACAGGATCATTCTGACGCCCTTCAGCTACAGCCAATACATTCACATTCATTTTTGTACTTTGATCGATTGGCTCGTAGTAGATCGCATCTTTTAATACGTTCAAACCACCTTCCATTGCTAAGGTGTTGCCTAATACAATGGCATCCACTTCATCTTTCACACGTACCGCAGTTGCCATTTGAATCGGTTTGATGGTGATTTGTTTAGGATTCTCAGTTACATCAGAAGTAGTGCCTTTGACATTGTCAAATTGAGGTTTTAACTTTACTAAACCAGCAGATTGCAATAATAAAAGGGCACGTGATTCATTAGCACCATCGTTTGGAATTGCAATGGTCGAACCTGTTTTGAAATCATTTAAATTTTTAACTTTGCTTGAGTAAATCCCCATTGGCTCAAGATAAGTCGTAGATAATGGCGCAATTTTTTGAGTATTGGCATCATTGTATGCAACCATATATGCATATGATTGGAAGGCATTGATATCAATCTCTTTATTGGCTACCGCAGTGTTCATTGAAACATAATCAGTAAAGTTTTTAACATCTAACTTTAAACCTGCAGCTTCAGTTTCTGGCAATTTTGCAATGAACTTCCAGATATCTGCATCTGAACCTGTAGAAGCGATTGTAATGGTTTGAACTGAATCTTTATTCGTGTTGTTTGCAGCGGTTTCTGGAGCATCTTGTTTTGAGCATCCAGCGATACCCACTGATAGGCCCAAAACTAAACCAAGAATTTTCTTCATGATATTTCCTGAGTATGTTGAAACGATCTTCAACTTACATATGCAGTGAGGTGAATAGTGAAATGAACTGTCCTTGTTTCAAGAGCACTTCAAGCTATTCATCTGTTAGAGATAATTCGGTATTTAGCTATCAATTATTTAAGCATTGATAACAAAAAAGTTGGTTGATGATAACAATTTTTTTTTATTCAATATAGTGATGTTAATGAACTAGCTTAGCATAAAGCGTCATATACAATTTATGAGAATGTATAAATAAACTTTAAATATCATACTTATAATTTGAGTGTTTAAAATTAGAAAGACCCGTTATCAGCCGAACACCTTATAATGATTTAATATATCAATATGAAAAATATGCATTTAATTTAATTTAGAAATTTGCTTGGTAAGATCATTATTGTATTTCTGCCGATATTGGCTAGGGGTCATACCAAACCAACGCTTGAATGCACGTCTGAAATTTGAGGCATCGTGATAATTAAGAAGCATACCAATTGTTTCAATCGTGAGTTGCGTATGCTCAAGAAAATAAGCACTTTGCTGTGCAAGCACCTGATCTTTGACCTCTTTAAAGGTTAAACCTTCTTTTTCTAAATGACGAGCTAAGGTTCGTTTGCTCATGAATAATGAAGCGGCAATCTCAGATTCATTTTTGGGATCTGATAAATGCTCAATCAGTATTTTTTTTACACGAAACTGATAAGTATTTTGGGGTGTAAGAAGATCCTTAAGTACATTTTCACATTGTTTTTTTGCAATGAGATAGTTCTCCTGACTTGCTGAAGCATTCGGGATTTTACACACAGATAAAGGTATCTGAATGCCATCAAAAGATTGTGAAAATGTGAAATCACATTGAAAAATTTTTGTATAAGCAGCATGGTAAGCAGGTTTAGGATAGCTAAAAAGCAACTTCGCCTCAGTTAATGGCTTACCTAAAATAAATTCAGCACACTCTTTAAATACCACCATGCAAGACTCGATCATGCTTTGATATACAAGGGTGGAGCAATCGATATTAAATTGAATTTTACAATTCATCTGCTGATCACGCATTTCGAGAATGACTTCTGCAAATCCAATTCGAGTAGGTAGATAATGTTGAATCGCTTCAAGTGCAGCATAAAGGTTTGGGCAACTGTGCATCAAAAAGCCCATTGCGCCATGAGTCGTTGGTTTAAGGCGATGTCCAAGTTCTAAACCGAAGTCGGGAACATCTGCCATGTTCAATGCATTGTCAAATATACGAATAAAATCAGATGCTGAAATCCGGGAATCTTCCTGTTGAATAAATTCAGCAGTCAGACATGTGCCATTCAATAAAGTTGGGAATACACGCAGCCCACCTCCCAATTGTTGCGCAATAATTCTGACATATGCGCAGGGAATCAATGCCCGAATTGCATTATCGTCCTGATTGCTATGTTCTATTCCTTTAGACATCATACTCAAGTCCAGATAGCGTGATATTGATCTTTCTTAAATCTAGCCTCATTAGAGCTGCTAATTTGAATTAAAATAATGTCAAAAAATGACTTATTAATGTCAAAAAATGACCTGATTCTGTATTTTTTAAATTCTATGCTCAAACACAGATCATCAGCTTAATGGAATAAAGGCTGAATATAAATTTAAAGATGAGATCACATAGGACACATTGTCATGAATAATTTAGTCAAAAAAATGAATGCTGTTCGAGTAGATTTGGTGAATTTTAGCGCTCGCTATATTCCCTTAGAAAATCACATCAAAGCTGCCCATGTATACCATAAATTAAAAAGTAGCCTATTTAAGAATCCTGATTTTGATCAAATTGAAGAAATTCAACTTCCAGATCCAAATGTTTGCCCCTTACAAGAGCTTGATGTCAGTAGCCCTTTTTTATACAAGCAAGGTGTATGGAAGGATACTTTTAAGCGATTACGGAAAGATGCGCCGATACATTATCAATCAAACAGTTTATTTGGTCCTTTTTGGTCGATGACACAGTACGAAGATGTCATGTACGTTGATAAAAATCATCAGCTCTTCTCTTCAGAACCGATCATTATGTTGGGTGAGCAACCGCAAGGTTTAGAGCTTGAAATGTTTATTGCGATGGATCCACCGAAGCATGATATTCAGCGTAAAGCTGTGCAGGGGGTTTTTGTACCTAAAAACTTAAAAGACATGGAAAGCTTGATTCGGACACGTACCCAAGACGTACTTGATCACTTGCCTTTAAATGAAGCTTTCGACTTTGTAGATCGAGTTTCAATTGAGCTGACCTCAAGAATGTTGGCAACATTGCTAGATTTCCCTTACGAAGAACGCCGTAAATTGGTCTATTGGTCTGAAATTGCATCTTCATCCCCAGGTACGACAGGCGGCACGATGACCATTGAAAATACTTTTGATGGTCTAAAAGAGATGGTGAGAGATTTGTCACAACTTTGGCATGATAAGGCTGCACGTATAGAAGCAGGTGAGGCTTCAAGCTTTGACTTGATGAGTATGCTTATTCGGAGTGATGAAACAAAGGATCTGATTCAGCGGCCATTAGAGTTTCTGGGGAATTTGGCATTATTAATCGTAGGCGGGAATGATACGACTCGTAACTCGATGTCGGGCGGGGTTTATGCAATGCATTTGTTCCCTCAGGAATTAGACAAGCTGAAGAATAATCCTGATCTGTTGCCTAATATGGTTAGTGAGATTATTCGTTGGCAGACACCATTGGCGTATATGCGCCGTGTAGCGACTCAAGATCTAATTTATAAAGGTCAGTATATCCGCAAAGGTGACAAAGTTGTTATGTGGTATGCGTCTGCTAACCGTGATGAAACTGTGTTTGAAAATGCGGATGAATTTCGTATTGATCGTGAAAATGTGAAAAAACATCTATCATTTGGTTATGGAATTCATCGCTGTATGGGTAGTCGTTTGGCTGAGATGCAATTGACTATTCTTTGGGAGGAGATTCTCAAACGTTATGACAGAATTGAAGTGCTTGAAACACCTGAGATTGTTCAGTCTAATTTTGTTCGTGGATATTCTAAGATGATGGTAAAGCTGCATCCTAAAGTAAATCAGGAATAAGGAAAAGCTCTTTCTAAGGGTTTAAGGACTACTTTAGATTATGATTTAACTATTTATTAATTATTGTGTATTTGTTGAAATGAATTGGAATGTTAGATATTGTTGCAAGCAATATAAATATTTTCAATAAATCCTAATATTAAGCACAATTTATAATTATGAGGTAGTGATGGGTAGTTACATTGAGTCTAATCTAGCTAGAGACGAAAAAATATTAGAAAGGGCACATGTGTCTTGGATGTCTCAAATTGGCTATATTATTATAGGGGTATTATTGTTACCTATGGCTGGAATTGGTCTAATTTTTATTTTAGTAGCTATTATTAACGTATGGACCACAGAGCTAGCTATAACGAATAGAAGGATTATTGCTAAAACTGGGTTAATTCGCCGTAATACAATTGAACTTAAAATCAATCGTGTAGAGAGTCTTGGTGTAGATCAAGGTATCCTAGGTCGCATATTTAATTTTGGTTCAATTATTGTTAGAGGAACTGGTGGTTCTAATGCCCCAATTCCATATATTGCTAAACCATTAGATTTTAGAAAATCAGTCAATCATTATCTTGATGAATTAGATGATAAAACATCAATTGAACTTTAAGAAATTAATTAAAAACCCCGCACAAAGCGGGGTTTTTTAATACTTAAACTGTATTAAGCATTTTCACGAGCAATCGCGCGGTAACCAATATCTTTACGGTATTGAACGCCGTCAAACGTTACTTTTTGGCAAAGCTCTAAAGCTTTTGCTTGTGCTTCACCAATGGTATTACCAAGTGCAGTCACGCAAAGGACACGACCACCAGCAGTTACGATGTCACCATTCTCATTGGCTTTCGTACCTGCATGGAACACTTTCGCATCTGCCATTTCCGTATCTAAACCAGAAATCACATCGCCATTGCTAGAGGTTTCAGGGTAGCCCTTGGATGCAAGTACGATACCGACAGTTTTACGCTCATCCCATTCAGCTTCTGCAGGAAGTTTACCTTCAATACCTGCTTCAACTAAATCAACTAAAGATGATTTTAAACGCATCATGATCGGTTGAGTTTCAGGGTCACCAAAACGACAGTTAAACTCGATCACTTTTGGTTGACCTTGTTCATCAATCATCAAGCCAGCGTATAAGAAACCTGTATAAATGTGACCGTCTTTTTTCATACCTTCAACGGTAGGACGCATCACTTCATTCATGGTTTTTTCAAAAACTTCAGCCGTTACAACAGGAGCAGGAGAGTAAGCACCCATACCACCAGTGTTAGGACCTTGGTCACCTTCAAAGATACGTTTGTGATCTTGTGAAGTTGCCATAGGTAAAATGTTGTCGCCATCAATCATACAAATGAAAGATGCTTCTTCACCTGCCAAGAACTCTTCGATGACAACGCGTGAACCTGCATCACCAAATTTGTTGCCTGCAAGCATGTCATCAATTGCATCGAATGCTTCTTGATTGGTCATCGCAACGATCACGCCTTTACCAGCAGCAAGACCATCAGCTTTGATCACGATCGGCGCACCATTTTTCTCAACAAATGCCTTAGCAGCATCGACTTCTGTGAACACGTCATAGAAAGCCGTTGGGATGTTGTGACGTTTCAGGAAGTGCTTCGCAAATGCTTTAGAGCCTTCTAATTGCGCTGCAAATTGGGTAGGACCCCAAATTTTCACACCTGCAGCGCGACAAGCATCGACTACACCATTTACAAGCGGTGCTTCAGGACCGACAACAATCAGGTCCACGGCATTATTTTTTGCAAAGTCGATAATGGCAGGGTTATCTAAAATGTTAAGTGCTACATTTTCACATTTTGGTTCAGTTGCTGTGCCCGCATTACCCGGTGCAACAAAAACTTTAGCTACTTTTTCATCTTGAGCGATTTTCCATGCTAACGCATGTTCACGACCGCCATTACCCAAAACTAAAATATTCATCGGTTCATACTCCATGAATCGAAAATGACATAAAGTCCTCAACTAAATGAATAGAAGAGGACTTTAGGCAAGATTAAAAATCTCTTATCAGTGTTATAGGTGACTTATGAGAAGTCATCATGACACGAACCATTAATTAATGACGGAAATGACGCATGCCAGTGAACACCATTGCAATACCTGCTTCGTCAGCAGCAGCAATCGTTTCTTCATCTCGCATTGAACCACCCGGTTGGATGATACATTTGATACCTGCTTTAGCAGCGTTATCAATGCCATCACGGAATGGGAAGAATGCGTCAGATGCCATTACTGCACCTTCAACGACTAAGCCTGCATGTTCGGCTTTGATCGCAGCAATACGAGCAGAGTTTACGCGGCTCATTTGACCTGCGCCCACACCAATCGTTTGACGGTTTTTAGCATAAACAATCGCGTTTGATTTAACGTATTTCGCAACTTTCCAAGCAAAGATCATGTCATCAATTTCTTGTTCAGTTGGGGCACGTTTCGTCACAACTTTAAGATCATCTTTAGTAATCATACCTAAGTCTTGATCTTGAACGAGTAAACCACCGTTTACACGTTTGTAGTCCATTTGTGGAGCACGTTCGTCAATAGCTGGTAATTCACCACATACAAGTACACGTACGTTTTTCTTCGCGCCCGTTACTTCAAGTACGCCTTCAGCAACGCTTGGTGCAATAATCACTTCAACAAATTGACGATCAACAATAGCTTGTGCAGTTGCAACGTCTAATTCACGGTTAAACGCAATGATGCCACCGAATGCAGATTCTGGATCAGTTGCATATGCAAGGTCATATGCAGCTTTAATACCGTCTAAAGAGACTGCAACGCCACATGGGTTAGCGTGTTTCACGATTACACATGCAGGTTTCGCAAATGATTTAACACATTCAAGTGCTGCATCAGTATCTGCAATGTTGTTATAAGATAATTCTTTACCTTGCAACTGTTTAGCAGTAGAAACAGAGGCTTCAGTTGCAGCAGGGTCAACATAGAATGCAGCAGATTGATGTGGGTTTTCACCGTAACGTAAATCTTGAGCTTTATTTAATTGCGTATTGAATGTACGTGCAAATTGATCAGCTTGACCTTCTTCTTTACCAACGCGAGCGCCTAAGTAAGATGCGATCATACCGTCGTACTGAGCAGTATGTTCAAATGCTTTAACTGCTAAGTCAAAACGAGTTGCATAAGAAAGTGAGCCTTCAGCTTTAAGCTCAGCAACTACAGTCGCATAGTCAGATGCATTTACAACGATACCTACAGACGCATGGTTTTTCGCAGCAGCACGAACCATCGTTGGACCACCGATGTCGATATTTTCAATCGCATCAGCAAGTGAGCAGTTAGGTTTTGCAACAGTTGCAGCAAATGGATAAAGGTTTACCACAACTAAATCGATCGCATCGATGTTGTGTTCAGCCATCACAGCTTCATCTAGACCACGACGAGCCAAGATACCACCGTGGATTTTCGGATGAAGTGTTTTTACACGTCCGTCCATCATCTCTGGGAAACCAGTGTGCTCTGAAACTTCGACTACAGCAATATTGTTGTCACGTAACAACTTATAAGTACCGCCAGTAGATAAAATTTCTACCCCTAGAGCAACAAGGTCTTGGGCAAATTCAACAATGCCTGTTTTATCAGAAACAGAGATTAATGCGCGTTTAATAGTCATGATTTAGTCACAGTTATCAAGAATTAAAACAAAAAAGCTAAATAGCAGGTAAAAAAAATGCCCGCGGAAGCCGCAAGCATTTTATCATTTATTCACTCATTAAACCGTGAGCTTTCAACTTTTTACGTAAAGTACCACGGTTAAGGCCTAGAATCTCAGCAGCGCGAGTCTGGTTGCCACGTGTATATTCTAACACTACAGATAAAAGAGGTTTCTCCATTTCTGCTAAAACCATGTCATAAACTTGAGATGGTTGCTCGCCTTGCAATTGTGCAAAATAATGGCGAACTGCGCGATCTACGTGAATACGAAGAGCGACATCAGATTGTGCAGTAAAAATAGGAGATTTGCTATTCATGCGAGTTAATCCGAGAATCAATAATCACTTAGGGTAAAAGTGATTTTGTGGTCAAAATAAAAAAACGAGCTCCGTTTTAGGTCCTAAAACGGTCGACTCTAAAACAAGAACAATTAGCTTGCCACAACTAGAGCAATTGAGTGAAAAATAAGCGTAACAATAGTTTAATATTTGTTACGGTTCCACATAAAACAAAAAACATCCCTGATGCGCTGAATAAAAAATCAAGCACATGAACAGAACTGTATTTATTTTGAGAAATTGCGAGGAGTTTGCGGTACAAAGCTTTCGTGGCGCGTATCATACCATTGTCTATGAAAAAGTGAGCAAGAAAACTACATTTTTTTTAATTTTTTTATCATTTTTTTTGATCTTATGGTCGTATAACTTCCAATTTATAATTGTCAAACTCAGATTGGGAAAAATTTATACTAAATTTGAAACCAAATGGACTGTCTTGAGGAATTCGTGTAATTCCATGCAAACTTTCTACTAAATATTCATTGGGTGCTTTAATAGAGGATGAAATCAATTTACCTTGTTGAAAAATGCTTATTTTCAACAGAGGCAGTTTTAGCCCTTTGCTATATTGGTTCACCAAGTGACCTGAAAAAACAGTGGAGATCGCTGATGTTGACTCAATATTGAGGTCTTGTACTTTTATATGGGTATAGCGTTCATCAAGCGTGTCACAATTAAATAAGTTACATGCTGATATAAATGCCTGATTTAGCGCAGATGAGCTTGGGTTAAACCATAAAAATTGAAAAACCAGTAATAACGCTAAAATTGTATTTACGATCGCCCATGTCGCAATATAAAGCCTAGTTCTTGGTTTCGATTGGCTATTGGCATGGATTGATGATGAAAGATTTAAAGAAGGGTAGTTGGTAATCGGATCATGATTGAACGTATTTAAGTTATTTAAATACGTACGCAAGGTTATGTTTGAATTTGCAACTTTACGATCGAAAATATCCAATAGGTGTTGTTCTTGTTTAGGTTCAATCACATCTTCAGATGGTGCTGTACTGTCTTGGGCTTCTGTGATTAAAGGTTCAATCACTTTCGGTTGAGGATTGAATAGATGTAGAAGCGCATTAAACTCAGCAGAACATTTAGGACAACAAACCATACCCTCGGCAACAGTTAACTGGGTGACTGATACCTTGTAAATTGTGGAGCAATTTGGGCAGCGGGTTTGTTTATCACTCATATCTTAAATTAAGCTCTACTTATTTATGGCGTTTCCCAGAAAGACGGTACCAATTTTCATCACGCTTTTCTTTGTCTAATATATCAAAAAAATCAGCATAAACACGAGAAACATCATCAACTTGCTCTTCAATAATACCGGCTAGTGCGAATTCACCTTCAGGTTGAATGAGTGTTGAAAACTCCTCAGCAAGCGCCATCAGTGGGCCAGCAAGAATATTTGCGACAAATACATCTGCCTTTTGCTCACCAAGTGCTTGATTAAATTCTTCAGGTAAGCCGACATATAAATTTTCGAGCACGCCATTTAATTCAGCATTTTGTTGTGTAGCGAGTACAGCTTGAGGATCAATATCTGTTGCATATACTTTTTTTGCACCAAGCAGTAGGGCAGCAACACCTAGAATGCCAGAACCACAGCCGTAATCGATGACGATTTTGTCTTTTACATCGGTTTTACCTAACCATTGTAGGCAGAGGAATGTTGAAGCATGATTACCTGTACCAAAAGCTAGGCCTGGATCTAATTTAATATTGACCGCATCCGCTTCAGGTGCTTCCATCCACTCAGGCACGATCCAATATTTTTCACCAATTTGAATTGGCTCATATGCATCCATCCAAGTGCGTTCCCACTCTTGATCTTCGATAAACTCATAACGTAAAGGCGCTTCAGGCATCTGGTCTTTAATGAAAGTTTCTAGTGCGACGACATCGATTTCTTCATCATCTTCTTGAGCGTAAATACCCGTTACGATAACTTTGTTCCAAAGCGGAGTCTCACCTGGAAGTGGTTCTAATAACGCTTGATCTTCTGCATCATCTAGCGTCACACTTACTGCACCAAGAGATAATAATAATGTTTCAGTAAAATCAACTTGTGCTTGATCGACAGTAATATGGATTTGTAACCACTTCACAGTAAAAAAACCTAAATATGCAATACGAGAGTTAGCATTGTACTGTATTCGCTTTAAGAATGCAGATAAAACCTGAAGCATAAATAAAGGCACGATTACAGTGCCTTTAAGATGAGTGGGTTAACTCAATTAATATCAGTTAATTTGTGAGTGGTTTCGAGTTAACTCAGCCGGATGGTCCAATGGTGCAAAACGATTCAGCAACATGCCGAAAATAGCAGCGAAGATATACATAAAGATTGAATAAACAGCTGCTGGCATCGCAATTTCGCTGCTATTCATTATCGTGATTGCAATCGCCATGGCCAAAGTACTGTTATGGATACCAATTTCAAAAGCACACGCTCTTGCTTGAAAACTCGGTACACCAAAGAAGCGTGGTAGAAAATAACCAACGCTAAGACTTGCGATACAAAATAACGCTGTTGCCAAACCAATTTGAGCAAGATAATTCATAATGTTGGCACGTTCAGAAAGTACTGCACCGACAATAATTAACACTAAGAATACAACGGCAAAAATACGCACTGGTTTTTCTAGTTTAGTTGCAACATTTGGAAATTTGTAGCGCACAAACATACCGAGGGCAACTGGAATAAGAATAATGGCGAACACTTGTAAAATTTTACTAAATTGCAGACCAATTTGAGTTGAATCCTGAATGAAATGTGTGATTGCAAAATTCACGATCAGCGGCAAGGTCACTGCAGCAATAATGGCATTAATCGCAGTCAAGGTGATGTTGAGAGCAACATCACCTTTATATAAATAGCTAAACAGATTGGCTGTCGCACCCCCTGGTGAGGCAGCAAGCAACACTAAGCCGACAGCCAAGTAAGGCGTAAGATTGAGTATTTTACATATAATAAATGCAACGCCAACCAAAATGACGAGTTGGGAAAATAATGCGATGAGCACTGCTTTAGGGTGTTTGCGAACGCGTAGAAAATCTTGAACAGTGAGTTCAAGTCCTAAACCCGCCATCACAATTGCAAGTGCTAAAGGTAAAAAAATCGTGAGGATCCCTGTGTCCATAAATTCATCCTGAATTTTGTTGTGTTATATGTAAATAGATCGTTATTTTTAATTTGGTTTTATCGTTATCAATAAATAAAAGCAACCAATTTTTCAATTGGTTGCATAAATGGTCGAATTTAAAAAAAATTGGGTTAAGACGCTTTTGGCATCGGTGGCGCATATCCGAGTGCACATTTGCCTTTATATTCTTGACCTTCGATATTTACTGAAACACTCGCTGCATCAGACTTACAAGCTGAATTAAGCTGCTCTTCATTTCCTTTCAAATCTTTACTTTGGGTTGGGAAAAATTGAGTTTGGCAAGTACCATTCCAAATGATTCCTTTATATGGGAAACTGACAGCATCACCTTCGCTTTTACCCTTACATACGCTTTGGAATTGTTTGGCATTATAGGCATTATCAACTTTGTCATTCGCAATACTCATACTACTTACGCTTAGACCCAAACAACATAACATTGACATCGTAAATAACTGGACTTTCATGTTCGTATACTCTTGTTAAAAAATATGACATGAATATGTTGAAAAAATAGTCAAATCAATGGAAGGGCAATGCTGTAAATAAATTTTCTAAATTGTTAAAAAATCACTTAAATCTGCAAAATTTATAAATTTTTATATCAATATGGTTTATATTATTGGACTTCAAAAAAATTAGAATTAAATTGTTCTCGATTGTCTCAAGGCAAACAAAATTTGCTATAATTTTCTGTCATTATTTTTATCTCCTCATATACCACTATGCATTATCCTAAAGTTTACGATGTCATTGTTATCGGTGGCGGACACGCTGGTACAGAAGCAGCGCTTGCTGCGGCACGTATGGGTCGACAGACTTTACTCTTAACTCATAATATTGAGACTTTAGGGCAGATGAGCTGTAACCCAGCGATTGGTGGTATTGGTAAATCACACCTTGTTCGCGAAATTGATGCCTTAGGTGGTGCGATGGCACTCGCAGCAGACAAGGGTGGTATTCAGTTCCGTATTCTGAACTCACGTAAAGGTGCTGCAGTTCGTGCAACGCGTGCGCAGGCTGACCGTGTACGTTATAAAGCGGCTATTCGCGAAACATTAGAAAACCAAGCCAATCTTGATATTTTCCAACAAGCAGCAGATGACCTCATTGTTGACGGCGATACCGTTAAAGGTGTGGTAACACAAATGGGGATTCGCTTTGATGCGAAAACAGTCGTGTTAACCGCTGGGACATTCTTGGGTGGCGTGATTCATGTTGGTCTTGAGAAATCAAGCGGCGGTCGTGCAGGTGATCCACCTTCAATTTCTTTAGCGCACCGTTTACGTGAGCTTCAACTGCCAGTGGGTCGTTTAAAAACAGGTACACCACCACGTATTGATGCACGTTCTGTGGATTTCTCTGTGATGACACCACAGCCGGGTGATTTCCCATCACCAACGATGTCATTTATGGGTGATGCATCTATGCACCCAGAGCAAGTTAACTGCTATATCACGCACACCAACGAAAAAACCCATGATATTATTCGTGGCGGCCTAGACCGTTCACCGATGTATACTGGTGTGATTGAAGGTGTAGGACCACGTTACTGTCCGTCAATCGAAGATAAAATTCATAAATTTGCCGATAAAGATTCTCATCAAGTATTCCTTGAGCCTGAAGGTTTAGATACTCATGAGCTTTATCCAAATGGTATCTCTACATCGCTTCCATTTGATGTTCAGTTTGAGTTAGTACGCTCAATCCGTGGTATGGAAAATGCGCACATTCTTCGTCCGGGTTATGCGATTGAATACGACTACTTCAACCCTCAAGCGTTGAAATTCACTTTAGAGACTAAAGCGATTAATAACTTGTACTTTGCGGGTCAAATTAACGGTACGACAGGTTATGAAGAAGCTGGTGCACAAGGATTACTTGCAGGCCTGAACGCTGCACGCCGTGCGTGGGATCAAGAGCAATGGACACCGAAGCGTGATGAAGCGTACATGGGTGTATTGGTTGATGACTTAATCACTTTAGGTACGAAAGAACCGTACCGTATGTTTACCTCACGTGCGGAATACCGTTTGATGCTTCGTGAAGATAACGCAGACCAACGTTTGACGCCAATCGGTCGTGAAATGGGTCTTGTGGATGACGAGCGTTGGGCAGCATATTGTGAAAAAATGGAAGCGGTTGAGCGTGAAACAGGTCGTTTGCAACATCTTTGGGCTGCACCAAACAATCCAATGGGTAAAAAATTCGTTGAAATGACAGGTGCGGATCTTTCTAAAGAATGTTCAGCAATTGATTTATTGAAACGTCCAAACATTACTTTTGCTCAAATTGCGGAACTTACTGGTTCTGATGTTTCTGCTCAAGTGGGTGACCAAATTGAGATTGCGGTGAAATACGAAGGTTATATCAACCGTCAGCATCAAGATGTTGCACAAATGAAGCGTCTTGAAGAAACCAAGATTCCAGCTGATTTTGATTATGACGTAGTATCTGGTTTATCTCGTGAAATTACCTTGAAACTCAAAGAGGTTCGTCCTGAAACTCTTGCTCAAGCAAGTCGTATTCCGGGCGTAACACCTGCTGCTGTTCAATTGGTGATGATTACGATTCGTAAGAATGCACAAACTAAAAAATCTGCTTAAGCCTGTTGCAGTCCAAAAAACCCGCTTGATGCGGGTTTTTTTGATCCTCATATAACGATTTATTCATAAATAAGATGAATAATTTATTATTTATGTTTAACAAGAATAGAGATTAATAAAGAAATTATGATTATTTCTCAATCCAAGTTGATGTCGTTATATTGATTCTACGTTCACAACAAAGAGGAAAGGCCATGACGATGAAGCGTATTCGTTATAATGGTTATGAAATTGCATGCTGCACGATGTAAATCATAATCCAACGACATTGAAAAATGTACGTGGGCTAAAGGGGAGTTTAGTTCACGTATTTAAACTCAACACAATTAGAAATCAGCGCAATACTGAAAATATGATAATAAAAAATCTTCAGAGCCAATTTGGCTCTTTTTTTAATTTTCAATTTCATGAACGGCGTTAAATACATCGAGCGGTTCTATACGAATGATTTTTTTGCCGAAGCTTCTGAGCCACCAAACCAATTGTGAAGTAAAGGGCACATTAGCCACCACTTTAAAGAGATCATCGGATACTTGTGTAATGGATTGATCTTTACTGAGTTGGCTTTCGGAAAAGTAAAGTGCATCAGCTTTATTCATAAAGAGTTCGAGTTGAACGAGCTCAGTGGGTTTATTGAAATCAACTCTAAAGCCGAGCGCACCAGATTCAATGTAAGCATCAATATCAAAGTCAACAGGGTGTAAGGCGCGTTGTTCTAGAACTTTTGCAGATTTAAAGCGATGTAAAGCAAAGGTTTGAACTTCTGATTTGTCATGTCGAGTACAAATCAAATAAATGATTGAACCCTTTTGAACCAATGCGAGCGGGTTTAAGGTATAACCACGTTCTTCACTTTCAGGTCCACGCGCACGATATATGCATTCGATCTGTTTATCTTGTAATAGACCTTCGTAAATAGCTTGCTGCGCATGTTTATCTACAACAGGAGGGATCAAGGGCTGGCTTGCTGGGACAATACGAACTCGGTTAATCCACTGACGTACATTGTTTTGTGTAGATAAGCTGCGTTTTGCAAGCTCGAACCAAGGGTTCATTTCCTCAATTAAGCTTGGAGGAAGCAAATGCTTCAAATGCTCTTCAACCATCATGAAGGTGACGGCTTGTGAGCTGGTCATATGCGGCAAGCTTTGAATTGGGGCATCTGATCGCCAACGCCAACCTTGTGGTACAGTTTTATTACTCTCAATAGGAAATCTTTGAGAAATTTGATTTAAATCACGTTGAATGGTTCTTAAACTGATTTCAATACCTTCTCTTTGCAGGGTCTCTTGCAACTCTCGTGTACCCATCCATTTGCCAGTGGTTAAACGTGAAAGAATTTGCCACTGTCGATATAAGCTATTCGATGTTTCTTTTTCTTGAGAGGACATAATCAACTAATGAATAAAGAGAAAATATTTTTCAAACACACAATAAAAAATCTTTAAGAGATAAGCAAGCATGGAAAGTGAAGCTGTTGAGTATATTTCGATACATCTTTAAGCCATTTTTCGTTGTGAATGCTTCAAAAATGGGGCATTAATAGATGAATAGGTAAATTTTTGGCATTGAAATTGCTTAATTTTGTTTACAATTGATAACAATTAAGAGGTATGTATGCTAAAAGAGGAAAAAGATACCACTTCAATTCTCGCAAATTTTAAGGCTGATCATACCGTCGAAGCTTTTGAAAAATCTATGCAGATCGAAGTTAAACAAAACAGCACTGCGTACTTGTTCGATCAACTTAAATCTGAATTTTATAATGAACTTTTAGATGACAAAACTATTGGATTAGAGGCATCTAGCAAAATCGAAAATTGGTTATGTGAAAGAAGCTTGGATGAGCTGAAATCATTAAATCATCAAGCGAAGGAACATTTCCTCTATCAGGGCATTACATTTACAGTCTATGGTGGTGCTGAGGGTACAGATCGTATTATTCCTTATGACTTAATTCCACGTGTAATTGCCAAACAACAATGGCACAAAATAGAGCAAGGCTGTGCACAAAGGGTGCAAGCATTGAACTTTTTTTTAGATGATATTTACCATAATCAGGCGATTTTAAAAGATGGTTTAGTGCCTGAGCTGCAAGTGCTCACTCATGAGGCATACCAACCATTGATGTATAAACATTCATTGAAAGGTAAAGTTTATAGTCAAATTAGCGGAATCGATATTATTCGTGATCAGCAAGGTGACTTCTTCGTACTAGAAGACAATTTAAGAACACCATCAGGCGTGTCTTATATGTTGGAAAGTCGAAAAATTAGTGAAAAAATGATGCCCGAACTTTGTAAGTCATCAAATTTACAAGGTGTAGAGCAATATCCTCAACTTTTAAGACAAATACTCGAGGAAAATGCTGAAGTAGATAAACCATTTATCGTGGTGCTTACACCCGGCCGATATAACAGTGCATATTATGAGCATTGTTTCCTCGCACGTGAGATGGATGTTCCTCTAGTTACAGGTCAGGATTTATTCGTTGAAAATGCTAAGGTCTATGCCAAAACCGTTTGGGGTAAAAAACAAGTCGATGTAATTTACCGACGCCTAGATGATGGATTTCTTGATCCATTGTGTTTTATGCCAGACAGTACATTAGGTGTACCTGGCCTAATGTCTGCTTACTTACAACACAATGTCGTGATTGCGAATGCGCCTGGCACGGGGGTAGCAGATGACAAATCAATCTATCCTTATGTCGATAAAATGATTAATTACTATCTAAACCAGAAGCCAATTTTAAATAACGTACCGACTTACCAATGTCGTGAACGTGAAGAACTCGATTATGTACTTTGTAATTTAGAAAAGTTAGTGGTTAAAGAGGCGCAAGGTTCAGGCGGTTATGGCATGTTAATTGGTCCTAAAGCGACCGAACAAGAAATTGAACAATTTAGATTAAAGTTAATTGCACAGCCGCATGCTTACATTGCACAACCAACTTTAGCGCTTTCAGTCGCTCCCACTTTAACTGAATTCGGCATCGCTGAACGCCATATTGATTTAAGACCGTTTATTTTAAGTTCACCGTATCGTACAGAAATCGTGCCGGGAGGTTTAACCCGAGTTGCGATGCAAGAAGGGTCATTAGTTGTAAATTCGTCACAGGGTGGTGGCATTAAAGATACGTGGGTTATAGATCCGCTACATTCATAAATATACAACCAGGAGCTTGTCATGATTATATTAAACAGCAATGCGCAAAATATTTACTGGGTTGGCCGTTATTTATCTCGTATTCAACATTTATGTGGTCAGTTTCCATTTCAAGATGATGTTCAAGCATTGCAGTATGCCCATGCTTTTTGCTTACCTGCTTTTAATGCGTGTTCGCTCAATGAGCTGATTCTGAGTAATGATCAGCCAGCTTCTTTTTTTCAACAATTTGAATATGTGAAAAATAATATTCAAGATTTACGTGGTGTATTGTCAGTTCAGGCTTATTCAGAATTAAAACAGATGGTGGATACAGCGACACAAAATGCAGGATTAATTTGTACTGTTGTTGATGAGTGTAGCGATATTCTAGAAGCTGAAAATGAAGACATTTTTCTGTTTTTTAGTCTAGGACAATATTTCGAAAATCTTGATCGTGAAATAAGATTGAATCAGGATGTTAATTCTACAATCAATTCTTTAAGTGTTGTGATTGAACTGTTGAAGTCTAAAGGATGGGACAGCTTAGATGAGGCTTGGCAACATCTTTTAGCGCATCCAAATGCTAATAGCTTTTACCAATTGAATGATCAGGTGCAATGTTTATTTGAGGTGGATGCATGAAATTGATGATTAATCATCAAACCCATTATCAATATACGGAAACGGCAAAAAATAGTATCCAATATATACGAATGTGTCCTCAATGTAATGCTCACCAAAAAGTAGATGCTTGGTCAGTGAGTATTCCTGGTCATACGGTCGAAGCAAAAGATGCCTTTAATAATATTTGGATCACTTCGACTCAACGCTATGCATATCAAAATTTAAGTATTATGGCGCAGGGCATTATTGAAATCGATACAGTTTCAGAACAAGCTATTGAGTCAGAAGTGCCAGTCGGTATTTTTCTACAAATTACCCCAGCGACTCAATGTGATGCTGAAATGAAAGCTTTTGCAGCTCAGCATGTGAGTAAAAAGACTCGTGATGAATTAAAACATTTAAGTTATGCATTGCTTGAGCATATGCCATATATTTCAGATTCTACTCAAGTGAATACTACGGCAATAGATGCATTCCATCATCAACAAGGGGTATGTCAGGATCATACTCATGTATTTGTAGGTATGTGTAGAGAGCTAAATATTCCTGCGCGTTATGTTTCTGGATATCTTTACGTTCCAGAAATGAGTCATTTGGCGAGCCATGCTTGGGCTGAAGCTTATATAGATGGAGTTTGGTATACATTTGATGTTAGCAATCAGCTCTATACGCCAAGTTCACACATTTATATTGCATTAGGGCGTGATTATTGGGACGTTGCACCTATCAGAGGTGTGCGAGAGGCTGGTGGCGTGGAGAGTATGACGACCATCGTTCAGGTATTACCGTGTTAGAACAAAATTTAGAAGAGAGATTTCAATGACCTATTGTTGTGCTATGCGTTTACGTGATGGCTTAATTTGTATCAGTGACACGCGAACAAATGCAGGTGTAGATCATATCTCTGTCTTTCGTAAACTCTATCTTTTCGGTGTTGAGGGTGAGCGTTTTATCAGTATACAAACTGCGGGTAATTTGGCGACGACACAAGCAGTTATAGGACATTTACAGAATCAGCTAGATTTAAAACACGAACCTAATTTGTATAGTGTGAATAGCATGTTCGAGATGGCTGAATTGGTTGGTCATACTTTAAAGCGTGTCATTATGGATGTGACTACTGATCAACTAGAGCAAAGTAATTATCACTGTACGATTTTACTTTCTGGTCAAATTCAAGGGGAGGATATTCAGTTATATAATATTTATCCTCAGGGTAATTTTATCAATGCGACGTCAGATACGCCCTTTTTTCAGATTGGGGAAAGTAAATACGGTAAACCAATTTTAGATCGTGCATTAAATTACAATACTGAATTAGATGAAGCATTAAGATGCGGTTTAATTTCATTTGATTCAACCCTTAGATCTAATGTTTCTGTGGGCTTACCACTAGATGCATGTATTTATAAAAAAGATAGTTTTGCAATTCCATTGTCTAAACGTATTCATGATGATGATCCATATTTCTCATCAATTAGTAAACTTTGGTCAGATACTTTGCGTCAAGGATTGAACGGTTTGCCACGGCCAACAGAAGACTATTGGCAATAATTTTGCTTTATGATTGAGTTTAGATTAAATTGAGTTGCATTGAATATTAAATCATTACTATAAAAATTAGGGGAAGCAATGCAACAGTTCAGTTATGCGAGTGTGTCGACTGCAGATGCAAGTCGCTTATTGATTGATGTTCGTGAAATCTTGAATGAAGCCCGTCATTTCAATTTTGAGCATAAAATTTCTGGAGCGCTATATTATGCAGATGGGCACTATTTTCAATGTCTAGAGGGTGATGAAACCACACTAGATATATTGTTGCAAAAGCTTCACAAGGATAAACGCCATCATCAAATTCGCCTATTCCAGCGAAAAAATATTGAAAAAAAACAATTTCAAGAATGGTCTATGAAGTTTGTAGGACGACAAAGTCCAGTGAAGCAGGCTTTAATAGATATGGGATTTAGTCAATTTACGCCTACACAGTTTACACAAGATCAAGCTGATTATTTAATTCGATTTTTGACACGCGCTCAGGATACGGATTTTAATGAACTACAACGTAATGCTGTTTAGCATTACGTTGATTTAATTTGCTCATTACATTTTGAGACGCTTCGGACGTTGGCTTAATCGACATAACAACTCATAACCAATCGTACCATTCGCTTCAGCAACATCATCCACTAAACGATGTTTACCCCATAATTCTACTGGATCACCAATTTTTGCGTTGAGATCAGTGACATCTATGGCAATCATATCCATGGCAACTCTGCCAATCACTGGGGTTAATTGACCATCTAGTGAAACCGAATTCTCACGAATAAAAGCTCTTGGATACCCATCACCATATCCGATCGAGACAATTGCTAATTGCATAGGTCGCTGTGCAACAAAGGTTGAGCCATAACCTACAGCTTCACCTGATTGAATGGAGTTAAGTGCAATAATCTCAGCACTAAATGTCATGACAGGTTTTAAATCTAGAGCGTGGACGTCACGATCTGCAAATGGCGTTGCGCCGTACAGCATAATACCAGGACGAACATAGTCAAAATGCAATTCAGGGTATTTATAAATTGCCGCTGAATTACAACATGAAGCTAAAATTGGTGCACAATCTTGTTTTACTTCAAGAAATTGAGATATTTGTTGTTCATTTAAAGGGTGATCAACATCTGCATTAGCAAAATGCATTGCAAGTACACAGGTAAAACCTTCATTTTTTAATTGATGAATAATCGATTTGATTACATCAATTTTGAAGCCTAAGCGGTTCATTCCGCTATTTAGTTTAACCCATACTTTTAGATTTCGGGCGATATAAGCATCTTTAACTTGCAACAACCACTGCAGTTGATGATGATGATGAACGATTACTTCAATATGTTGCTCAATCGCAATTTGCATTTCATCTTCAGAAAAAACACCTTCAATTAAGGTGATAGGTTGTTTAAAACCTAATTCACGTATTTCAAGTGCTTCTTCTAAACATGCAACGCCAAAAGCATCAGACTGGCTCAGTGCGGCTAAGCAGTCTGAGACTCCATGACCATAAGCATTTGCCTTTACCATACTTACAACTTTAGAGTTTGGTGCAAGTTGTTTCACGCGATTTAAATTGTATTGCAATGCGTGTGTGTCAATACAAACCGTTGCTTGGCGCACTCTAATTTACTCCTAGAGGCATGTGGAAAGGTTAAATCTTTTAAACTGAAAAAAGATAATTGTGTTCGATCAATTCGTGCATTCTTAACTAAGAATTGATCAAAGCAAAATTACTCTTCTTCTTGGTTCTGCGCGTAATATTCAGGTGACAAGTTACTAAAACGCGTATATTGACCTTCAAAAGCGAGTCGAACGGTACCAATTGGACCATTACGTTGTTTACCGATAATGATTTCAGCAGTTCCTGCTTCTTTAGATTCTTTGTTATATACCTCATCACGGTAAATGAACATGATCAAATCGGCATCCTGCTCAATTGCTCCAGATTCACGTAAGTCTGACATCACAGGACGTTTATTTGGACGGTTTTCGAGTGAGCGGTTAAGCTGCGAAAGTGCAATCACAGGGCAATGCATCTCTTTCGCCAATGCTTTCAAGCTTCGAGAAATTTCACCAATTTCACCCACACGGTTATCACCCATACCTGGTACTTTCATTAACTGCAGGTAATCGACCATGATGCAACCCAGTTTACCACCGTGTTGTTTCGCGATACGTCTTGCACGTGCGCGCATTTCAGTCGGTGGGAGGGCAGATGAATCATCAATATAAAGATGTTTTTCTTGCAATTGAAGAATCGTTCCCGTGACCTTGTTCCATTCTTCGCCATCTAATTTGCCAGATCGCAAATGTCCTTGATGCACTTTACCAAACGAGGAAATTAAACGCATGGCAATAGAGTCAGCAGGCATCTCCATGGAGAATACGAGAGCAGGAAGGTTGCAATTGAATAGCACACTTTCGACTAAATTCATTGCAAAAGTTGTTTTACCCATTGATGGACGGGCAGCAACGACGATCATATCTCCAGCTTGCATACCTGATGTTTTATTATCAAGCTCCACAAATCCTGTGGTCAGACCTGTAATATTCCCATCAAGTTGTGATAATTCGTTGAGTTTATCGAATACATCTGCGACAACGGTATTAATTGCTTTTGGACCTTGAGCTTTAGCATTGTTATTGTGTTGTTCAGCCAAAGAAAAGATACTGGTCTCAGCTAAATCTAAAATTTCACTGACTTCTCGACCTTTCGTGTCATACGCATTTTGTAGAATTTCATTACCAACTTTGATCATATTTCTCAAAGTTGCAAATTCACGTATTTTATTGGCATAAGTTTCAAGGTTATAAAAGCTTGATGGAGAATCCGCCATCAATTGCATTAAATATTCTTCACCGCCAATCACATCAAGCAGGTTCTGTTTGATTAACCAATCATTGACCAATACGGCATCATAAGGTGAACTTTCTTTAGAAAGTTTTTCAATTGCTCTAAAAATATATTTATGTCGAGTCGCGTAAAAATCATTCTCGGTTAATATATCGCTGACCTGTTCGAATGACTCAGCTACTGTCATGAGTGCGGCAAGAACAGCCTGTTCAATAGCAAGATTGTGCGGAGGCGTACGAAACTCTTTGAGTGCTGAAGATTCACTCTTTAGCAAATCTAACTCAGTGTTATTCGTATTTTTTTTGGCAGTCGCCTGAGACATATAAAACCTTGATTTACAATAATTACGAAAATGAATAGGGGAGACTTATCTTAATGCAAAATGCACAAGCAAGACAGTGCAACAAATAATATCGATAACAAATAAAAAATTAAGTCTAAATTTCAGCTTGCTAAATCAAATTTTATAATTATTAGGGATAAAAAAAGAGCATGCTGATGCATGCTCTTTTTCTTTGCATAAAATTACTCAGATACGATAGTAACGAGAACTTCAGCAACAACATCGTGGTGCAATTGGATTGCGATGTTGAATTCGCCAGTGTGACGAAGTGCACCGTTCGGTAAACGAACTTCAGCACGGTCAACTTCAAGACCAGCATTTGTCAACGCGTCAGCGATGTCACGAGTACCGATAGAACCAAATAGTTTACCTTCGTCACCAGCTTTCGCAGTGATTACGATATTTACTTCGTTCAATTGGTCAGCACGTGCTTGAGCAGCAGCTAATACTTCAGCTTCTTGCTTCTCAAGTTCAGCACGACGAGCTTCAAATGCAGCAGTGTTAGCTTCAGTAGCAGCAACTGCTTTACCTTGAGGGATTAAGTAGTTGCGGCCGTAACCAGCTTTAACTGAAACTTTATCACCTAATTTACCAAGGTTCTTAATGCGTTGTAATAAGATAATATCCACAGCTCAACCTCACTTATGATTGTCAGTGTAAGGAATCAACGCTAAGTAGCGAGCTTGTTTGATAGCAAGAGCTAATTGACGTTGGTAACGAGCTTTAGTACCTGTAATACGGCTAGGAACAATCTTGCCGTTTTCAGTGATGTACTGTTTTAAAGTATCGATATCTTTATAGTCGATATATGTAACGTTCTCAGCTGTAAAGCGGCAGAACTTACGACGACGGTAGAAACGTGCCATTGATGTTCTCCTTATGCTTCAGCAGAGTCTTGAGCTTGTTGTGCTTCTTCACGTTGAGCTTTACGCGCACGTTTTTCTTCAGCACTCTTAGCCAATAAAGACTCTTCAGTGATTGCGTTTTCACGACGAATAATAACGTTACGAAGAATAGCATCGTTGTAACGGAATAATTCTTCCAATTCATTAAGCGTAGTTTGGTTACATTCAACGTTCATTAAAATGTAGTGCGCTTTGTGAATTTTGTTAATTGGGTAAGCCAATTGGCGACGGCCCCAATCTTCAAGACGGTGAATTTGACCTTCAGCATCTTTAATGTGAGAGATATAGCGTTCTACCATACCTACCACTTGATCGCTTTGGTCTGGATGTACCAGAATTACGATTTCGTAGTGACGCATTGTCAGCTCCTTACGGTTTTATGCAGCCTCTAACGCATTTGTTAGAAGCAAGGAGTCACAGCTGAATGTAAACAAACAGTGTGTCGCAAAATTTGCGAAGGTTGGATTCTATGTGTTTTGAACCTAAATTTCAAGTCAATGAGTTGAAATACGAAAATTTTCTGCATTACATATATTCAATGACAGTCTGCTAGATCATTACAATGATTCTAAATACAGTGATGTCTAAATAATTTGCTTAAATAAGAACATAATGACTGATCAATTTTTATATCTTGAAGAGATAAACAGCAAAAAATCATTGGATTGGGTACAGAAAGAAAACACATTAACATCAGAAAAATTAACTCAAAATCAATTTTTTAAAGAGACATATGTTGGTTTGGAGAAAGTTTTATTCGAAGCACAAGCACTTCCATACATTTCTAAAATAGGTGCTTATGTTTATAACTTTTGGCAAGACCACATTAATGTACTAGGAGTTTGGCGTAGAGCATTATTGGAAAACTATCAGAAAGAGGATATTCAATGGGAAACGTTGATTGATTTCGATCAGTTAAGTGCCGATGAGGGCGTGAAGTGGTTTTTTGGTGGCGTTGAAAGGCTAGAGATTGATGATCAGTATTGTCTCGTGTACCTATCAGAAAATGGAGCTGATTCAGTTCAAATTCGAGAATTTAATCTTGCTGAAAGAAACTTTGTCGATGGTGGATTTTTTATTGAATCTGCTAAAACACAAGTTCGCTGGATTAGCCAAAATGAAATATATGTGATGACAGACTTCGGAGACGGCAGTTTAACTTTATCTGGTTATCCAAAAATCGTTAAGAGATGGAAAAGAGATACACCGTTAAATGAAGCAAAGACTGTATTTGAAGTTTTTGATCAGGATTTGTCGGCATTTGCATTTCTAGATCATTGTAAGGGTTATGAAAGACATGTCTTTACTCGAATCATAAACTTTTACGAGAGTGAGTATTTTGTCGGTGAAGAGCAATTTAAATTAAATGTGCCCAAAGATGCGCGTGTTTCTTTCTACCGTAACTTAATGTTGATTGAGTTGAAATCCCATTGGGATATTTCGGCTGGTTATCTAGCGGGTAGTTTAATGTGCATAGATTTTGATGCATTTAAAAATGGAGATCGTGAGTTTGATGTGATTTTCAAGTCTTCTACTTGTAAAACTCTAAGTAATTATACGTTCACTCAGGATTTCCTGATTTTAGACATCATGAAAGATGTGTCCAATTATCTGGAAGTGTATGATATTCAATCAGGGATAAAATTAGTCGACGCAATCTATCCAGATGAGGCATATTCGCAAATAACCATAGATTCAGTCGAAAATTTTAATAACGATGTATTGATATCGATTCAGAGTTTTATAAATCCACCAACACAATATTTGGTCGAACTTGAATCAATGAAAAAACAAAAATTGAAGTCTAAGGCTCATTCAATTGATCAATCACACTATCGAGTTGCGCAACATTTTGCATTGTCAAAAGATGGTACCAAAGTTCCATATTTTCAAATTTCTTTAGAACAATCTCAGTTGAATCACTTACCAGTTTTGATTGAGGGATATGGAGGTTTTGAAGTTTCACTTACACCTAGGTTTTTGGAAAAAGAAATTGAATCGTTAATATCTAAAGGTGTTGTATATGTTATAGCCAATATTAGAGGGGGAAATGAGTATGGCCCTGATTGGCATCAACAAGCATTAAAACATAATCGACATAAGTCATATGAGGATTTTTCTGCAGTTGCACAACACCTTATAGATCGAGGCGTGACTATAAAAGAAAAGCTAGCTGCTATTGGTGGTAGTAATGGTGGATTATTAATGGGGAATATGCTGATGCAATACCCAGATTTATTCAGTGCAATTGTTTGTGAGGTTCCTCTACTCGATATGTTGAGATTTACTCAAATAGGGGCAGGTTATTCGTGGATTGCCGAATACGGAGATCCTTTAGATAGCCAAGATGCAAAATATTTAAAAACCATCTCGCCTTATCATTTGTTGGGCGAATATTTTGAAAGTACAGCTAAATTACCCGCTGTGCTATTTTACACCACAACTACCGATGATCGAGTTACGCCTGCGCATGCCAGAAAAATGGCGGCTAAAATGAAATCTATGAATATTCCAAATGTATATTTTTATGAACAAGTTGATGGTGGGCATAGCATTTTTGCAAATAAGAAACTGAGCGCATTTCATTCAGCTTTAGTCAGTTCATTTTTATTTGAAGTTGGTTTTAGGTGATGAATTAATATTTTCGATTTTAAGTAATTTATGGGTATTCAGTGGAAACTAAATAATAAAGAATCCTTTTTTTGTGTTTATTCTTATTTTAAATGAATCTGTATCAAAATAAAAAAAAGATAGAGGCTTCTCTATCTTTTAAAAAATGACAAGATTGTTTATTGGTGCAGTAGCAGTAAAACTAAAGCAAATACTGATAATCGTAATTAGGAGAACAGAGAATAAGAAATATTTCTTTGCCCATAATTGATCATTTTCAGCTTTAAATCCAATGATATTTAAATATAGCCAATAAACAGTCAATACATTGAGAATTATACAATAAAGCCAATTTGCATAGCCAAATACAAATAAAGCGTTCATTGAAATTGCAAATAGCACAATGTAAAACAGCGATTCGATCTTGGTGCGAACAATCGAGCGCGCAACAGGAAGAATCGGAATACCCGCATTTTTGTAATCATCAAAACGATAAATTGCAATTCCCCATGAGTGAGGCATTTGCCAAAATGCATAACCCAAGAAAATGAGTAGCGCACCTAAATCGAATTGATTCGCGACCGCTGTATATCCAATGACAGGGGGGGCTGCACCAGAAATACTACCGACCACAGTTTGGTGGATCGTTGTTCGTTTTGTCCATAAGCTGTAAAAACCAACATATACGACAAAACCAATAACTGCGAATAAAAAAGCGTACGCATTTACCCAAAACCATAAAATACCAAAACCGAGTATGCCTAACAGCAAAGCAAAAGCTAATGCAATTTGAACAGAAATGGTTTTCTTAACTAACGCACGATTTTGAGTGCGCTGCATTTTTTGGTCGATGTCTTGATCAATAACGTTATTAACCACACATCCAGATGCAACTACGAGGGTAGTGCCAATGAGGGTAAGAAGCAGGAGAAGGAAATCTACTGAACCTTGGGTAGCTACAAAGTAGCCACCCAAAGTGGTAACAAAGTTACCAAAGAGAATTCCTGGCTTAGTCAGGAATAAGTACTTTTTAAACATGACAATCAGTTTAGATCATCATGTTTGAATGTAAGTAGTTCATGATCCATACAGAACCAACTAAAAGAACAGCAATAGTTAGAATTGTATAGATAAATGCAATCACGTTCCAACGTTGCTCTGAAGATGAGTTCATGTGCAAGAAGTAAACTAATTGTACAAGTACCTGAGCAACAGCTGTAATACCGATAACAGCAATAATTGCACCACGGCTGAAGCTATCAGTATTCATTGCCATGTAGAATGGAACTACAGTCAATAAAACAGAAAGTACAAAACCGATTGTGTATTGCTTTACGTTACCGTGTGATGCACCAGCAGCATTATGATCATGACTCATTATAATACTCCCATTAAGTACACTACGCTGAATACGCAGATCCATACGATGTCAAGGAAGTGCCAGAACAAGCTTAGGCAAGCAAGACGACGAGTATTGATTGTAGTCAAACCATATTTTTTGATTTGAATCATCAACACGATCATCCATACCAAACCAGAAGTTACGTGAATACCGTGCGTACCAACTAAAGTAAAGAACGCAGATAAGAACGCACTCACGCTTGGTCCATGACCAGCATGAACTAAATGATTAAATTCATAAAGTTCCATGCCGATGAAGATTGCACCGAATACAAATGTAACTGCTAACCAAGCTAGAACTTGACCAACATTTTTCTTGTAAGAAGCAAGTACCGCAAAACCAAATGTCACTGATGAAATCAAAAGTGCGAAAGTTTCAGTTAAAACGAAACCTAAAGAATCTGCAAAAAGATCCTTTGCACTTGGAGTGCCAGGTGGAATATGACTGCTTAATACAGCGAACGCGATGAAGAGTGTACCGAATAAAATCAAGTCACTCATCAAGTAAGTCCAAAAACCAAAGACCGTGATGTCTGTATCATCGTGATGATGTTCATCATGCTCGTGGTTTTCGTGATGAAGTACTTCAGCCATATCCTTAGTCCTTCTTCAAGTGTTTTTCGAGTAACGCATAACGTTCGTTTTCAATACGTTCTACTTCAGCAGCTGGAACATAGTAATCCACTTTCTTCGTGAATGAGCTCCAGATAAAGCCAATGATTGCAGAAACGAAAGAAACAATCGCTAACCACCAAATGTGCCAGATAAGTGCAAAGCCCATAACAGTGATGATCAGTGCAATAAGTACACCCGCAGCACGGTTAGTTGGCATATGAACATCTTCATATTTAGCAGGACGTGCGTAAGCTACACCATTTTCTTTGTCAGTCCAGAAGCGGTCGATACCGTTCGCTTGAGGCAGTACTGCAAAGTTATAGAATGGAGCTGGAGATGAAGTCGCCCATTCAAGCGTACGTGCATCCCATGGATCGCCTGTAACGTCACGAGTTTGTTCGCGTTGTAAGAAACCAACAATGATTTGCATGATGAAACAAGCAATACCAATTGCGATTAATACAGCACCGAATAATGCGATACCAACATATGGATCCCAGTCTGGGTTGTCATACGAGTTTAGACGACGAGTCATACCCATGAAACCTAGGATATACAATGGCATGAACGCGAAGTAGAAACCGAAGAACCAGAACCAGAAGCATGCTTTGCCCCAGAATTCACTTAACTGCCAACCGAACATTTTCGGCCAGTAGAAAGTAATACCAGCAAACATACCAAATACAACACCACCAATAATTACGTTATGGAAGTGAGCGATTAAGAATAGTGAGTTGTGTACAAGGAAGTCCGCAGGTGGAACCGCCATAAGTACACCAGTCAAACCACCGATACCGAAAGTCACTAAGAAGCCAACTGTCCAGTACATTGGTGATGTGAAGGTAATACGACCCTTATACATTGTGAATAACCAAGAGAAGATTTTCACACCTGTAGGAATCGCAATAATCATGGTCATGATACCGAAGAACGCGTTAACGTTGGCACCTGAACCCATTGTAAAGAAGTGGTGTAACCATACTACGAATGCAAGAACTGTAATCGCGATCGTTGCATATACCATTGATTTGTAACCAAACAATGTCTTACGAGAGAATACAGAAGTAATCTCAGAGAATAGACCGAATGCAGGTAGGATCAAGATATAAACTTCTGGGTGACCCCATGTCCAAATCAAGTTTACATACAACATTGGGCTACCACCCATGTCATTTGTAAAGAAGTGGAAACCGAAATAACGGTCAAGCGTTAACATTGCAATTGTTGCAGTCAACACTGGGAATGATGCGATGATCAATACTGCAGTACATAAAGATGTCCACGTAAAGATCGGCATATCCATAAGACCCATGCCAGGAGCACGCATTTTAATGATGGTAACGAAGAAGTTAACACCAGTAAGAAGTGTTCCAAGACCAGAGATCTGAAGTGCCCAGATATAGTAGTCAACACCAACACCAGGAGAGTATTCGATACCTGAAAGAGGGGGGTAAGCCATCCAACCAGTTGCAGCAAACTCACCAAGCGCAAGAGAAACCATCATCAAACCAGCAGCACCAGCGAATAACCAGAAGCTTAAAGAGTTTAATAATGGGAATGCTACGTCACGCGCACCAATTTGTAGTGGAACAGAAATGTTCATCATACCCACTACAAGACCCATCGCTACGAAGAAAATCATGATTACACCGTGTGCGGTGAAAATCTGGTCGTAGTGTTCAGGGTGCAGATAGCCTTCGCCGCCGCCTTTTGCAAGGAACAATTGAAGACGCATCATAATCGCATCCGCGAAACCACGTAATAACATGATCACAGAAACGATAAGGTACATAATACCAATTTTTTTATGGTCTACAGATGTGAACCATTCGTTCCACAAGTAGCCCCATTTTTTGAAATAAGTGATACCGGCAAATACTGCAATACCACCTAAAATCATCATTAACACTGTTACCTGTACGATTGGATCGTACGGGATAGCATCTACACTTAACTTACCTAAGAAGCTCATGTCTTATTCCCCTACAACTGAAGAAGCAGGTTCAGCATTTACATCAGCAGCTACAGCATGACCTTCAGCTTTAGCTGAGTGATCCGCACCGTGGTAGTTTGCCATGTATTTGTTGATAATTGATTCAAACAAGCCTTTTTCAACAGAAGAGTAGTAAGTCACAGGATGAGGATGTGCCTTATATGGACCTTCTTTTTGAGCAATTTCAGCTTGTTGCTTCTCTAGATCGGTTTTAGCGTTACGAACCATCGCAGCGATTTGTTTCTCTGAACGGTTACCATCACGCAAGGTTGCAAATTCAGCTTGGTCTAAAACTGTTTTTTGAACAGCTTCAGGGTTAATTGAAGTACCGTTACCAGCTTTTACTGCAGACACCCATTCAGCAAACTTAGCTTCTGAAACAGAATGAGCTTGGAAGCGCATTTGTGTGAAACCATAGCCTGAATAGTTCGAAGAGAAACCACGGTATACACCTTCATTATCCGCAAGGACGTGAAGTTGAGTTTGCATACCCGCCATTGCATAAATCTGACCCGCTAACTGAGGAATGAAGAAAGAGTTCATTGTGAAGTTAGAGGTGATATTGAAATTAATCGGAGTTTTTTCTGGGAAACGAACTTCGTTAACTGTTGCAATTTCTTGTTCAGGGTAAACAAAAACCCATTTAAACTGTTCAGCAATAACTTGAATAGTTAAATGTGATTTCTCTGATTCTAGCGGACGATAAGGGTCATACTTGTGTGAGCCCCACCATGTTAAATACGCTAAAATACCAATAATAATACACGGGATACCCCACACTACGATTTCAATAATAGTAGAGTGTGCCCATGTAGGTTTATAGTCTGCATCTTTATTTGACGCACGATATTTCCAACTAAACCATAAAGCCATCAATGCTGATGGAATTACTACCAATAGCATGAGGTAGATCGCAGTCATCATAAGATCAGACTGACCTTGTGCTACTGGACCTTTTGAGTTTAGAAGTACCATATCACCGCCACACCCTGTTAAGAGCACGGCAAGCGTTGATAAAGACAATACAGCTAAAATTGTTTGTCTCATTTTACAACCTCGGTGAAGAGTCCCATTCCCTAATAAAATTATGGGATAGCGATTATAGTGTCACATGATTGAAAAACAGAAAATTACATTTACTGAATTTCAGTCATATGACACCGCTACGTTGTAGGGCATTATGCCCTATAACGACCAACTAAGCTATATGTAAAGTGCCTTTAAATATAAGGATTAAACCCAATTTGTTTGGTCGGAATTGGTTGAAGAATTGATTACTTTTGATGTGAAAACAGAGGCAAAACAAAGGGGAGCATTTGCTCCCCTAAGATAAAAATTATCGTTTTATGACTTTAGTCTTTGCTAATTTATCGTGCAAAGTTTGTCTTTTTTGACTTAGACCGAAGGCATGATCAATGATGGTAATGAATGGCATAAAGAGTAAATTCAATACAATAAAAATCACACTACGCAATGTGAATGCGCGCATTAAGTTCACTTGCTGTCCATTTTCAGCATCAACAATTTGAATTTTTGCTACTTTTTTACCTAAACTTTGACCACTTTTCGCAATTAAAAATGCTTGAGCAGCTAGCATTAATACAATGTAAACCAACATTGCTTGCCAAGCTTCCATTGGAATCAGTGTAAATAACTGTTCCTGTAATTTGATTGCTTGATCTGATGAGCTAGCATTCTGCATTTTTTGCTGAAGTTCAGTCAATTGAGCAACTTGTTCTTCCTGCATAAAGAATGAAGGAATCACCATGGCAGGCAACCACAGCGCCAGATCAACGAGTTTAGCTAAAAATCGTGATCCAATTGAGGCAAGTTCTTGCTGTGCAGTATTCTTTTGAACATTGACACTCGAAATTGAAGGATTTGAATAGCTTTGTTGTGCTGGTGGAGTGGGTTGATAGCCTTCAGGTTGGTAATATAATTTTCCTTGAGTGAGTTCACCTAAAGCTTTCCATTCAGTCATACCTTGATGCCAGACCAAGTCTGTGAGTAAAACTTGTTGGCTCGAGAGCATTTGATTTAACTGCTCTACCGTATACGGTCCAGCTTGTTGATTATTTCTCGCCAAGTAAATTTGCATAAACCTAATTTCTCAAAAATTACTAAAAATAATGGGGTAAAAAAAAGACCCATGAATGGGTCTTTTTTTAACATAGTTTATTAAGCTTGTTTAGTCTTTTCTTCAGATAAGAAGAACCATGTATCTAAAACTGAGTCTGGGTTGAGTGAAACAGATTCGATACCTTGTTCCATTAACCAACGAGCAAGATCTGGGTGGTCTGATGGTCCTTGACCACAAATACCCACATATTTACCTGCCTTACGACATGCATGAATCGCCATTGAAAGAAGAGCTTTTACTGCTGGATCACGTTCATCAAATAAATGAGAAACGATACCTGAGTCACGGTCAAGCCCAAGCGTTAACTGAGTTAAGTCATTTGAACCGATTGAGAAGCCATCAAAATGCTCTAAGAATTGTTCAGCAAGTAGAGCATTGGTTGGTAATTCACACATCATGATCACTTTAAGACCATTTTCACCACGTTTTAAGCCATTTGCAGCAAGAAGTTCAATAACACGTTTTGCTTCAGCAACTGTGCGGACGAATGGGATCATGATTTGAATGTTAGTTAGACCCATTTCATCACGAACTTTCTTCAATGCACGGCATTCTAATTCGAAGCAGTCACGGAAGTTGTCAGAAACATAACGGCTTGCACCACGGAAGCCCAACATCGGGTTTTCTTCTTCAGGTTCGTATAACTTACCACCGATTAAGTTCGCATATTCATTTGATTTGAAGTCTGACATACGTACGATGACAGGTTTATCAGCAAATGCAGCAGCAAGTGTAGAAATACCTTCAACGAGTTTTTCAACGTAGAATTCAATCGGTGAAGAGTAACCTGCAGTACGGGTCATCACAGCTGCACGTGTTTCGCGAGGTAAGCTGTCAATATTGAGTAATGCTTTAGGGTGAACACCAATCATACGGTTGATGATGAACTCTAGACGTGCAAGACCAATACCTTCGTTTGGAATTTGAGCGAAGTCAAATGCACGATCAGGGTTACCAACGTTCATCATGATTTTGAACGGAAGTGTTGGCATAGATTCAATCGAGTTACGTTGAACTTCGAAATCTAAAGCGCCTTCGTAAATGAAACCTGTATCGCCTTCAGCACATGAAACAGTTACTTCTTGACCATCAACAAGTACTTCTGTTGCGTTACCACATCCAACAATCGCTGGAACACCGAGTTCACGTGCAATAATCGCGGCATGACAAGTACGACCACCACGGTTTGTAACGATCGCAGCAGCACGTTTCATAACTGGTTCCCAATCAGGATCGGTCATGTCAGAAACAAGAACGTCGCCATCTTGGACTTTGTCCATCTCTTTGATTGAATTAACAATACGTACTTTACCAGAACCGATACGTTGACCGATTGAGCGACCTTCACAAAGAACTGTACCTTTTTGTTTTAATAGGTAGCGTTCCATTGTGCCGACATTCTCACGGCTTTTCACAGTTTCAGGACGTGCTTGAACAATGTAAATTTGACCGTCATCACCGTCTTTCGCCCATTCGATATCCATTGGCGCACCATAGTGTTGCTCAATGATTAACGCCTGCTTAGCAAGTTCTTGTAATTCTTGATCATTTAAAGCAAATTGTTGGCGCTCAGTTTTTTCAACATCCACAACAACAACTGATTTACCTGCAGAGCCTTCTTCACCGTAGATCATTTTTTGGTGTTTAGAGCCGAGGTTACGACGCAATACTGCGTGTTTACCTGCATTTAAAAGTGGCTTAGATAAATAGAATTCATCAGGGTTTACAGCACCCTGTACGACCATTTCGCCTAAACCGTAAGATGCAGTAATGAATACAACGTCACGGAAACCAGATTCAGTGTCCAGTGTAAACATTACACCAGCAGCACCAGTTTCTGAGCGAACCATACGTTGCACACCAGCAGAAAGAGCAACGATGTCATGATCGAAGTTTTGGTGTACACGGTAAGCAATTGCGCGGTCGTTATAAAGTGAAGCAAAAACTTCCTTAATCGCGATTAAGACGTTGTCAATACCGCGGATGTTTAGGAAAGTCTCTTGTTGTCCTGCAAAAGATGCGTCTGGTAAATCTTCTGCAGTCGCAGATGAACGAACGGCAACCGCGATCTCAGGGTTGCCGTTAGAAAGAGTTGCGAATGCATCACGAACTTCTTTTTCAAGTGCTGGAGTAAGCGGAGTATCAACGATCCATTGACGGATTTTAGCACCAGTTTCAGCAAGTGCATTTACGTCGTCAACATTGAGTTGTTTGAGCTCGGCTGAAATTTTGGCATTTAGACCACTTTGCTCAAGGAATTCACGGTAAGCTGCAGCAGTTGTTGCAAAACCACCTGGAACTGATACACCAGCATTTGCTAAATGGCTGATCATTTCGCCTAGAGATGAGTTTTTACCGCCCACGATTTCTACGTCGTGTTTACCTAATTTTTCCAGACCGATTACGCGTGCTTCCAAAGTTGTTACTCCACTTTTGCAGTATTAATCACTATCTTGGCATGATATTTTTCTGTGAAAACTTAGCAAACTTTCATTACTAAGCGACAGTCATGTAAGATCGGTTTACTATAAAGATTATATAGTACTTAGACAAATATTTGAGGATTAATTTAATGGCAGAAAGTAAAGATATTAAACGAAGTGTTTTTTTTATTTCCGATGGTACTGCCATTACGGCTGAAACACTCGGGCATTCTTTATTGGCTCAATTTCCTCATGTCGATTTTGATATTCATATCATTCCGTATATCACTACAGAAGAAGCCGCAATGAACGTCGTTGCAGAGATTAACGCGCGCGCAGAGTCTGATGGCCAACAACCTCTTGTCTTTGATACTCTTGTGGATCCCTATGTTCGGGATATCATCAATACGGCAAATGCGGTTAATTTAGATGTGTTTGAAGGGTTAATTAGTAAGCTATCTGAGGTGCTTGGAACAGCCCCTACAACTTTAGTCGGACAAACGCATGCTGTGACTGATTCTGAGTCTTATAAGGCACGTATTGATGCTGTGCATTTCGCGCTGGATAATGATGATGGCGCACGTACAAGACACTATGATAAAGCGGACTTAATTTTGATAGGAGTGTCGCGTTCTGGTAAAACACCGACCTCAATTTATTTGTCATTACAATTTGGTATTCGAGTTGCGAACTATCCGTTAACTGAAGAAGATTTGGATGACAACCGTTTGCCAGCAGTTTTACGTCCACATAAGCATAAATTGTTTGGATTAATGATTGATGCTGATCGTTTGGTGGCAATTCGATCTGAACGCAAAGCCAACAGTCGTTATGCAAGTTTTAGCCAATGTCAGATGGAATTGCGTGCAATCGAAGGTATTTATATTTCTGAAGGGATTAAATATCTAAATGTTTCAGAAATGTCGATTGAAGAAATCTCAACACGAGTATTGCAAATGACTGGCTTAAAACGTCGGATTGGTTAAATCTGTAAATCTAATTTAAAAAAAAGAAGCACTAGCTGTGCTTCTTTTTTATTAAGAGATTAATCGTCATAAATACTCATAAAATTCAAAAATTATATAATTCAAGTGTCTATAATTTCATCATAAAATGTCATTTAGAATCGCATTTATCTACAAAATGATGATCACTATTCGTACGTTGTAATAATAATATCTACTAAGTGTTCGATTCCTTCCATACTTTGAACGGCATTTTCAGTAATTTTCACGACTGGCCATGTGATCAATTTACAGTTTTCTCGCTGTAAGGCGTTGTAATAATGATCGGATTTAAAAAATATTTTTTGCGACGAAGCTGGATTTGGCATCAATTGTCTTTTTAACCAAGTATCTGAAATCTGAGAATCTAAATAGCGTATTGCCAATGTCGTCTTAATTCGCTGATTAAATAATCGTTTATTTTTAGCGATGAGGGGATGAGCAATAATTTTTTGAATCCCTTTTTCAGTGTGTGGCAAAACGAAATGAGGTGTCATTTGAAATACTTTGACGAATAGTGCATTTTGACAAACCACATCTAAATGTGAAACTGACATTTGATTGGCACCAATAATCGCGACCTTTAATCCTGAAAAATCGGTTTGTTTTATGTCCTCAGCTGAGATAATTTTTCCTTTAAAGTTGGAAAAATACTCAGCTTCATTATGAAAGAACGAATCCGTGTGGGCTTTATTCCTTTTTTTCATTTCTGTACCTAATTATTGTTTTAGTGGGTTGCTTTTGGTTCTGCAGTTAATTCATATATCCAAGAAGGGATTTTAGGTAAAGATTTTTCTGGAATCTTATCAGTCATTTTTACCATGGTGTCGACAGGGATATGAAACCATTTATTACGTCGGTTCATGGCACTTCGTGCATGGAAGTTAATAATTTGATACCAAGGATTACGACGACCTTCTGCAGTACGTCCACCTATTCGAGCAAATTTGTGCATCGCTGTATAAAGCTTTTCTTCTGGCAGACCGAGTTTAATCACATTATCACGCATTTTATTAATGAGTGGTAAGTAGGCAAGAATACCGAGTAATAAACGTGGATCTACAACTCGCGCTGCCATTTTAGAAAGCTCAATAAAGGTTTTATTGTAGCCTTGATCTTCCATGACACTAAATCCAACACCTAAATGACGAGCTTCATCACCATTAATCAGTTCAAAAGCTTGATGACAAACTGGGTCTTCTACAGTATCCAATAGGAATGTACAAAGTGCGCCATCAAGAGCGACTTCCAGCATCGGAATGACAGCACCTAGAATATAGAAGGGCATTTCATCAGCATAAGTGTCGAGCCATTCGATGATCAGTCTTAAATTTTTATTGGGTTTAGGAATATCGCCTTCAAGCATACCCCATCTTTTCATCAGTGCCATTTCGGCATTGGCATGACGCTGTTCCTCAGCGTGGAAAATGGCATACATTTCGCGAAGCGTATCTGTCGGTGCTTTTTTTGACATCGCAGAAAATGCACGAGCACCTACATGTTCGATCCACATTAGATCAGCCATAAAATCTTTAAGCTTGGGCCACTGTTCTGCGGTGACTAATTCTTTGCCAGGAGCATCCCAGTCAATATCCGAGAGTGTCCATTGAGTATGTTTTACTTTATCCAACATTTTTTCTAAGTCGATAGAGGCCATGTTATACATCCGTATTTATTTTTTAATCATGAAATTTTATCGCTTAAAAATGTGATGTGTTTTGCAGAAGTGCTTATTTTAGTTTGATATAAAATGCCAAATTTTAAGTATTTGATTGTGAATAATTAATATTGTTGGTTACAAGAATTTTTTCATTGGAATAGTCTTTTAGGGACATTTGATGTCATTCATTGCCAATAGTTGTTTGACAAACTCAAGAAATGAAAGAGTAATTAATTATAGGTTTGAAATCAAAACCATTACTCAATCATTTCAGGATTTTTTTGATCTAAGCATTTTGCTTAATTTGCATTAAATACTCAAAGTTTTGAATGCGTTTGTCTGTATCGTAGATATCACAGGTAAAAATAAACTCATCTACATCATAAGGCACCAGTAGTTGTTCAAGACCTTGTTTCACTGTTTCTGGTGATCCGATTTGAGCCATTGCGTAAAAATTGTCAACTGACATCTTTTCTGGAGCAGAACAAATTCCATCCATTGATTTAACTGGAGGTTTGAGTTTTAAGCTTTGCCCACGCATTAAGCCTAATACACGTTGATAAGCGCTAGTAGCCAAGTATTCAGCTTCTTCATCAGTGTCAGCTACAACAGTTGGAACGCCCATTGATACATAAGGACGATCCAAATATTCAGAAGGTTCGAAGTTTTCTCTGTAAAGTTGAATCGCTTGACCCAGCATGCGAGGGGCAAAGTGAGAGGCAAAAGAATAAGGTAAGCCAAGTTTTGCTGACAATTGTGCGCTAAATAAGCTAGAACCTAACAGCCATACGGGAACATGTGTTCCTTGACCTGGTGTCGCTTTGATTCTTTGATGTGGCGATGGATCTCCCAAATAGCTCAAAATCTCGAGCACGTCTTGTGGAAATTGATCTTCAGTCTCTTGACGACCTCGGCGTAAGGCACGCATGGTCAATTGATCTGTACCTGGTGCGCGTCCTAGTCCGAGCTCAACTCGATCAGGATAAAGCGTTGCTAGTGTTCCAAATTGTTCTGCTACAACAAGTGGTGCATGATTAGGCAGCATGATTCCGCCAGAACCTACTTTTAAAGAGGAGGTGTTAGCAAGGATATAGCCTAATAACACAGCTGTAGCTGAGCTAGCGATACCATCCATATTATGGTGTTCTGCAAGCCACAGTCGTTTAAAACCCAATTGTTCGATTTTTTGTGCTAACTCCAAAGCATGCTGTAGTGAAAAAGCAATCGTTTTATCATCACGTACAGGAGCGAGTTCCAATACTGAAAACTCGATATCTTTTAAGCTTCGCATAACTTTCTACTCTTTTGAACACTCATAAAGATGTTAATACGAACTCGAGTACTTGTATATTGAAAAAAAACGATATAAGTGTAAATAAAAAAGCGCTCTAGGTTGAGCGCTTGAATTTTAAGAGTTTGGAATTAGCGTTTACCGTTTTTATACCAGCCTAAATGACGACCATTGTCACTTCTGTAATTACGGTCATTATAACGATAGTTTGAATTGCGATAACCGCTTTCACGGCGATCATAACGATCTCTATAGTCATCTTCGCGACGATCTTCAGCCACTTTTTTACCTAAAACTGAACCACCAGCTGAACCTAATGCAGCCCCAGCATAACCAGCATTTGTTCCGCCCATATTATTACCAACGGTGTAACCACCAGCACCACCTAATGCTGCACCAATTGCAGCAGCATTACGATCTTTTTTATTCGCTGATGCAGCTGCGCCACCAGCACCACCAATCGCTGATCCGATCATTGCTCCAGTCGAGCCACCCATTTGTTGACCAATCGCAGCACCAACGACTCCACCTAAAGCAGATGTGAGGGCAACTCTAGACGAACTATCAGCATAAGCAGTTGTTGTACTCAAGGCCGCAGTTGCGATCGCAGCAGCAAATAACTTTGAATTGAATTTCATGGGGAACTCCTTGTCGAAGTCTTATATTGGATGGTTTTAATTTAATCCAAATTTCTGCAATCATTTTGGAGAGCAAGTTGCTGGTTTGTATTTTTCTCTCCCTAATTTATCCATAATTAATTTGTTAATAAAAAAATGCGCCCTAAGGCGCATCGAGGTGAATACAGAGTATTCAAAGGGGAAACTAACAATCAGATTATATTAACGACGGCTATGTTTTTTCTTTTTCCATTTACGATCTTGACGTGAATCATATGCTTTGTCTTTCGCAATTTTGTTACCAAGAGCAGCACCACCAGCAGCACCTAAAGCAGAGCCGATATAACCGCCATTGGTTCCACCCATACTATTACCTACGGTATAACCCGCACCGCCACCTAATGCACCACCAATAGCAGATTCAGTACGGTTACGTTTATTACTAGCAACAGCAGCACCACCAGCACCACCAAGTGCTGCACCTAAAGTTGCACCTGTTGTACCACCCATGTTTTTACCAATTGCTGTACCTGCTACACTACCTAAAGCACTCGCAGCAGCGACACGCGCTGTACTGTCTGCATGTGCAGATACCGTGAACATTGATGCAGTGGCTAAGGTGGCTGACATTAATAGGGTATTCAATTTCATGTGTGACTCCATGTCCTTGTTCGTGGACGAGTAATAATTCGTTGAGCACAATGTAACAAGAATTGAAGCGCTAAATATGTAGAAGTTAACCTAGAGTTTTACGTTTTGGTTGCACAATGTTGTTTTTATATTACAGCTGATCATTCAATATGCATTATTGGGCTGATTAAGAAGAAACTATGGAGAGTTGATTCAGTAAACATTTTTTAAACTTGGCAGTTATGGAGCTAATTTTTGATTATCCATTAATTGGGTGTGACAAGGATCGAAAAATGGTTTTGCAAAGTCATTCTATATAAATATGTTAATTGAATGTCAGAGTCGTTAAACTACTCGCAATTTTAGAAATATTAATTTAAGGCAGTCCTTAAGTTAATCCAGTATTAGAGATTTTATTTAACATGAAAGAATCGTTACGTTTACGATTAGACCAACTTTGTGATCGTCATGAAGAATTAGAAGCGCTATTGGCTGATGTTGAAGTCATTTCCGACAATAAGCGTTTCCGTAATTTGTCACGTGAACACAATGATTTGACTGAAATCACCACTGTTTGGAAAAAATATACCCAAGCGGAAGAAGATATTGTAACGGCTGAAGCAATGTTGTCAGATCCTGACTTTAAGGAAATGGCACAAGAAGAAATTAAAGAAAATAAAGCATTAATTGAATCTTTAGAGGCAGAATTGAATATTCTGATGATTCCGAAAGATCCAAATGATGCGAACTCTGCATATCTGGAAGTACGTGCAGGGACAGGTGGCGATGAAGCTGCGATTTTCTCTGGTGATTTATTCCGTATGTACAGTAAATATGCTGAATCACAGGGTTGGCGTGTCGAAATCCTTTCTGAAAATGAAGGTGAACATGGCGGTTACAAAGAAATTATTTGTTTAATTAATGGTGAAGGTGTTTACGGACGCTTAAAATTTGAAAGCGGTGCTCATCGAGTTCAGCGCGTTCCTGCAACTGAATCACAGGGGCGAGTTCATACTTCAGCTTGTACCGTTGCAATTCTTCCTGAAATTGATGTTGATACGACTGTAGATATTAACCCTTCAGACTTGCGTATTGATACTTATCGTGCATCTGGGGCGGGTGGTCAGCACGTCAATAAAACGGATTCTGCTGTACGAATCACGCATATTCCGACAGGTACTGTTGTTGAATGTCAGGAAGAGCGTTCACAACATAAGAACAAAGCAAAGGCAATGGCATTATTGGCATCTCGTCTTGAGAATGCTAAACGTGCAGCAGCTGATGCTGCGACATCTGAAATGCGCCGTGATTTGGTGGGTTCAGGTGATCGTTCAGAACGTATTCGTACCTATAATTATCCTCAGGGTCGTATGACTGATCATCGTATTAACTTAACTTTATATAAGTTGGATGCTGTGATGGAGGGAGATTTGACTGAGCTTTTAGATAGCTTACATCGTGAATATCAAGCGGATCAATTGGCAATGCTTGCACAGCAGAATGGTGGTTAATGAACATTCAACAAGCGCTTGCACTGCGTGGTGAGCCTGAAAGTTATGAGCGTCAAGAAAATGCTTGGTTGCTCGAACATATCACTAAAATCGATTCATTCGATTTGGTGATGAAGAAGGATAAAGAGCTCACTGCAGAACAAGAGCAGGCGTATCGAGAGGCGATTGCTCGGATTGAAGCAGGTGAGCCTTTAGCTTATGTCACAGGTTCGCAACCTTTTTGGACATTGGACTTAAAAGTGACGTCCGATACTTTGGTGCCTAGACCGGACACCGAAGTTTTGGTGGAGACAGTTTTAAAGTTAGAGTTGCCTGAGGATGCGCGCGTTGTAGATTTAGGAACTGGGACAGGCGCCATTGCATTGTCACTCGCTTCCGAACGTCCTAATTGGTCTTTAACAGCAACCGATATTTATGAGCCTACATTGGAAGTCGCTAAATTTAATGCTGAGCAACATGACTTAGATCAGGTTCAATTTGTACTAGGCAGTTGGTTAAAACCGTTTGGGCGTCAATTTTTTGATGTCATTGTATCTAATCCGCCTTATATTGATCCAGCAGATGAACATATGCACAATTTGGCGACCGAGCCTCAACGTGCATTAATCTCTGATAAAAAAGGTTTAGCTGATCTTGAGCAAATTATTTTACAAGCCAAGAAGCATCTGACTGTTGAAGGTTGGGTGGTACTTGAACATGGATATGATCAAGCAGACGCTGTTCAGCATCTATTTCGTCAAGCAGGTTATAAGAAAGTGAGAACCGTTAAAGATTATGGTGGTAACGATCGCGTGACTTTAGCACAATGGCCTCATTAGAAATAAAAAAGCGACTTTAGGTCGCTTTTTTATTGATTCATCTTTTGATGACATCACGCCATAACAATAATTTTGATTCAAATACTTTCATTATGGTATCCGTGATTTTTCCCAATATTGCCAATAAAATAATAGCAATGATCACAATATCTGGACGCGATGTTTCACGTCCATCGCTTAATAAATATCCAATACCTTGCGTTGCTGCAATGAGTTCAGCGGCAATCATGAACATCCAAGCTAAACTCAAACTATTGCGCAAGCCTGTAAGGATAGATGGAGAAGCTGCGGGTAAAACGATTTGGTAGATTTGTTGCCAGCGATTCAGTCTATACACTTGAGCCAACTCAATCAATTTTCGGTCGACACCATGAATACCAGCCACAGTATTGGTATAGGTTGGAAAAAAAGCACCAATCGCAATGAGGGTGATTTTTGAGGATTCATCAATACCAAGCCATAACAAAAGGAGGGGAATCCACGCAAGACTAGGAATTGACTTAATTGCAGAAAAGGTCGGTTCAATAAACTCTTCTACATGGCGATTGAGCCCAACCAAAACTGCAAAAAATAGTGCTAAACCACTACCAATAGCAAACCCTAAAAACACTCGCCATGTACTTGCCCAAATATGTTGACCTAAATCATTCTGAGCAAATTCTTGCAGGGAAACAAATAAGCTACTTGGTGCAGGTAGCAGATAAGGTTCAACTACACCACCTCGAACCAAAATTTCACACAGCAGTACCAGTAATACAGGGAGGAAAATACCTTTCAACCATTTATTTCCTTTTGTCGACAGTTGTGATTGGACATTGATATTCCGATGCTCAATCGCTTTTTCACTGATCGCCATTATTTTGTCACCACTTTTTGAGCGAATGAGGCATTAAATAACTGTTGAACAACTTGATTTACATTTGTTCCTTTACGAACTAAGTCTTCTTCAGTCAAGATTTTGCCGGATTTTTGTAGTGCATTAATGTGTTGGGCTGTAGGAATGTTTTGATTAAAGTCAGTACGCTGAAGCTGAAGTTTTGCAACCTCTAAAGGTAGTTTAGCTTCAGTGGCGAGTAACTGCGCCAGTTTATCTGGATTGGCTTTTGCCCATTTACGTGCTTGCTCATACGCTTTAATTACGGCTTCAATTGCTTCTGGGCTAGATTGAGTAAATGGCTCTTTGACGCTTAACACGCTATAACTATTAAAGCCTACATTACGATAAAGCAGTTTTGCACCCGACTGAACTTGAGCTGATGCCATCAAAGGGTCTAAGCCAGCCCAAGCATCCACTTGTTTACGTTCTAACGCCGTTTTGCCATCTGGATGTTGCAAATGAACAAGCTGTACATCTTTTTTATTCAATCCAACGGTATCTAAAGCTTGTAGCGTAAATAAACATGGGTCAGTTCCTTTTGTTGCGGCAATTTTTTTACCTTTTAGATCTTTTAAGGATTTAATCGGGGAGTCTTTTGGCACGACTAAAGCTGTCCATTCAGGTTGGCTTTGGATATAAACTGTTTTAACAGGGCTACCATTGGCACGACTTAATACAGCGGCAAGACCAGCAGTTGAAGCAAAATCAACACTGCCGCTATTAAGATATTCTAAGGAGCGATTACTGCCTTGACTAAATACCCATTTGATTTTGGTATTGGGTAAAGCCTTTTCTAATAGCTTTTGATTTTTAACCACTAAGCTCGTAGGAGCATAATAGGCATAATCCAGTTTAATTTCCTTAGGAAGTGCGGCATTGGCTCCACTATGAACAACACTAATTGCTAAACCCAATAGACCTAATTTCAATGGAGATATTGATTTTTTCACTAAAGTACCTGATTTAATTCGCTAAATTTTCGATATAAATAGCCTTTCAGGTAATTTGTGACAAAAAAGAAAATGAGATATTAAAACAATAAATTTTGATAAAGTTAAAATTTTGAGTTAACACATTGAAATCAAATTAATATTTTATAAATATTGTGGTTTTTTGAAAATATAGTGATTTATCAGAACTTTATATAAATTAATGCAATGAGATGAAGGTCACATAATTTAATATAATAAGACTAAGAGAGAAAATGAGACCAAACCATATCAGCTTGATCTCAATACTCACATTATACGAAATACTCAGTTGAAATATCGCTCACTTCAAGAAGGTCTAATGAGTCTGACTCCAAAGCCAAGCATAGCGCTACTACCTTTAAAGTGTCCGAAATTTTTGAAGCATCTTTTAACGCAATACCTGATTTCAGTTCATTTAGACGCTCAGTTGAAATATCTAATGCAAGTGCAGTTTCACTTGCATCTTGAGTGTCTAGGAATTGATTGATTGCATTTTTTAAATCTATTTCAGATGCATTCAGAATGCTCATTTGAAGCTGCTCTGAAATTTGATCTGAATCTTGATTAAGTGCATGAGGGAAAGTTTGAGCAAAATTTTGCTCTAAGACATCGATCATTTTAAACATGATTGAACCTTTAGGAGATATGGCAAAATGCCGAAATGAATAAGATTAAAATAGTCTAAATATTAGCCGAATTCAAAAGAATAACGATGACTGTATGGTTTTTAAATCATGTCATTAAGGCAAAAAAATTGTCATGGGTGATTTATTTTTATATAAAATAAATATTAAATTATATCTATTTTGAATTATTTAGACCAATTGGTCACTGAATAAATTGAATCCGTATTAGAGGAAGATTACCCTAAAGCCAACCTAAAACTAAAAATGGATAATGGGATTTATGAATATTCAAGGAAAAGTGATTGTTGTTACAGGTGGCGCTTCTGGGTTAGGTGCGGCGACAGCAGCTTATCTTCAACAGCAGGGTGCTCGAGTCGTAATTGTTGATATGAATGCAACTTTGGGCGAACAGACTGGTCAAGAAATTGGTGCAGAATTTATTCAACTAGATGTAACTGATGAAAAAGCAGTTGAATCATTCTTTGCACACATACAAGAAAAATATGGACAATTAAATGGTTTAATCAACTGTGCTGGTATTGCACCATCAGCTAAAGTGCTTGGTCGTGATGGCCTGCATGCCTTAGATATGTTCCAAACAGTACTGAATATCAACGTCAGTGGAACCTTTAATATGTTGCGATATGCTGCGCAATTAATGTCACAGTATGCGCTTTCGGGGGAAGAGGAAGAACGCGGTGTCATTGTGAACACGGCTTCAGTTGCTGCTTTTGATGGTCAAATTGGTCAGGCTGCATATTCTGCATCTAAGGGCGCTGTTGTTGGTATGACTTTGCCATTGGCGCGTGAGTTAGCACGCGAAAAGATCCGTGTTATGACTATTGCACCTGGGATCATGGAAACTCCGATGCTTAAAGGTCTTCCGCAAAATGTGCAGGATGCATTGGGACAGATGGTTCCATTCCCACCACGTTTAGCTAAACCTGAAGAATTTGCGAAACTGGTTGGACATATCTTTGAAAATTCGTATTTAAATGGTGAAGTGATTCGATTGGATGGCGCAATTCGTATGGCGCCAAAATAATATATGAAAATCAGTTTAGTCTTCACTTAAATAGACGACTAAACTGATCTCAGATGTTTTATGGTGAAATCGCCGGACGAGCTACATTTCGATACTTCTCAAGTAATGCATCAAGGCGGGCTACAGTTTCAATATCCGCGAAACCATCATATTTCTCAGGATAAAAATGCATTTGGAATGCGGATACAACATTTTGAGTGACTTGATCGTATTGACCAGTGACAGGAATGTTATATCCGTATAATGCCAATTTGCTTTGTAACGAAGCAATATCATTCTTCCAAGGATGATAAGTACGATAATAATTTACAGTGTCGTTATCGTACCAAGCACCGATGTTATAATCTTCATATAAACGTTTCCAAGGAAATAGCGGACCTGGATCAAATTTACGACCTGGAGAAATATCACTGTGCCCCAAAATTCGGTCGGGTCTGATCTCGTATTTTTTAGTAATTTTTAAAATAATATCTGCAAGGACTTTGATTTGTTGTTTTGATGAAAATGGATACCATCGACGTTGCATCAAAGGGAGTTGTTCATCATCTGCAGGGAAACCGAGATTTTCAATTTCAATGCCGATACTTGAGGCATTCAAACTACTGTTGGTCTGCCAAGAACTCGCGCCAGCATGCCAAGCTCTTTTATCATCAGGCACAAGACGGTACACAGTAAATTTACCATTGGTTGGTAATTCGGGTACAAAATAGTGACTACTGGCAGGGAAATTAGGATCTTTAAACAAAGCCAATGTTTCGTCTTTAGATACTGCTGTGTAGTGCAGAATCAAGAACATTTGCCGATTGTCTTGATTGGGTGAAGCATTCTCTTCGTCCAGATCATAAAGCGTGCTTTCTATATATTCTGGTTGGGTATCCGAACCTTGATTGACGTATGTAATGTTGGTGATCTTTTCATCTTTACATGCCGTCAGGAATAAACTCGAAACTAATAATGTAGCGAGTGCAAAAATTTTTTTATTCATAAGTATGACTGTCATTTATTTGAGTTAGATGTTTTTAAAATCAATTGCTAGTGAAGCAATTATTGAGATTATGTTTATTAATAATGAAAAATTAAATAAGAAAATTAAACAAACCTATTCGAATTGTAACAATAAGGTACAGATCTTCTAGGGTAAAAATTATCTTCAGAATTGTATGAATAGACTGCTTATTTATTCGGTATCATAGGCTTATACAAGCATGTAATCAGGGTGTTTAGGTGAGTGATAGCATTGAACTGAGTGATGTTGAGCTACAGTTGTACGCAAGACAAATATTACTAGAGGATTGGGATATTGATGCACAAGAAAGATTAAAGCTGTCCAATGTGCTTATTATTGGTTGTGGTGGAATAGGGTGTTTGACTGCAGAGTTATTGGCGAGAGCAGGCGTCGGTAAATTGTCACTCATCGATGCTGATACTGTAGAAATTAGTAATTTACAGCGACAAACTGCTTTTGATCATTATGATGTGGGTTTTTACAAAGCTGAAGTTTTAGCCAAGAAAATTTCTCAAATTAATCCTTATATTAAGATTGAATACATCACTTCAAAAATTGATTTTAATAATGCTGCCGCACTGATTACACAGCAAGATCTTGTGTTAGATGGTTGTGATAATTTTGAAACCCGTTATTTGGTCAATCAAATCTGTAAGGATGCGAATGTTCCACTCATCAGTGCTTCTGCGATTGGTTTGCAGGGTCAGTTATTTATGGTGGATGGTGAATCAGCGTGTTATGAATGTCTTTTTCCCAAAGAAGATCATGCAGATGAGAGTTTAAGGTGTGCAGATTCAGGAGTTTTAGCAACAACTCCTAACGTGATGGCAAGTATGCAAGCACATCATGCGCTATTATATCTGGGGCTAAATTTAACACCATTAAAACAGAAGATTCTTCTATGGAATGGAATGAACATGCAACAGCGAATTTTGAATTTTGACAAGGATAAAGAATGTCAAATCTGTCACAGCAGTCAATCCGCAAAGACAATTTAATTTGCTACACTCAACATATCGAAATTTAATATCGACATTATGAAAAATAATATTTGGTTAGATGGTTTACGCTCAGTGGTCCGTGTAGGTGAAACTGCGGTCATTGCTGCGCGAGCAGGGATTAAATACGCGACAGAAAAACCGAGTAATGCGAAATTAATGCGCGAAACTTTCGAGTCACTTGGTTCAACGTATATTAAGTTGGGACAGTTTATTGCCAGTACGCCTTCATTATTTCCACGTGAATATGTTGAGGAATTTCAAGGGTGTTTAGATCAGACACCTAAACTCCCATTTAGCTATATTGAAAGTGTTTTGAATGCTGAGTTTGACGGTCGCGATTTAGGTGAAATTTTCGCATCTATTGATGAAACGCCATTAGCTTCTGCTTCGATCGCACAAGTGCATGCTGCTAAATTGGTGAGCGGCGAAGATGTCGTGATCAAAGTCCAAAAACCTGGTGTTGAAACTATCCTTTATACGGATTTAAATGTCCTACATTGGGCGACCAAGATTCTAGAGAAGGCAGTTCCTAAAGTAAAATTTGCTTCACTTGCGGATATTGTTGAAGAAATCAAAACACGTATGGTTCGTGAAGTTGATTTTATTGAAGAAGCAAAAAATATTGATGATTTTGTTAATTATCTGCACATTACTCAAAATACTAAAGCGACTGCACCAAAGGTATATCATCAATATTCAACACGTCGTGTCCTGACAATGCAGCGTCTTTATGGCGTGCCGTTGACGGATTTCGATGTGGTTCGTCAAGTTTCTAAAGACCCATCACAGGTTCTGATTACTGCCATGAACACATGGTTTGGTAGTTTGATGATGTGTGAAAGTTTCCATGCAGATTTACATGCAGGCAACCTCATGCTTTTGGATGATGGTCGCATTGGATTCATTGATTTTGGTATTGTGGGACAATTAAAGCCTGAAGTATGGACGGCATGTATTGCTTTCATGGATGCATTGCAAAATACCAATTATCCATTGATGGCAGAAAATATGCTGAAAATGGGCATGACTAATACGCAAATTGATACAACAGTTTTGGCAAACGATTTAGAACGATTATTCAGTGGCGTGCTCTCCGCTGATCCTCAGCAAATTCTGTCATCTAATCCAGCCGACTTAAATGACATCATGATGGATATGGTGGCTGTAGGTGAGCGTCATGGCATCCGTTTCCCACGGGATTTCGCATTGCTGTTTAAACAAATGCTTTATTTTGATCGTTTTATGAGAATTCTTGCGCCGTACACTGATATTTATGCAGATCAGCGCTTACAAATGGTACAAACAATCGATCCTAATCTTTTGTTGAAACATTAAATCTTAAACAAGTGTTAAAATATCACAGCAAATCCTCAATAGAAGAGGATTTGCTTTTATCGCCTCCCGTCAAGCGTGCTATCACTGTTTGATAGTTTACGAAAAGGTCATGATTGAAGATGGATTTCATATTAATTGAAGGATTGAAAGTTGAAACAGTCATCGGATGTTTTGACTGGGAACGGCAAATCATTCAACCATTATTGCTTGATCTTCATATTGCGACTGATTTAGAGCAGGCATCAAATTCAGATCTTCTCGCTGATACTTTAAATTATGCTGAAATTTGTGAAATCGCGACTCAGACGATTCAAAAAGCTCAACCTGAATTAATTGAATTTGCTGCAAAAATTGTCCTCAAAGCTTTGTTTGAACAATATCCAGCAATTGAGTCTATCCAAATTACTGTGCGTAAGCCTGCTATTATTCCACAAGCTAATTCAGTAGGAATTCGTCTTGAAAGACACCGTAATGATTTATGCGCTAGCATTGGCGAGTAATAGCCAACCGCACAATCATCTGGTGAATGCATTAAAACAAATTGCGTCATTGGGATGTATTACGCGTTCTCCTATCTATGTCATACCTTGTCGAGATGGTGTTGGACAAGATTATTGGAATGCTGCATGTTTATTAGAATCAAAGCAGCAAGTCAATGAAATTACCAATCTTTTAAAAGCGCTGGAAAAAGCTTCTGGTCGAGTCCGTCCGTCACATGATATTTCTTTGGATGTAGATCTCATTGCATGGGGAAATACGCTCCAAAATATGCAATTTAATCCAAAAAAAATGCCATTAGCCTTAGATGTTAAAATTCCAATGTTTGATATTTGGGAAAATCCATTATTTGAGCATGAAGCGCATCATTTTCCTCAAGTGTCACTAGATGGTTCATTTTCTAAAATAGGATGAGTTTCGCCGAATAGTCCATCGGTAGCATTGATCAAATATGTCTTTGATACGGAAATAGGCTGTGATGTAACAATAATCAGCTTCTTTTAAATGGACTAATTTTTATAATACGCCACTTCAAAATAAATAAGCTCCATATCAAGAAGATGTATAAAATTATTGTGTTAAGCGCAATTTTGGCGTTCCTCTCAGGTTGTGCAACGCTTTCCCCTCAAGAGTGTCGAACTGCTCAATGGTCGGAAATAGGTGAAAAAGATGGAAGCAGTGGTTATTCGAATCGCATTGTTAAACATCAAAAAGCCTGTTCAAAAGTGAATATTGAACCTGATCACAAGTTATATGAAAAAGGTTACCAACTTGGGCTTCGTTCATATTGTCAACCCGAAGTTATTTTCGATGGAGCTTTGGATGGAAGAGGTGGGTATAGGGTTTGTCCATCAGAGTTACATGCCCAATTAGCACCCTTTTATAATGTGGCCGATCAGTACTATCGTTCCAAGAAAGACAAAGATAATAAAGATACAGAAATTGAAACATATCGAGACTATTTGCTGGATGACAAAATCACCAAAGAAAAGCGGGAAGAGTATCTTAAGAAAATAAAGTCCTTAAAGCAGGATAAATTGCGGTTAGATTTGAATTTCAATCATGCTGAGCGTGAATTAAATAAGTTTAGACGATTCCATCATCTATAAAAAATGCGGCCCATGAGCCGCGTTTTTTTTAAATATAATAACTTGTTTTGGTCATGAGTTTGGATATACCCGTCATTGCGATTTTGACCGCAGCTGGTAATTCCACACCACCTGCATTTAGTGCAGTATCTCGATGCTGAAGTTCATCATGATTCATCTGTGTCAAAATTTGACGAGAGCGGGCATCATGTGGTGGGAGTTGATCGAGATGGTGTTGCAGATGCAGACTCACTTGACGTTCAGTTTCTGCAACGAAGCCTAAACTGTATTTGTCACCAGCAATACCTGCAATCGCACCCATACCAAAAGAAAGACCATACCATACAGGATTAAGTAGACTTGTATGACTATCTAACTCTTTTAAACGATCTTCACACCATGCTAAATGATCTTGTTCTTCAATCGCGGCATGCTCCATTTCACGACGAACATTAGGCAACTTAGCTGTCAATGCTTGACCGTGATAAAGCGCTTGAGCACAGACTTCACCACTGTGATTAACACGCATGAGTCCAGCAACATGCCTGGCTTCACTCACTGCGAGATGAGTCTCTGCTTGACTTGCTGGATTTTCACGTTGTGAGGTGGTGGTGCCTGGAACCAAACTACGCAGTGCTTGATCAAATGAATGGATAAATTTATCTAGACCTGTGTAGTGACGCATAACCTTAATCCTCTAAATCAATTTGAGCATTTTTTAACATTGGTTTTAAGCGTGTTAATAACCAAATCGTGTACAGAGCACTCAATATCGCTGTAATACTGAATAGAATCTTAATATCAATACTTAAGATACTTAAAATAATAATGGAGAATATAGCAGAAGACACCATGAATACTGCATTCATAATGTTATTAGCAGCCACTACGCGAGCACGATGTGAACACGGTGAATAGGCTTGCATCATGGCATACAGCGGAACAATATAAAAACCACCACTGATCCCCAATAAAGTAACTGCAATCATCACATGATAATAAATCATACCAGAATTAAACATGTCTGATATGCCAATAAAATCGCCAGTCCTTTCAGGAACAAAGGCTAAACTTCCTGCTAAATAGAAGGCGAAAACGGTTAAGCCTACTGCACCAATAGGCACCATTTTAATATTGACCTCTGAGCCACCAATTTTTCGGCATAGCAATGAACCTACACCAATACCCACAGAAAAAAAGGTAAGGAGGAGGCTGACCACATTTTCATTGGCGTGCAGATTTTGCTGAGTCATTTGAGGAATTTGAGTTAAATAAGTCGCGCCGTAAAACCAATACCAAGAATTACCCAATAAAATGGTAAAGATGAGGGGTAAACTTTTTGCATAACGTATGGTTTGAAAACTGGTTCGAAAGAAATTCCAATCGACATTGATATGATTTTCACGGACTTTTTGTTTGAGAATGAAGCGACTACAAATATAACCAAGTATCGCGATGGTCACGACCGTCAGGCTGATCCAAACTAAGTTGCCTTCAGAGTTTGAAATCACTACACCACCCAAGATCATCCCCATCAATATTGCAATGGAAGTACCTGATTGAAATAAAGCATTACCCGACATCAATTCATTTGGTTTTAATATTTCAGGGAGAATGGCGTATTTAATCGGTCCGAAGAAGGTACTGTGTGTACCCATGAGGAACAATGCAAATAACAATAGCCATAAATTGCCGAGTAAAAATCCAGCAGTACCAATCAGCATAATCAAGATTTCAAGCAATTTGATATTACGAATCAAGAAAGAGCGTTCGTATTTGTCTGCAATTTGTCCTGCAGTCGCTGAAAAAATGAAGTAAGGTAGAATAAAGAGAAGTGCAGCTAGATTATTCAGTGTGCTTACGCTTGCGGTCTGTTGTTGAATCCAACCATAGGTAATGACAAGCAATAAGGATTGTTTAAAGACATTATCGTTTAAGGCTCCAAAAAATTGAGTCAAAAACATAGGTAAAAAACGGTGCGAACTCAGTAGATGCTCTTGTTTTTGCATGACAATTCAGCTTTTTTAAAAATTATTAAGAAATGTGATGATTTAGTAACAATATCGGAAAATCATGTATCATATTTTCATCCTAAAAATTTTGAAAATACTAGAAATTTGATTCAGTTAGCTTGAGTGAAAAATCCGTATTTTCTATTTAAAATATAAAGTATTCAGAGCGCAGTATGCCATCGAAAACACAATTTAAAAAATCATTACTTTCCCAATGTGTGCAGCACACATGGATATTAAATGATATCAATAAATGGTTCTATGCAAGTGTTTTTTTAGGTGCTCTTTCTTCACCTGTGTTATTTGCAGCTGACACAGTGGTATCAAGTCAGGAGCTTGAGCCTGCGACATCTGTACAAGCCATCGAAAATAATAAACAAAAAATAGAAAATGTTGCGCAGCAACAGGGATTGTCAAAAGAGAAAATTGAAAGTATTGATCAAAAAATAGATCAGTTGAGTGGGCAAGATGATTTTAATAGTTATGAAATGCTTCAGCAGCAAGAGCAATTGAGTCCACAAGAGCAATTCAAACCGATAGAATTTGATGATTTGGAGTTGCTGCCTGAGGAAAGTGTGGACCCTCGACTTGCCAATGAAATTTTATCAGTCGCTGAACAAGCCAAGCAGGAAGCGCAAAATTTCAGATCGGGATTGACGACTCCAGCAGTTCAAGTACAAGATCTACCTGCGAATGACATTTCAGAGGCTGAGTTAACAAAAGCTCCAGTCAACATTGATCAGTTGATGCAAAATATTCAGTCTGATCGTCAGATTGAGGTGTCTGAAAATGTGGAAGGACGTTCATTATCCGTTCAAACCCAAGAACCTGAAAATAAAGAACCAGAAAAAGTAAATGTGTTTAAACGCATTTTCTACAAAATACGTCCTCCACGTCTTAATCAGCCCGCTGTTGTGCCACGTATTACCGCAGATGTTACAGGCGCACCTAAACCACTCGCGGACAATATCAAAGCAAAGTTATCATCATTCACTGTTGAGTCATTTTCAGATTTCAATGCTGCCGTCCCGCAACTCCGTAATATGACTGTCCAAGCTGCACAAGCCGTAGGTTATTACGATGCTGAATTTAAGTTTGAAAAAGTCAGTGATAACCGAGTGCGTGTCAATGTCACACCTCATAATCCAGTAGTGGTGCGAGAACAAAATATTGAATTTACTGGGCCTGGGGAGAATCTTGCTCAATTGCAAGTGATTCGAGTGCTTCCTGATTTGGAGGTGGGTGATATTTTCGATCATGGTAAATACGAAGCGACAAAAGCTCGAATCATTGAAGCGGCGAATAACAACGGTTTCTTTGATTATTATTGGCGAATGCACGATGTCATGTTGGCCCGCCCTCAAAATCAAGCAGATATAAATTTGAAGATGGAAACAGGTGAACGTTATAAGCTGGATGATGTGCAGTTTAGAATGAGTGATCCATCAAAAAAAATACCGATTCGTGAAGATATTTTAAGAACCTTAGCTCCTTGGCAAGAAGGTGCAGACTTTACCGCATGGCGTGTAAATGTATTAGCCAACAACTTAACCAATTCACGTTATTTTAACTATAGCCTTGTTGACGCTGTTAAACCTGATCCAATTATTAAGCCGCTTGAACTCGCACCTGATTTGCAGGCTTTGGTGGATGAGCAAAAAATCGATCGAAGTTTATTAACAGGTCAAGAAAAGGCTGAACAACAGGCAAGTTCATCAGAAGAAGTCACGCAGAATGTGGCAGATGAAACTCAATTTGCGGGTGGAAATGAACGTCGTACTTTGCAAGAGCGTAATGATGCTGATAATCAAGCGCAAGCCAAGCAGGAAGAAACTGAGCGTTTACAAGCCTTAGCACGTGAAGAAAAAAAAATCCCTGTCATCGTGACATTGAATGCGGATAAATTAAATAGTGTTGAAGCGGGTATTGGTTATGGTACTGATACAGGTGTGCGCTTACGAAGTCAGTACCGCCGTTCTATTGTGAATGATCGTGGTCATTCGTTTGATGCAAACTTAGAGTTGTCACAAGTCAGACAATCAATTGATGGTCGTTATAATATTCCATATAAACACCCATTAAATGATTATGTCAGTCTAGTTGGTGGTTACGAGCGTGAAGATCGTGATGAAATTGGGAATGGATTAAATCTCATCGTGGAATCCGCTGTTGCCGGAGCTGACAGAATTATTAAAGGTGCGCGTCGTGATTGGCAGCATATTTTTGGTGTGCGTTATCGTCTAGATCGTATGACGATTGAAGGTGATATTCCTGAGACACTTGACCCAGATACCAATTGGGATGAAATCCCAGAGTTTGTCGTTGCAACGGGTAATGATGAGCAGCAATCTTTATTACTTGGTTATGAAGCCACTAAAGTCACCAGTGATAATCGATTAAATCCGACAAAAGGATTTAAACAAAACTACAAAATCCAATTGGGGAGTGAAAGCCTGCTATCCGATGCTGATATGGCGATTGTAAATGCGAATTGGAAATTTTTATATTCATTAGGCAGTAACAATGATCATCAATTCATTGGTGGGGCAAACCTCGGTTATATCATCACTGAAGATTTTCAAAAAGTGCCCTATAACTTGAGATTCTTTGAAGGGGGTGACCAAAGTCTACGAGGCTTTGACTATAAGAGTTTGTCCCCTGTGGAATTTGGATATAAAGTCGGAGGTCAAGCGCGTGCGATTGGGACTTTAGAGTACAATTACCAATTTAAAGAAGGCTGGCGCGCCGCGTTATTTAGTGATTTTGGTAATGCTTATGATGAAAAATTTACCAATGATACTGAATATAGCATAGGAGCAGGAATCCGCTGGAACTCTCCAATTGGTCCAATTCGTCTAGATGTGGCATCGGGGATATCTGATCCTGGTAAACCTATTCGTCTACATTTCTTTATCGGGCCGCAACTTTAATATTTAAGATAATAAAAGTACTCAATCATTTTTTGGAATAAGTATGGCTGAAGACATCGAGCAGCAACCTGAGCAACAACCTGATCAAAACGTGACGCCACAGCGAAGTTTATTACGCCGTGTATTGCTGATCATTTTATTTATTCTGATCTTTTTTGTGGCTTCGCTTGCCGTAATGTTTTCAACAGACAAAGGCAGTAAATTCTTACTTGACCGTGCTTTGTCCACTCAACAGATTATTCAGTATGAATATGAAGGTGGAAATTTACTTCAAGGCATCATTCTAAAAAATGTATTGGTGACGCTGAAATCAGTTGATGTGAAAATTGATAGAGCTGATGTCACTTTGGGTTGGCGTGCCATATTAGATAAAGAAATTCATTTGAATCGTGCCGATGTCCGAAATTTGCGTGTCATTAACAAGTCACCGCCAAGTGATGAGCCATTTAAGTTTAGTGAAATCAAACTCCCTTTTGTTTTACGTGTTGATCATGCCGATATCGATCAATTGGTGATTCAGACATCAAGTTCTAAAGTGCAATTTAATGACATTATCCTAAATGAAGCACTATGGTCAGGTACTGAGCTTAAGTTTGAAGACTCGCAGTTTGATATGGGCTATTTGTCTGTAAAAAATGCAACAGGTCAGATGGATTTTAAAGGTAAATATCCGTTAGATGCGCAAGCAGTTGTAAGACTCCCATCTTTAAAGTCGATCAACGTTGAGGATATTTATCTCCATGCAAAAGGCTCTTTAGATACCATTCAAGCGGGCATTGCCACGCGTACCCCTGATTTATTAACGGGTTGGGCAGTGGTGCATCCAGTTCGAAAAAATGTACCGATGCAAGGTGCTTTGAACTTTAAAGATTATCACTGGCCTTTAATGTTAGAGCAGGAGTTTTTATCTAAACAAGGAGTTGCTAAGTTTTCTGGAGATATCCAACGTTTGAATTTGGATATTAACACCGATATTTCTGGTAAAAATATTCCTCAAGGACAATATACTGCGCTTGCGCATACAGATCTCGTCAATCAATTGAATATTTCAAACCTGAATGGTCAATTGATGAACGGGGCGCTGAATCTTGTGGGTGTCGTCGGGTGGAAGGATAAAGTCACTTGGGATGTGCAAGGTCGCTTAGATAAAATCAATCCAAAAGATAAAGTGATTCCACAAGTGGTGCAAGATTTTCTGCCAGAACGTTTGGATGCCAAAATCGCTTCAGCAGGTTCGTTAGAGAAGGGATTAGATCTCACAGCACTTATTGATTTTGACCAATATGAAACTTGGAATTTAAAGCTTAATCAAGCTGAACAAAAAAATAATAAACCGAATCCAATGTTGCTAGATGTCGCTTGGAAAAATATTGATCGTGCTGTTCCGTACATTGGTTGGTTAAGTAGTGAGTCTGGGGATGTAAATCTTGCTTTAGTTGAAGGTCAACAAAATATTCATGTGGCAACCGTAGTTGGTGCAAATGAAAAAGGAACTTTACCAGCTGGAAAATACAATGCCCAATTAGACCTTAAAGGGAATGATCTTCATGTTCCTTCATTTATCTATCAAGCAGATGGAAAAGGATCTTTACAAGCAAATGCCAAGGTTGAATTACCATCTGATCAAAGACAGTTGAAATGGAATGCGGTGCTTAATGCAAAAAACTTTAATCCGCAAACCATCACTGCTGCTGCTCCTGTAAATTTATTAAATGGACAAATTCAAGCGAGTGGCTTTGCTCGCCCTAACCAGCAAATTATTCAGTTAAATCAGATCAATCTTTCAGGTCAGCTTGCCAATCAAAATCCACCGGAAACAATTAAGCTGACTGGGTCAAGTACAGCAGCTATTCTTCTACATGATGAAAAGTCGGGTGGTGGTTTTAAAGGCTTCGCAGTAAATTATGATGGTGCATTACATGCAAGCCAACTGCCACAAGGGGATGGTCAGCTTAAAATACGTGTAGCAGGCACACCTCAGCGCATCAATATTTCCGAATTTAAACATCAGGGTGCTGCAGGTCAGATCAATGCCAACGGTTTAGTCAATTTTGCCAATGGAATCGGATGGGACATTAATGCTTCTTTAATACGCTTTAAGCCTCATTATTTTGTTTCAAGTGTTAAAGGTGAAATTTCAGGTAATGTCAAAACGGATGGTGTTTGGTCAGATCGTTTGAAAAAAATTAATATTGATCGACTCAATCTCGCTGGCATGATCAATAAAAAACCGCTGAGAGCAAAAGGTAATCTTGCTGTTATTCTTAATTCGAATCAGACAGGTTTCCTACCACAACAGTTTGAAGCCAATAATTTGTATTTGGTGTATGCGCAGAATCAGATTCAAGCCGAAGGGAATGCTCAGAATCTTCGCGTTAAGATTGACGCACCTGCATTATTTGAGCTTTATCCTGGTTTACGTGGTCGTGCGCAAGGTTTTGTTAATGTGCAGTCTCAACCGAGATTGTCCGCAACTGCGAATGTAAAGGTGAATAACTTTGGTTTCAATGATCTTGTCAGTATCAAATCACTCAACATCCAAGGGGAATTACCAACTTCAGATACAGTGCCTACTGCATTAACTGCAAGAATGGACAGTTTAAGAAGTGGCAATCGTGAGATTCAAAACGCTGAAGTCTCAATTGCTGGTACGCGAAAAGCACATTTATTGAAAGTCCAAGCCGCGAACAAGCTGTCTAAATTTTATGTGCAACTGGCAGGTGGATTTAATCCTGCGAATGATTGGTTAGGTCAAATTCAAAAAGGTGACTTTGACTCTGCACGGGTGCATTTGAAACAGGCCCAATCTGCCCCTGTGATTTATAATACTGCGAAAACAGAATTATTTGTGGGTGCTCATTGCTGGACCAGTAATCAAAGCCAACTTTGCTTTGATCAGCCCTTACGTGTAAGTAAGACCAAAGGTAGCGCCTCATTTGTGAGTCGGAATTTAGATCTTGGTGACTTTGCCGCATTTATGCCTGAAGGTTTCGCAATTACGGGTAAATTGGATGGTTATGCTAAAGCGTCTTGGGGGCAAGGCATTCAACCAAAAATCGATGCCAAACTTGTTACACGTAATGGTGTTGTGGGTCTAGCAGCTGCCGATCCTGATGATATCAGCACTACAATGAACTACGATGAAGTAAGTCTTATTGCGCGAAGTATTCGAGAAGGATTATTACTTCGTGCTGATTTGAAAGCTCCGAATATTGGGACTGGATATGCAAATGTTGTGGTGAATCCATTTGTTGATTCGAAACCAATGCGTGGTGAAGTTGCTCTGAGTCAAGTACAACTGAAAATTTTAAAACCATTCATTTCGGATGTGCGTAAAATCGATGGTAATTTATCCCTTGCGGGTAAAATCAGTGGGACATTGACTCAACCGTTATTTAACGGCGAAATGCGACTTAAAAATGGTTCAATCAGCATGATTTCGTTACCTGTTAATCTCACGAATATTCAGCTGTATTCATCTATTCGTCAAAACCAAGCGACGATCGATGGCGCTTTCAATAGTGGTCGAGGTGTGGGTAAATTAACGGGTGATATCGATTGGAAAAATGATCCTAGAATTCGTTTAAAACTCAAAGGTGATAATTTATTTATTCGCCAAGCACCATTAATCACAGCTGTTGTGAACACTGAGATGGATTTAGATGCACGTCCAGTCAGCAAGCAGTTAACTTTGAATGGTAAAGTTGAAGTCCCGCGGGCGCTGATTTCAATGCCAGAATCCAGTGCATCAGTAGTGCCTTTATCTGCTGATGTTCGAGTGGTACGTGAAGGTGATAATCAACTCGCGGTACTTAAGGCTGCAAAGCCATGGGATATCCGCGCTGACTTAGAATTAAATTTAGGAAACCAAGTGATTTTCCAAGGCTTTAATAGTCGTATTCCATTGCTTGGGCGAATTTACTTAACGCAACGCGGATTAGAAACTGCCATGCGTGCCAATGGTGCTATTGGTGTAAGTAAACGCGTTACCATTGAAGCTTATGGGCAGTCTTTAGAATTAAGTCGTGCAATTGCACGTTTCAATGGCGCATTGTCCAACCCAACCCTTGAGGTTGAAGCAAGTAAACTTATTTCAGGCAGTACAGTTGGGGTGCGTGTTACTGGAACCGCAAGTAGTCCAAATATCCAAGTATTTAATGATGCGGGATTATCTGAACAAGAAGCAATGAATGCCTTGATTACAGGTCGAATCAATGAAGGTTCAAGTAGCTTGAGTCAAGCAGAAGGCTTTAAGTCAGATGTGAACAATACCATTGCTGCAGCGGGGATTAGCTTAGGGCTTGGTGGTACACGTGCTTTGACCAATCAAATTGGACAGACATTTGGGTTAAGTGGTCTTGCTCTTGATGCGCAAGGAACAGGTGATGATACTCAAGTGAGTGTGACAGGTTATCTGACCCCTGATTTATATATTCGATATGGTGTAGGTGTCTTTACGCCAGTCAATAAATTGACCCTACGATATCAGATGAACCAAAGACTCTATCTGGAAGCAAGTCAGTCTTTAGAAAAAGCCATTGATATTTTCTATAACTGGCGATTCTAAAAGGTAAAAGGGCTTCAATCGAAGCCTTTTTTAATTCACTGTATAAACCGAAATTAAATTTAAGCCCTATTGTTAAAATGCTAGACTTAAAATTTATCGGACAAGAAAGAATTAAAAAATGAAAACAATTGCAATATTCATCGCGATGATAGCGGCAACACTCATGGCGGGCTGTCAAACCACTCAAACTGAGCAACTTACTCCAAAAATTGGAATGGCTAATCCTGCAAGCAAATTTTGTGCTCAACAAGGTGGAAAATTAGAAATACGCGATGAGGCAAATGGTCAAGTGGGTTATTGCCAGTTGCCAGATGGTGTTGTGGTAGAAGAATGGGAACTATTTAGACATCATCAAAATATTTGCAAGCCTGAAGAAGCAAAAAAATTAGTCGGCATGCATAATCTTGATGATCAACAGATTTTGAATAAAACCAAAGCCATAATTATTCGCCGTGTCGGACCAAATGATCTGGTTACTATGGATTATCGAAATGATCGTATTACAGTAACCGTGGATGATCAGAATAAAATTATTCGTTCAAGCTGCGGTTAATGAACGAGAAATGTCATTACACGATTTCCTATTCGGTTTAACTCGATTATCATAGCCGCAACAGGAGAGATGTATGAACAAATTCGTGATTCTGGGTGCTGTACTTGGTTCAGCCGTTTTGCTCAGTGCTTGTGAAGAAAAAAAGCCACTAACCCCTGAAGAAGTCTGGCATGGTTACTGTACCAGTATTGGTAATGCTGCACGCTCTATTTTGCTAGATCGTCAAAATGGTATCGAGAAGACTGCAGCGGTCGAACATGCTTCTAAACTGACCGATCCGACGACGAAGAAATTTGTAGATGCTCAAATTGAGAAGGTCTATGCTTATCCTGCGAATCAATTAGAAGTGGATCGTGATGCATTAATGGCTAAATTCAAAAAAGAAGCAACGGATGAGTGTTTAGCCACTCCTTACGATAAAGATAATCTGCCTGACTACAAACAGTTTTAAGGTGCTTCGATAAGATTGATCATAAATAAGAGGGAAGCGTAAGTTTCCCTTTTTTTTTGTCGAAATTAATTACAAATTTTGATTAGCATTAAAATAGAAAAGCTTATATAAAAATAAGATAAATAAAACAAAAGGAGCGGAACAATGGAAGTGGTCGCATACCTGAATAATGCCGATCTTCTGCTTGAAGATGGCAATGGTGTTGCTGTAATTAATGGCAGCCATTACGTCCTAAGTTTAGGGGATCGAGTCTATCTTAAAAATATGATCAATGAACATGCCAAAATTTATCAGGTACACATTAGTTTTGCCTGTGCCGAACACCGCATGCTACATGATGATGAAATTCTGGTCAGATTCGAAGGAACACGAGAAAGTCTGCAACAATATTTAGATCGCACGACTGTCCACTAAGGTTGAATAGTCAAAAAAGGATTTAAAAGGCAACATCTTGTTGCCTTTTATTTATTTCAGATCCGTAAAAGCTTCATGTTAATGTCAGAATTGTTCGATAAAACAACATATTGAACAGTGAGTAATCAGAAGAGAGATCATTTAGTAAGAAAATAATGGTCATCACAAAGAAACACTCTTCTTGCATTAACTTTTAACCGGAATTTTAGTAAAATTTAGCAGTCCATATTATTTGCAGGCTTTATAAGCAGGATATTGCAAGTAATTTTTTAAAGAAGAGGAATAACACCGTGCTAGAAGCTTACCGCCAACACGTTGAAGAACGTGCCGCACTCGGAGTCCCACCGAAGCCACTTGATGACGCTCAAACAGCTGCATTAGTTGAATTATTAAAAAATCCACCAGCTGGCGAAGAAGCATTCTTAGTTGATTTGCTTGAAAACCGTGTTCCAGCAGGTGTTGACCAAGCTGCTTACGTAAAAGCTGCTTTCTTGGCTGCTTTGGCGAAAGGTGAAGCGACTTCTCCATTAGTTTCTAAAGAGCGTGCGGTTTACTTACTAGGTACTATGCTTGGTGGTTACAACGTTGCTCCTTTAGTAGAATTATTAGAAGACGCAGCGCTTGGTGCTTTAGCTGCTGAAGCGCTTAAGAAAACACTTCTTGTTTTCGATGCGTTCCATGACGTTGCTGATAAAGCAAAAGCAGGTAACGAAAACGCGAAAGCTGTTCTTCAATCTTGGGCTGACGCTGAATGGTTCACTAGCCGTAAAGACGTTCCAGAAGAAATCAAACTTACAGTTTTCAAAGTTACTGGCGAAACAAATACAGATGACTTGTCTCCAGCTCAAGACGCTTGGAGCCGTCCAGACATTCCGTTACACGCGAATGCAATGCTTAAAAACGTACGTGATGGTATTAAGCCAGAAGTTTCTGGTGAAGTTGGTCCATTAAGCCAAATCAAAGAATTAATCGCGAAAGGCAACCAAGTTGCTTACGTGGGTGACGTTGTTGGTACAGGTTCTTCTCGTAAATCTGCTACAAACTCTGTGCTTTGGTTCTTCGGTGACGAAATCGCTCACATTCCAAACAAGAAAGAAGGCGGTTACTGCTTAGGTTCTAAGATTGCTCCGATTTTCTTCAACACTATGGAAGACGCTGGTGCGTTACCTGTTGAGATCGACGTTGCTAACATGAACATGGGTGACGAAATCACGTTGAAGATTGACAAAGCGACTGCAAAAGTTACAGCGTTCAAAGATGGCGCTCAAATTGCTGAAGCTGAGTTAAAAACTCCAGTACTTCTAGACGAAGTACGTGCGGGTGGTCGTATTAACTTGATCATTGGTCGTGGCTTGACTACTAAAGCACGTGAAGAATTGGGTCTTCCTGCTTCTGACTTGTTCCGTACTCCAGTTCAACCAGCTGCAACTGGCAAAGGCTTCACGCTTGCTCAGAAGATGGTTGGTCGTGCTTGTGGTCTTCCAGAAGGTCAAGGTGTACTTCCAGGTACTTACTGCGAACCTAAGATGACAACTGTTGGTTCTCAAGATACAACAGGTCCAATGACGCGTGACGAATTGAAAGACTTAGCTTGCTTAGGTTTCTCTGCTGACCTCGTAATGCAATCTTTCTGTCATACTGCTGCGTATCCAAAACCAGTTGACGTTCAAATGCAACACACGCTTCCTGATTTCATCATGAACCGTGGTGGTGTTTCTTTACGTCCAGGTGACGGTATTATCCACTCTTGGTTAAACCGTATGCTTCTTCCAGATACAGTAGGTACTGGTGGTGACTCGCATACTCGTTTCCCAATCGGTATTTCTTTCCCAGCGGGTTCTGGTCTTGTAGCGTTCGCTGCAGCAACTGGTGTTATGCCACTTGATATGCCTGAATCTGTACTCGTGAAGTTCAAAGGTAAAATGCAACCTGGTATCACTTTACGTGACCTAGTACATGCGATTCCTTACTACGCAATTAAAGAAGGTGACTTAACTGTAGAGAAGAAAGGTAAGAAAAACATCTTCTCTGGTCGTATCTTAGAGATCGACTTATCAGAAATGGAAACTGACTTAACTGTTGAACAAGCATTCGAACTTTCTGATGCTTCTGCTGAACGTTCTGCTGCTGGTTGTGCGATCACACTTTCTGAAGAGAAAGTTGCTGAATACCTTCGTTCAAACATCACAATGTTGAAGTGGATGATCTCTGAAGGTTATGGCGATGCTCGTACTATGGCGCGCCGTGTTGAGAACATGGAAAAATGGTTAGCGAACCCATCACTTCTTAAAGCTGATGCTGATGCTGAATACACGAAAGTGTATGAAATCGACCTTGCTGACATCAAAGAACCTATCCTTTGCTGCCCGAACGATCCAGATGATGCAAAACTTCTTTCTGACGTTCAAGGCGACAAAATTGATGAAGTATTCATCGGTTCTTGTATGACGAACATCGGTCACTTCCGGGCAGCTGGTAAACTTTTAGACAAAGTACCTGGTGGTTCTTTATCTACTCGTCTTTGGTTAGCTCCTCCAACTCGTATGGACGAACGCCAATTGATGGAAGAAGGTTTCTACAATACTTATGGTAAAGCTGGCGCGCGTACAGAAATGCCAGGTTGTTCATTATGTATGGGTAACCAAGCACGTGTTGCTCCAAATACAACTGTTGTATCTACTTCTACGCGTAACTTCCCGAACCGTTTAGGTCAAGGTGCAAACGTTTACTTGGCTTCTGCTGAGCTTGCATCTGTTGCTGCGGTGCTTGGTAAGTTGCCAACTCCTGAAGAATACCAACAATATGCTGCTCAAATTGATAGCATGTCTGCGGATATCTACAAGTACTTGAACTTCGATCAAATGAACGACTATACAGACGCTGCTAAAGACGTTGATACGAAGAAAATTGCTGCTGCTCAGTTAACTTAATTTATTGAAAGTTAAAGTAATTTGAGTTAAAAATAAGGGCTGATTTATCAGCCCTTATTTTATATAAATAAAAAGTCAATATTATGAACCCATTAAGTTTATTAATGCTCGAAAATTTTTCTAAGCTCAGTAATTCTTTTATTAATCTGATTAAATTTGGGGCAGGTATAGGTGGTGTAGGATTAGTTTATTATTTATTAAAAATAGGATATCTACCAAGTGAATTTGCACTAGGTGATGGAATACTTTTACTTATGCTATCGACTGTAATAGGTATAATTTTTTGTCTTATTTTCTTATTATTGTGGATGCAAGGTAAGGCTTTTTTTGATCTTATATTTTTAATTTATTCATTTTTACCACATCAAGTAAAAAGTTATATTAAAGAGAAGATAAATATTAAAAATCCTATAATTATTCCTAAAGTTGAAAAAATTAATAATTTTTTTATCTATCCAATCGCCATACTTTTTTTATTAATAGTATATGTTAAAGAGAACTCTTTAGGATTACTGTTTTATGGGTTAGTTAGTATATATTTCTATATATTTTATATATTAATTTACAATGTCTCTTTGGAGTATAACTATCTTGCTAAAATTCTGCATAATGAGTCAAAAATTACAACTGATTATGAATTATTACTAGAAAATCAACGTAGAGAAAAAAAGAATGTATTATCAATTCTTCTGATAGCTTTTTTAATAGTTCCGTTTGTAATGGGTGGTCAATATAATGTAATTGAAAAAATAATCAACTTCTCAATGGAAAAATCAAATGTTAGAGTTATGAAAAGTAGAATTTATGTAAAAAATGAGTTTTCAAATTTGATTTTAAAAAAGAAAAATGTTGATGAAGGATATACAGAAATTGTTAATGTCGATATTTTATTTAGGGGTGGTGGTAAAAATACATTTATTGGTTTTGTGAAAAATGGAAAGTATATAAAAATGGAAATACCTAATGATTCTATTTTAAGCGTTTATCATATCAAAAATAAATAATTTTTTATTCAAGTATGCTTGAAATAAGATCTTTGTTAGATTAGTCGTAATTCTAAAATTGAATCCGTATATGTCCAAACAATCACGCTTCCTCTGTATCGGTGGCTTCCTTAACGGAACTCAAGTCAAAGACCAAGGCGACAGCTTTATTTGTATGACCAATGGAAAGAATGAAACTTATACAAAGATGGTCATTTTCCATCAAGAAGCATGGGATCATGACTACTACGTGTTTGAAGACATCACTGATCAACAAGCAAAAGAGTGGGTGTTTCAAAAATATGGAGAAACCGTCATCTACCGAAAAAGAAAGCCCATGAAAAAGCCCCGTAATTAAAAAATTACGGGGCTAGTCGTACCACTCACGTGATACTCATATAAGGCTCATCTCATACTGCCTGCATTAAAACACATTCACACAGACTCGTCATGCTGAATCGAATATAAATTCAAATCGACTACTGCGAAAATCTTACAAGCACGTAACCATAAATAAAACAGACAGCAACAATCTAGAAAGGTGAAATTAATAGAATAAGCATAAATGAACACAGCATGAATATAATGAAAAGCATACTCACATTAAGTTTAATCAGTCTAACGCTCATTGCATGTTCAAGCGTGGAGATTAAAAATTCTGATTCAGAAGAAGACGCACGTTATCAGAAATATAAAGATGAAACAGTAAACATGTCTGAATACGATAAACAGCGCTATTACAATCAGCATCACTTAGGTGTAGTCGAGCCAAATCGAGTTCGCGAATCAATTCGAGAACAAAGAAGAAAACAGGCGCAATAAACCAACAGGGCAGTACAAATAAATGTACTGCCTATAAATCACTGGAAAATTACATTTCAATAGCTGAATAAAGCATAATTCTTTGTGAAAATTGATTAAAATTAAAACATTAGGGAAATACAATGAATTTTGAAGTTGATGCCTTTGGCACCATCGTGATTGCCGTATTTTTTCTATTTATTGGGCGATACCTTGTCAACCGAGTCCAATTCTTTAAAAACTACAATTTACCTGAACCTGTGATTGGCGGTTTAGTCGCAGCAATTACAGCATTCATCTTATTTAAATTCTTTAATATTAGTGCCACCTTTGATGCGCAAATTCAAAGCATTTTAATGCTGATGTTCTTTACCTCTGTGGGCTTAGGTGCAGATTTTGTTAAATTAAAAGATGGTGGTAAAGCCCTATTTATATTTTTGTTCTGTGTGATCGGATTTGTGATCGTTCAAAATATTGTTGGGGTGAGTTTAGCGACGGTATTAGGTTTAGATCCGCTCATCGGTTTAATTGTAGGTTCAATCACCTTAACGGGTGGTCATGGCACGGCAGGTGCATGGGGCCAAGTGCTTGAAACCCAGCATGGCATTCAAGGTGCTATTGTATTGGGTATGGCAAGTGCGACCTTTGGTCTGATCATTGGTGGTATCGTGGGTGGTCCAGTTGCTAAATTTTTAATTAAACGTCATCAACTGGCTGACAAAATTGACAATGATCAAAACGAATCACAATTGGATGATCAGTTAAAATCTGCACCATTTGAATATCCAAAAAAGACACGATTAATTACTGCAAGTAATGCGGTTTCGACCCTTGGTATGTTTGCACTTTGTATATTCACAGCAAACTTAATGACAGATTTTAGTCAGGGTAAATGGTTTGAGCTTCCAACCTTTGTTTGGGCGTTAGGTTCAGGTGTGATTTTGAGAAATCTGCTTGAGCATGTATTCAAAGTGAATATTTTTGATCGTGCGATTGATGTGTTTGGAAATGCATCGTTATCGCTCTATTTATCTATGGCATTGTTATCATTACAACTGTGGTTATTAGCAGATTTAGCAGGTCCGTTAGTCACGATTCTGATTGTGCAAATGCTGGTATTGATTTTATACACTGCTTTTGTGACATTTAAAGTGATGGGGAGCAACTACGATGCTGCAGTTTTATCAGCAGGTCACTGTGGTTTTGGTATGGGTGCGACGCCAACGGCTATTGCCAATATTCAAGCAGTAACCAATACCTATGGTCCTTCACACAAAGCATTCTTACTCATTCCACTGACAGGTGCTTTTTTCATTGATATTGTAAATGCGATAGTGATCCAGCTTTCGATTGGAATATTGGGATAGAGCAAGTTTAAAAAACCGCCTTTAAGGCGGTTTTTTACTTATGGAGATTTATATATGCAGTTGAGATTCGATCATCGGCCAAATATTTTGATGCGACTGTTTGAACATCATCATGTGTCCGATTGCTTTATGTCCAAGCTCTTTAGGTTTGAGTTCGATCGCTTCAGTAGGTGCATTAGGATATAAACGTAGTAAATCCTGAACATTTGCTTCAGTTGCAATCTCGTCATCACTTGCCCAAATGGCCGTGAAAGGAATTCGTATCTCTTGGTGATAGTCTTGATCTAGAGCAACCGTTTTGCCAATCGCATTAATAACATAGCCTGGTTGACTACAAAATTGAGCCCAGTCACGTGCAACATCTTTTGGTAGATTTTCCCCCATACCAATGGCTTGGGTAGGACCATAACCAAGGGTTATACGTGCGAGAGGAAAAATACCTTTAAACATCACAGGGGCAAGTAGTTTCGTACGACCCTTGAGCCCTTTTACATGCCCAGTCGAACCTGCAATTGCTACGACTTTTGCAACTTTATCATGGTTGGGGGTGATCCCAATGAGTTGTCCACCAGCACTGTGACCGACAAGAATAACTTGCTTGGCATGGGTGAGTTGTAAGAGTTGATCAATTGCAGCGGGAATATCCAACTGCCCCCATTGCACAATACTTGCTTTGGATTGCTTCAATGGGCCATAAAGAGAAGCACCAATACCACTAAAATCAAACACCATTACGGCATAGCCTTGTTGGTTAAGCCATTCGCAAAATCGATGATAAAACTTTTGAGTAATTCCAGTGGCAGGGCACACCAAGACAGGAAGACGCTTTGAATGCTCGGCAGGAAAAAAGGTAGCAGCAAGTTCGTATTGATCCTGACGAATAATTTTAATTTTTTGCATAATTTAAACTGTGCAAGTATCCGTAATCAAAATACTTTACCGCAGTTCTAAAAGATCAAACCAACAAATGATGACTGTTGCGTTTGTGAAATGACTGTTCAGTCGTGAAAGCAACCTGTTTCAAGAAGTGCCAATAATAATGGAAAGTATTCCTGCTGCAATTAAAGGTCCAACAGGGACACCACGTAAAATAGCCACACCTGCTACAGTACCAATCAGAAGTCCAGCGACAATATTTGGCTGATTCGCCATAAGCGTTACGCCACGACCACCTAGCCATGCCACCAATAACCCGATTCCAATCGCTAAAATTGAGTTTAAGCTCAAGAATGACTTGAGGATATCTTTACCCGGAATGGTGCCACTGGCAATTGGCGTAAGTACGCCAATGGTGAGGATAATAATGCCGATATTTAAACCATGCTGTTGAAGCAATGGAAAATACTCGTTTAAAGGGGTGATACGAAAAACAATAAGTACTGCGACTGCAATTGTGACAGCTGTATTTTGACTGAATATTCCACATGCCAATAAAATGATTAGAACGATTAAATTGAGGTCTAATTGAGACATAAAGAATATCCAGTGCTTATCAGGACAGTACTTGAAAGTTATAATAGTTTAACTGATTTAAAGTCTGCATTCAGATGACATACTTTAAATTTCAACGAATATTGTAATTAATGGAAGTGATTCATGGTTCTGGAAAAAATGTTACAGTCTCAAGGCTTTGGATCACGAAAATATTGTCAACAATTGATTAAAAATGGCGCGGTGGTCATTGATGGTACTGTGATCAAGGACCCGAAATATAAATTGAAGCTTCAGGAACTTAGTTTCCACGTGTATAACGAGGAATATACTTATCGTGAAAAAGTTTATATAGCACTCAATAAACCTGTAGGCTATGAATGCTCGCATCAAGCGACGCATCACTTCAGTGTATTTGAATTGATCGATGACATATTGTTGCAAAGGGGAGTGCAAACAGTCGGACGTTTAGATCAAGACACGACTGGTATATTGTTACTTACAGATGATGGACAATTTCTGCAAGCGCTGACTCATCCTAAAAAACATGTTCCTAAAGTTTATCAAATGCATACAGTAGATCCAGTCACTGAGCAGCAAATCATTCAATTGGGTCAAGGTGTAGAGCTTCGCAATGAAACAGGATTGTTTCAAGCAACAGACATTCAACTCATAAGCGAACAACACCTACAATTTACAGTGCATCAAGGCGTTTATCATCAAGTTAAGCGTATGGTTGCTGCTGTGGGAAATCGTGTTGAATCATTGCATCGACTGCAAATTGGACAATTAAAATTAGATCAGCTTGCTGAAGGTGAATATTGCTATCTCACTGAACAGCAAATACTCGCTGCCAAAAATCAAAGTCCTGATGCTCAACTCCTTGAAATTTAAATCATCAATGCTAAAGACTCTATTCTCAAGACGATATGTTATGTAATGCCTTAAGATAGAAAGCAATGATAAGTTTGGAATTCATTGTCTTTGACGAAGCCCATCTTTTCGTAAAGTTGGTGAGATTGAAAGTTACTTCGTTGTGTCTCTAATGAAATTCGACTGGCTTTTTCGGATTGTGCAAACAAAATTGCAGTGTCAATGAGTTGTTTAGCTGAACCTTGTCTTCTATAAATTGGAGTGACATATACATCATCTAAAATGTAGTAGCTTGAACAAGCATGGGACGAAAAACCTAAATAAAGAATCACGAACCCAGTGATTACATCATTTTTGATGTGAATAAAAATAACACTTTGTTGGTTTTCGAATCGCTGTTTTAGAAAATCATAGGATTGTTGAATATTGGATGATGCACCATAAAACTGTCGGTATTCATCAAAAAGTACAGCGAGTTGATTGAGATCTTCTGTTGTGGCTTTCCGTACTATCACTGTTGAGCTCTCCTCAGATCATTATTTTTAATCTTGTTATGATGAAGAGCTAAACATATTTGCGCAGGGCGCTGTAAATTAAATTGTTTAGAAATACGACAAAGTTAACTTATGTCAAAAATTAATCTTTATCGCTTTCACCCAAAAGTGCATTCAATTCTGCAAAAAAATCGTCGTCATCTAAACTCGAAGTTGTAGTATTGGAATCTTGTTGTTCTTGCTTAAGCTTTTTAAGTTTCAACAATTGATCCATGTTGATCGTTTGATTTTCGATTGCAAAAGGAATGGACTTTGTCAGTACAACTTGTTTGAAAAATAAACGCACTGCTTGCGCTGGTGTAATCCCTAATTGCTTAAAAACTGCAAAGGCTTGTTTTTTTTCTTGTGAGTCAAGTCGAACTTGATAAACTTCTGTTTTTCTCATGAATTAAAACCAAACGACTCTAAATTTAAGTGCTTATTTTAATCTAAGTAAATGTAATTTCAATGTCTGAACGTGAAAATTATATAAATTTGTCATTACAATGAATCTACAATGTCAGTGTTTGCGTGCTTTTAAAGTGCATTTCAATATTTAATATCGGATCAATAAATTGAAGCTCATCAGCAAGTAATTGCAACGGAGCACTGAAATCATCCTCAGCTTTATGCACGATTAGCGGATAAAAAGGATCATTTTTGATTGGAATGTTGAGCGCATTGAGGTGAACGCGGAGTTGATGTTGCTTACCGGTCAGTGGTTTCAAAATATATCGTCCCCACTGTGAATTGTGTTCTATCAGGTCAATTTCAGTGACAGAATTGGTGACGCCTTCACATACTTTCATTATATAAAATGGATTTCCCTTTTCCATGCGCAATTCTACTGTTTGTGGAAAGACTAAATCTTTTGAGTAAGGTGCGATGGCTTGATATGTTTTGGATACCTTTCGATCTGCAAAAAGTTGTTGATAGACTCCGCGACTTTCGACTTTTTTTGAAAATAAAACAACACCTGCTGTTTCGCGGTCTAAACGATGAATCGGTGTGAGATGAGGATTATCAGTGAACTGCTTTAATCTCACCAATAAGGTTTCTTGAACATATTGACCTGTCGGACTCATGGTTAAAAAATGAGGTTTATCCACCACGAGCAGATCATCGTTTTCGTATAAAATTTTTTCCTTAAACGGAACATGAATTTCGTTTGCTAAAAAACGATAATAAAAAATATGAGAATTAGGTTGATACGCCGAGTTGATGGAAAGTTTGTTGCCATCTGCATTATAAATAAGACCATCTTGAAAACGTTGTTGCCACTCCAGTGCGTCTATATGAGAAAAGGCTTGAATGAGAAAATCATAAATCGTAATTGGGGAGATTTGTAGATTTGGAAGAAATACTTTGCTGGCTGTTACACCATTGATCATCGGTGGCGTAAAACTTGGGGCACTTTCTGAATTTGATTTTGGCATAACAAGACAACAGAATAAAAAAATGATCAGATGAATGAGTTTTTGAACAAGTCTAGATAGGCACTGTTCAGGAGCATGCTATTATACCTCTTCAACAGATGTCTAATGTGATCCAGATGCAATATTCTTTTCAACTCAACTTAAATGATGAAGCAGATACTCAAAAATTAGCTGCATGTTTAGGGCAGTGTATTGAAAAGGGTGTCATATACCTCATTGGAGATTTGGGTGCGGGTAAAACCACCCTGACGCGTTATTGGCTACAAAATTTAGGTCATCGTGGTGCGGTTAAAAGCCCGACTTATACACTGGTTGAACCCTATAAAATCAATCAGCAGGATGTCTTTCATTTTGATTTGTACCGTTTGAATGATCCTTATGAACTTGAGTTGATGGGTATTCGTGATTATCTGGATATTGCTGATGCGCTATTCTTGTTTGAATGGCCCTCTAAAGGTGGTGACGAAATTCCAAATGCAGATGTTATCTTGAATATTGAGAAAACTGATGATGAATCAGTACGTCATGTCACGATTTCTTCAAATGATGAAGCTTTACTCGCAAAATTAAAGACACAGTTTTAAATAATTCTATGGCGCATGATCTTAGCTTGAATCGAATTCAAACCTTATCTCCTGCATTAGCAAACCAAATTGCTGCGGGAGAGGTAATTGAACGTCCTGCATCAGTGGTGAAGGAACTTCTAGAAAACTCCATTGATGCAGGTGCGACTGAATTAATCATTCGAGTCGAACAAGGCGGTAGTACGCTGATTGAGATTATCGATAATGGCAAAGGAATTCATCCTGAGGATCTGCCGCTTGCGGTCATGCGTCATGCGACCAGTAAAATTCAAACTGCTGAAGATTTACATGCAATTGTGAGCTTAGGTTTTCGCGGAGAAGCCTTGGCTTCCATTGCTGCTGTTTCGCGCTTGACCTTGACCAGTAGTCGTGATGATTCAGGAATTGGTTATCAGGTCGAAGTAAACGGCACGGCCTTTGATCATCAAGAGATTCAAGCTGTTGCTACTCAGCAAGGCACACACATACGTGTACAAGATTTATTTTTTAATGTGCCAGCAAGACGAAAGTTTTTAAAAAAGCCAAATACGGAATTTGGTCACATTGAAGAAATCGTACGGCGCTTAGCCTTAACGCATTTCGATATTCGGATTGTGCTGGAACATAATGGTGCTATTCGTTTAAATTTGCCTGTCGCAGACAGTGGTCAACTCAGATTTCAACGTGTACAGCAGCTTTTAGGTCGACAATTTACGGAAAATGCGTATTGGATCGATGCTGATAGTGTCAATATGCGCTTATCAGGATGGTTAGGTCATCCTTCTGATGCTCGAGCACAAAGTGATTTGCAGTATGTGTACGTGAATGGTCGTATCGTAAAAGATAAAACAATCTCTCATGCTTTGCGAATGGCCTATGATGGCATCTTGCATGGGCATCAACATGCAGCTTATTTGTTGTTCTTAGAAGTTGATCCTGAATTTATTGATGTGAATGTGCATCCGACTAAACATGAAATTCGATTTTTGAATCAACGTGAAGTACACGAATTTGTACGTCATTTTGCCAAAGAAACTTTGTCGCAATTTCAAACTGCGACTGCGGATTTAGCCCAGGCTTTAAAGCTTGATCAAGATGTCATCGCACCATCAGTACAGTTACCACGTTATCAAGAGCAATTTAATCTGCATCAAAATGCTCCAGCATCGCCCCCTATGTCCCAGACGTTGCAGGAATCGAGTCATGAGGGGTATTTAACAGATTTTAGTGTTAAACAGCCTCAGTCAGTTCAATATAGTGCGCCGAGCCAGCCTTATTCAAATTCTAATATCAGTAATGCACTCAAGTCTTATTTGGCACCTTTGAAAGAAACGTCATCTAATTTTGAAGTTCCTCATGATGCTGAGATGGAATCAACATCGTCTAGAGTTGATGAGTTCCCCTTGGGGATTGCAATTGCACAACTTCATGGAATTTATATTCTGGCGCAAAATTCTGAAGGTTTGATCATTGTGGATATGCATGCTGCGCATGAGCGAATCTTGTTGCAGCAAATGAAATCTGCTTGGGATAAACCTAAATTTTGGACATCACAGCAGTTGCTGATTCCAAAAGTGATTTCAATTACACGCATGCAAGCCACGCGTATCGAAGACCTTAAGCCTCAGTTGGCGCGGCTTGGTTTAGAAATTGATCAATATGGCGATGAGCAAGTGATAGTGCGAGGTGTGCCTGCTATTTTGCACAAAGCTGATTTTAATGCATTAATCCCAGAACTTTTGAATGATCTTGATCCCAATGATGAGGCCAGTGCTTTACAACAAAAAAGAGACCATATCTTGGCAGGGATGGCATGTCATGGCGCAGTGCGTGCGCATCGAATGTTAAGTATTTCTGAAATGAATGCACTATTGAGGCAGATGGAACAAACTGAGTTTGCAAGTCAATGTAATCATGGACGACCGACTTGGAGAGCTTTTCCACTTAGTCAATTAGATAAATTATTTGCTCGAGGAGAGTAATTATACATGTCAAATCAAATGCCAGTCATCAACTTAATGGGGCCGACTGCGAGTGGGAAAACTGCTTTGGCATGCGAGCTATATGAGCGCGGTAATTTTGAAATTGTTTCAGTGGATTCTGCGTTAATCTATAAGGACATGGATATCGGTTCGGCAAAGCCATCAAAAGAAGAGCAGGAACGATATCCACATCACTTGATTGATATTATTACACCACTCGAGGTTTATTCGGCAGCTCAATTCGTTGAAGATGCATCGCTGCTGATTGATGAAATACATTCACGCGGCAAGACCCCAATCTTGGTGGGTGGGACGATGTTGTACTACAAAGCACTGTTAGAAGGCTTGGCAACGAATCTCCCTAATGCTGATGAAAAGGTACGTCAACAAATTGAAAATGAAGCCATGGCATTGGGTTGGGAGAACGTCTACGAAGAGTTAAAACGTGTCGATCCTATGGCAGGTGAGAAGTTTAAAGTGAGTGATCGTCAACGCATTATACGCGCGCTAGAGGTCTATCGTCTCACAGGTCGACCTATCACTGAGCTTCAAGCTGAACAGCCTAAAAAACAGCCATATCGTTACAATTTTCATAATTATGCGCTATTACCTGATCGTGTAGAATTACACAAAAGAATTGAACTGCGCCTAAAAATAATGTGGGATATCGGTTTTTTAAATGAGGTGGAGCACCTGATTGAAAAATACGATTTAAACGATAATTTGCCATCGGCGAGATCTGTTGGATATCGCCAAGCTTTAGATTTTCTTAAAAATAGTGATAGAAGTCTCAAATCTAAGCAAGATATGGAAGACAAGTGTTTGTTTGCAACACGACAACTTGCTAAACGTCAATACACTTGGTTACGTTCTTTGCAAGAAGCGCACAGTTTTCAAACTTTTTTGACGATAAAGCAAGCTCAAGAAGACTTGCGAAACTTATATGGATAAAGCAAAATTTACTCACTATCTTTTTTATAAATTTTAATTGAAAAATAAAGATAGTTTTTTTGCGCTGATTTTATTTTTTGGAGTATAACATGTCTAAAGGTCAAACTTTACAAGATCCGTTCTTAAACTCTCTCCGTAAGGAACGTATTCCAGTTTCAATCTTTTTAGTCAACGGTATTAAATTACAAGGTCATATCGAATCATTTGACCAATACGTTGTATTATTAAAAAACACGGTAAGCCAAATGGTTTACAAACACGCTATTTCAACAGTTGTACCTGCACGTAATCCACGTCCTGCTGGTGCTCCTGCAGGCGCTCCTGCTGGTGCTCAAGGCGGCTTCGGTGGTCAACAAGGTGGCTTCGGTGGTCAAGGTGGCTTCGGTGGTCAAGGCGGCTTCGGTGGTCAAGGTGGCTTTGGCGGTCAAGGTGGCTTCGGTGGCGGTCAAGGTTTTGGCAGTCAAGGTGGCTTCGGTGGTCAAGGTGGCTTCGGTGGTCAAGGTGGCTTTGGTGCGACTTCTACACCAAACTTTGATGGCGAAACAAAATTTGATGATGCTCAAGAAGACGAAAACAATCGTTAATTTTTGAGTAATCAAAAAGGCACCTGATGAAGGTGCCTTTTTTATGTGAACAGCCAAAAAATTAAAGCCCCCATAGTGGAGGCTCTTAATTAACAAAAATTAGTTTTGGTTGGGTTGTTTAATTTCAACGTATGTACTTGCGCGAAGCTCTCTTAACCAGCCATCTAACTCTGCATCAAATTGACGGTCACCAAGAATTTGGCGCGCTATGCGTTTTTGCTGTTCCTGAGTCATGTCTTGCTGACGTGCATCAGTAACTTGCAAAATATGCCAACCAAACTGTGTTTCAAAAGGTTCACTGACTTCGCCAATTTTCGCAGTCTGCATTTTTTGATCAAACTCTGGCACCATCATACCTGGTGAAACCCAACCTAAGCTACCACCATCACGTGCAGAACCTGGATCATTAGAATAAGTTGCAGCAAGGACTGCAAAATCATCACCTGCCTTTACACGGCTATAGATACTGTCAATAGTGTGTTTGGCATTTTCAGGGCTTACCACTTCAGAAGTCTTAATCAGAATATGGCGAGTTTGGTATTGTGGCACAATTGTCTTTTTCTCATTTGACTTGCGCTCTAAGAGTTTCAACAAGTGGATGCCATCTCGAGCCTGAATTAAATCAGTAGTATTGCCTGGTGAAACTAAAGCGATACTCGATGCAAGTTCTTCTGGAATATCTGCGATTGAGCGCGAGCCCATATCTGCACCTTCAACTTTAATTGTAGATGTAGAAAATTGTTTCTGTATCGCATCTACATCATTCGAAGCTTGAAGTGCATCTTGAACTTGTTGCGCGACTTGAGTGAGTTGTTGTTGAGAGGCTTCACCAGAAATTCTGAAGTGAATCACGTGAGCTTGAGTACCCACAGCAGCTTGACCTTCCGGTGATTTGAGGAAGTTTTCAACATCTTGGTCGCTGATTTTGATGCGTGACATCACTTGTTGTTGACGTAAGCGCTGAATAGCAAGATCATCAGCGACTTTAGCACGTAGGTTTTCATAAGTGCCCGGAGCCATACGGTCAAGCTTTTGCTGGAAGTCTTCAAGGCTATTACTGTTCGACTGGCGAGCAACATTAAGCACAGCATCATTTAAAGTTTTTTCATCAACTTGAATGCCATAGCGTTTTACTTGTTCAAGTTGTGCATTTTGGATGATGAGTTTATTCAGAGCTTGATTTTCAAGTACCTGAAGTGGTGGTACATCCTGTTTTTGAGCTTTAAGCTGATGTTGTAGCTCAGCGACACCTTGTGCAATGTCACTTTTTAAAATGGCACTTTTGCCAACAATAGCAACGATTTGATCTGATGGGTTTGCATAACTTGACACTGATGCAGAAATAACAAGTGCTACCGCTGAAGCTTTAAAGAGTTGTTTTAAATTTTGCATCTTCATTAATTTGTCCAATTTTGTTTAACTTTATCGAAACCCAAGATTCGATTTTCCAGTAAAGAGCTTAACTTACTGTTTAAGCCACCAAGTCCTTTAAGTGTAAACTCTGCCATTACAGCACGTTTTTGTTTGGTGTCTGGTGCATTAACATCATCTAAGTCATTGTAATAAGAGCGACCATAGACCGAAACACCCCAGCAGCACGACTCATAATTAATACCTAAAAGGTACTCGCGTGCAACACTGTTGTCTAGATCATATTGCATATGACCCATCAAATTCCAATTACCTTTCACAGGTTGTATAAAGGATGCTGTAACTTGGTCATAGTGGTCTTGACGATCTTCAAGTCGCTTACGATTAAAATAACCAAAGTTGTATAGGTTACCTTGATCACCTGTGTAATACACTTGTAGATCACGTTGAGCATTATCTCCGTTAGACATCCACATTGAGTTTGCATTTACAGTAAAGTTCTGTGAAAGCTGGCTGGCAATGCTGATCACAGGACCAGTTTGACGCTCAGTATTAAATGGGTCATTTTGACTATTATTCAAAGTCACCTTACGGTCTTCAAAATAGTAACTTTGTCCGATGCTGGCACGTAAACGTTCTAATCCGATAGTATCAAAGAGGCTGTAACTTACCCCGAGTGATAAGAAGTTATTATCTTCTAGGCGGTCATGACCGTAAAAGCGACGTGGATTAAAGAGTTGATCGTAATTCAGGGACGCTGCGGTTGAGTCAAAGTTTGGTGAACTGTTTTGATTTCTATGTGGTGCATAAGCATAGAATGCACGTGGTGTGATGGTTTGTAAGAATTTTCCATCTTTTTCAAAGATAAGACCAGCATCTAAAGTAAACTCTGGAACTATAACTGCATTGTCTTTGGTATTTTTTCTTTGTTCTTCGGTGATACGATCAATCGTATTTTGATCAAAGAAGGTATTTATAGAGCGAACTGATGCTTGAGGTATAAAGAATGACCATTGATTGCGGAAATTATATCGAGCAGAAAACTCATTATAAAGACGTGTACCACTTGGTTGATAAATGGTGTCCATATTTGAGTTGTCTGAAGCATTTAAGTCATTAATATCTTTTTGGAAATATGCTGTATCGTTATTAAATTCATATTCCAGTCCTTGCGGATTACCAGTGATATAATTGACGAGCAATTGCGGTAGTCGTGCATAGGGGCGATCAACATCATCAACATCAGGGTCTAGCGTCTGGAAGTCTTCAACTTTGAGTTGCGCGCGTAACCCTGGAATTCCATTCGCGTAATTAAGATCCCAAGCGCGGCGTTGGTTTAACTCCGTTCTTGTATTCGGATTGCTGTCTAGATCGGCAAAGAAGTCTTTATCAGAAACATAGTTGTATTCTAAATTGGTCATCCATTGGTCATTGATTTTCCAATTATGCAAGAGGTGTAAATCTTTACGATCTTCATCATCATATTTACGATCTTGTGCTAAATAACCACCCCAAATACGACCTCCACCATATTGTTCAGTCAGATATCTGAACTCACCCTCAGCCATCAATCCACGGCCGCCAATGAAACGTGGAGTTATAGTCGCATCATAATTGGGTGCTAAATTGAGATAAATTGGCGCCTCAAGTTCTAAACCACCATCGTTGGTATAACCAAAACCTGGGTTTAATAAGCCAGTGGTACGACGATCATCAATAGGGAAATTGAAATATGGCACAGCCAGCACTGGTGTGTTTTTAATATATAGTTTAGTGCCTTTGGTCACGCCACGCCCAGTGTCTTGATTTAACTCAATCGAATTGGCTTGAATCTTCCATGTTGGGCTTTGCTCAGGTGGACACGTGCTATAAGTTGCATTCTGAAGGAGTAAAATATTGGGTGAGGTGCGCTCAATATTTTCTGCACGACCATGCCCATGTGTCGCTTCTGAAATATAAAAGCTGTTATTGAGGCGTCCCGTTTGGGTTTTTAAATTGTAGTCAATTTGATCACTTTGAGCCAATAAACCCGCTTGTGCCAACTGTACATTGCCAGAAGCTTTGGCATGGGTTTGAGTGTTGTCAATTTTAATCTTATCTGCACGAACCATACGACCTTGCTGATCGATGATGACATTGCCTTCTAATTCTGAATCACCATTTGGATTGTAATATGCACGATCAGCGGTGATGATCGATGTTGCTTGCTCAGGATCAACTGCTTTAGTATCAGGGCTGATAGGTGTCAACCAAGTTTGAGCACAAAATTTCGAGCTTGGGGAGAACGTGCTACGTTGTTGCGCTTCGGCTGAATTTTTATTGACATAATATTGATCAAAGAAGCGCTGACCAGGGTAGCTTTCTTTAATTGCAGTTTGAAGTGCTTGATTGTCCACCTCAGTTGTACTGTCTTTAGAGTCGGCATAACTTGAGACTGTGCTACCACACAATAAGGTTAAAATAGCAGTCGCCAAAGGGCTGAAAGTAAACTGATGCTTCATTTGCTTCATTTATATCATTAACCAAGTATGCAAATTGCAATTAATTATTGTCGCATCATAGAGAAAAAACGGATTAGTGGCTACACTTAGCACTTTAAATATTCAGCCTGTACTAGAATTTATAGCAAATGAATACACAACGTGAACAATTGATACATACGTGGGTGCAATCTGTACTTCAATCAGAGCAGTTCGAAATAAAATATTTAGCAGGCGATGCCAGTTTCCGTCGCTATGCGCGAATCACCTTGAATAATAAATCATTTATGTTAATGGATGCACCTCCAGAAAAAGAAGATTGTGTACCTTTTGTGACGATTGATGAATTCTTTGATCGTCATGGTGTTCGTGTTCCACATATTGTTGCAAAGGATTTAGAGCAAGGGTTGTTGCTTCTTGAAGATTTTGGGGATGAGCTTTTAGCGAACCATTTAAACAATGACACGGTAGATCAGCATTATTTACAGAGTTTTAAACAACTCATTCAATTACAGTCTATTCATGGTGTGGATCAGTTTCCAGAATATAGTTACGAAAAATTAATCAGTGAAATGGAGTTATTCACAGATTGGTTGCTTCCATCACTAAATATTCGATTAAATGCTGATGAACAAGGTTTGATTAAGCGTACTTTTGCGATATTGGCAAATGCGGCTTTAGCTCAACCACAAGTGATTGTTCATCGAGACTTTCACAGTCGTAATCTCATGTTGTTGAATGATGAACAAGAACAAGGCGTAATTGATTTTCAAGATGCGGTAATCGGTGCGGATACCTACGACTTGATTTCAATTACACGTGATGCATACGTGCAATGGCCTCCAGCACGTGTAAAACAATGGTTTAAAACCTTTTATGAATTATTACCAGATGATTCAAAAATTGATCGTGATTTAGAGCGCTTTATTAAAGATGCTGACTTCATGGCGATTCAACGCCATTTAAAGATTTTAGGTATTTTTGTGCGATTGTTTGAACGTGATGGAAAGTCGGGCTATTTAAAAGACCTGCCTCGTGTCATGTGGTATTTACTCGAAGAGTCGAAGCCTTACGCTGAACTCACTCCATTTATTCAATGGGTTGAAGATAAAGTGCTTCATGCATTTGAAGCCAAGTATGGTCACTATGAGGTAGTAGCTGCATGAAAGCCATGATTTTAGCAGCCGGTCTGGGTAACCGTATGCGTCCCTTGACGCTTTATAAACCAAAGCCACTGTTGGAAGTGGGTGGGAAGCCTTTAATTGTATGGCATATTGAAAAACTAAAGTCGATTGGTGTTAGTGAAATTATTATTAATTCGGCATGGCTAGCAGACAAATTGATCGGTGCTTTAGGCGATGGTTCTCAGTTTGGTGTGAACATTCGCTGGACGCGTGAAGATGAGGGTTTGGAAACAGCTGGTGGAATCATCAATGCTTTGCCCTTGTTGGGTGAAGAACCATTTATCCTCGTCAATGGGGATGTGTGGACTCAGTTTGATTTTGCTCAGTTGCTTGAGCTTGATTTACAAGAAGATCTAGCGCACTTGGTACTTGTACCAAATCCACTACAACATCCTCAAGGTGATTTCACACTATTAGATGGTCGTGCTTATACTTTTGAGCAAGAAAAAGAGGGCGAAAATCTGACTTATAGTGGTATTGCGGTGATTCATCCTCGTTTATTTGAAGGTCTAGAATGGGGCAAGCGTCCTTTAGCACCTTTGCTTAAAGATGCTATGCACAACCACAGAATTTCTGCTGCAAAAATGGCAGAAACGTGGGTGGATGTGGGTACTCCAGAAAGGTTGATGCAGTTGGATCAGCAAATTCGAGAAGGACAATTTAACTAACTGAGTATTCACTAAGCGTTAAATAGTGTTCCACGATGCATAAAACGGTATACTTTGATTAATTTTATTGAGATGTTTACTGTTTATGCATCCTTTTTTTCATGAGTTACAACAAGGTAGTCAAAAACTAGGTTTATCACTCAGTGATGAGGCGTTGAGTTTATTATTAAAATATCAAGATGCGCTTGTATTGTGGAATAAGGCGTACAACTTGACCGCGATTCGTGATCCTAAAGAAATGTTAGTTAAGCATTTATTGGATAGCCTCAGCATCTTGAAAGACTTGCCTCAAGGGCGATTGCTTGATATCGGTACCGGTGGTGGTATGCCGGGGATGATCATCGCGCTATGTCAACCTGAGCGAAGCTGTGTGCTTCTGGATTCGAATGGAAAAAAAATTCGTTTTCTCAAACAGTTTATTGCTGATCTAAAACTAAAAAATGTTGTGGCAGTTCAAACTCGAGTAGAGAATGAAGAGAGTATTAATGAACTGGGTAAATTCGATGTAATTACCAGTCGTGCTTTCGCCTCACTGACAGATTTTATTACTGCTTCTCGTCCTTTTATGCATGAAAACAGTATTATTGCTTCAATGAAAGGTTTAATTCCTGCTGAGGAAATTGAAAACCATAAAGATGAGTTGAGTTGCGAAATTATTGAGCTTCACGTTCCTCGTTTAGATGAACAACGTCATTTATTGCTACTTAAACAAATTTAAAAAATCTAGGGATTGGGGTTACCATGGCTCAAATTATTGCTATTGCGAACCAAAAAGGTGGCGTAGGTAAAACCACGACTGCTGTAAATTTGGCTGCATCATTAGCAGTGCTTAAAAAGCGAGTATTGTTGATTGATATGGACTCTCAAGGCAATGCCACTATGGGTTCAGGTATTCAAAAGAATGATCTCTTATACTCAGTAACTGATGTTTTACTGGGTGAAGTGCCAATTGAAACTGCCATCACTAAAGCTGAAGTTGGATATCGCGTAATTGGCTCCAATCGTGATTTAGCAGGTGTTGAATTAGCCATTGCTGAGCAAGACGGTCGTGAATTTATTCTGCGTGATGCGATCCAACAAATTGAAGATAAGTTTGATTACATCATTGTGGATTGTGCACCAAGCTTAAGTTTGATCACGGTAAATGCATTGGCTGCTGTTAAAAGCGTGATCATTCCAATGCAGTGTGAATATTATGCCTTGGAAGGTTTGGCGGATTTAACACAAACGATTGATCGTATTCAACAAGCGTTAAATCCTGATTTAGAAATCATTGGTGTATTGCGTACCATGTACGATGCTCGAAATGCGCTGACACGTGATGTGTCCGATGAGTTGGAGCAGTATTTTGGTAAAAAATTATACGAAACGGTTATTCCTCGAAATGTGCGTTTAGCGGAAGCGCCAGCACATGGGTTGCCGATTATTTATTTTGAAAAAAGTTCTAAGGGTGCAGTGGCTTATTTGAATCTTGCTGCTGAAATGTTAAAAAAAACCAAAGTGAAAAAAGGAAGTAAAGCATGACCGTGAAGAAAAGAGGCTTAGCAAAGGGTCGTGGCTTAGATGCGTTATTGGGCTCTATTCAAAAAGAAAAATTACAATTAGAAGCACAGTCATTAGATCATGGTCAGCTCAAACAAGTAGATGTCAAACTTCTTAAACGTGGTAATTATCAGCCGCGACGCTTTATTCATGAAGAAGACCTTCAGGAATTAGCATCTTCTATTAAAAAGCATGGCATCATGCAGCCGATTGTCATTCGTCCAATTGAGGATGAAGTACATCAATATGAAATTATTGCAGGGGAGCGCCGTTGGCGAGCAGCTCAAATCGCTGGACTAAATGAAGTTCCTGCAATTGTTCGTGATTTGTCAGATCAAGTTGCAATTGCGTTGGCATTAATTGAAAACATTCAACGCCAAGATTTAAATCCAATTGATCAAGCTATGGCATTGCAGCGTTTTCATGAAGAGTTTGGATTAAGTCACCAAGAAATTGCTGAAACGGTGGGCAAGGCACGTACTACGGTAAGTAATTTATTGCGCTTATTAAGCTTAGCGGATCCGATTAAAGACCATATCCAACAAGGTCAATTAGATATGGGGCATGCGCGTGCAATATTGACTTTGCGTGCAAAAGACCAAATTGAAATTGCAAAAATTGTCATTGAAAAAAACCTTTCTGTTCGTCAAACAGAACAGTTAGTGCGTGATTTTAATGCACCAAAACAGGATAAGCCAAAACCATCAATTTCAGCTGATTTAGAGCAACTGACTCAGCGTCTTTCTGAACGTTTCAGTGCAGATGTTAAAATTGATCACAATAAGCAAGGTAAAGGTAAGCTTGTGATTCATTACCATTCACTTGATGAGTTAGATGGTATTCTAAATATCTGTTTAGATGAAAAATAATTAATTTAAAAGCAGTAAATGTGATTTATTTAGATGAGTTTGAGATTTAAGTCATTTAGGTCTCAATATTCCAATTGAGCTAAGGTTTACTTTGATCATTCCATACAATCAGGTCATTGATTTTAGAGTGGGGCAGACTTTAGCATTCGATGTTCGAATTATGTATGATTAAATTGCATACGTGCTGAATCTGTTTAGGTGTTTAAGGATACCGTACCAATTAGAGGTTGTGAGTGAAGCAAGATTTTAAAGTTTATATGCGTTTGTTGAGTTACTTAAAACAGTACTGGACGATTGCATTGATTGTTGTATTTGGTTTTGTGCTGAATGCCGCGACTGAAGTTTCTGTTGCGAAATTATTAGAGCATATTATCAATGCCATTCAAGAACAGGATCGAAGTTTCACGAACTTATTCCCATTTTTGGTTGTGGTTTTGATGTTTGTACGAGGAGTGGGGCTATTTCTAGGTGGATACTACACTTCGGTGATTTCTCGAAATCTAATTTTTAATATTCGCCAAGAAGTTTTTGCTAAATTAATGCGATTACCGTCGCAATATTATTTAGATAACACTAGTGGTCATATTACTGCCAAAATTATGTACAACGTTGAACAGCTGACTGCTGCCTCAACGGAGTCATTAAGAACCTTATTACAACAAGGTTTGATCACCATTGCGCTGTTAGGATATTTGTTCTATTCCAACTGGCGCTTGACTTTATGTATTTTGATTTTTGCGCCTTTAATCGGTTTTTTGATTAGAAAAGCTGCTAAACGTATGCGTAAGCTGTCTACTCAAGTGCAAGATACGATGGGTGATGTAAACCATGTAGTGCAAGAAACCGTGAATGGTAATTTAGTTGTTAAAGGGTTTGGTGGACAGGCATACGAGCAAACTCGTTTTAAAGAAACCTCACTCGAAAACTTGCGTCGTGGTTTAAAAATGGTTGCAGTACAACAATTAAATAGTCCTGTTGTACAACTTATTATGGCGATCGCTTTAAGTATTGTGATTTGGATTGCTTTAAGACCTGAGATATTACAGGATACTTCAGCGGGTCAGTTTGTTGCGTATATTACTGCAGCCGGTATGTTGAGTAAGCCGATTAAAGCTTTAACCGATATCAATGAAAAATTACAGCGAGGAATGGCTGCAGCACATTCAGTATTTGAATTATTGGATATGCCTGAAGAAAAAAATGAAGGGCAGTTAAAACCACAACTCAGAGGCAATATTGAATTTAATCAGGCAAATTTAACATATAGCGATGGTTTCCATGCCATCCATGATTTCAATTTAAATGTTAAAGCTGGGCAGACTGTAGCGTTGGTGGGGCGTTCGGGGGCTGGTAAGTCTTCTTTAGTTAACTTATTGGTTCGTTTTCAAGAATTAAGTTCAGGGTCAATCAAATTTGACGGCCATGATATTCAAGATATTGAAGTTACAGCGTTACGCTCACAAGTTGCTATGGTCAATCAGCAAGTCGTGCTGTTTAACCGAACTGTTCGTGAGAATATTGCTTATGGACAGTTACAAGATGCTTCGGAAGAGCAGATTATTGCTGCTGCGAAAGCTGCTTATGCCCATGACTTTATTATGGCACTGCCTCAAGGCTATGACACACCATTAGGTGCTCAAGGTTTAAATTTATCTGGTGGACAAAGACAGCGTATTGCAATTGCTCGCGCAATCTTAAAAAATGCTCCGATTTTAATTCTTGATGAAGCGACAAGCGCATTAGACAATGAGTCTGAATACTTCATTCAACGTGCTTTTGATGCAGCGATGCAGGATCGGACAACGATTGTCATTGCACATCGATTATCAACGATTGAGAATGCAGATCTTATTGTGGTAATGGATAAAGGTCGAATATTAGAGCAGGGAACACATCAGGAATTACTCGATTTGCGTGGTGCATACTTCCAACTGCATCAACGTAATTTTGAGGAATAAGTTATGTCTATTGCGCAGGTCATTCAAAACGCTTGGAATAAGCAATCCAAGTGGTTGATTGTATTGCGACCCCTGTCATTGCTTTATCGATTAGGATTTTCCCTGAACAAAGCCTTGTATCAACGTGGTATAAAACCTATTTATACTGCACCAGTTCCTGTCATGGTCATTGGCAATATAACGGTAGGTGGTAGTGGTAAAACACCGTTATTAATTCAATTGGTTAAATATCTTCAACAAAAAAATATTCGAGTTGGAGTAATTAGTCGAGGCTATGGTGGTAAAGGTCCTTTTCCTGCAAGCGTGAATCTGGATTCTGAGCCAAATGAAGTGGGTGATGAGCCCTGTTTAATTGTGCAATCTACTGGCGTGCCGATGGTCGTAGGTGGGCAACGACAGAAAAGCATAGAGTTGCTTCTCTCTAAGCATCAACTTGATTTGATCATTAGTGATGATGGTTTGCAACATTGGGCACTTGATCGTCAATTAGAATGGATTGTGCTGGATAACAATCGTGGTTTGGGTAATCAGAAACTGTTGCCAGAAGGTTTTTTGCGTGAGCCAGTAGCACGGTTATGCAGTGGTACAGTAATTGAGCATGCTGAACAACCAAGTTCAGATCTGTATATGCAATTACAAGTAGCGGCGCCGTACTTGTTAAATCCAGTCGAAGATCAAGTTGAATATTTTGCCACTGATTTGAATTATTATGCGGTCGTTGGTATTGGGTTCCCGCAACGGTTTTATAAAACCCTTGAAAGTATGGGCTTAAAGCATTTTCAGTGTCATGAATTTCCTGATCATTATGATTATCAGATTGATGATTTACAATTTGAAGATTCAAATCCAATCATCACCACTGAAAAAGATGCTGTGAAACTCCTCCCTTTGTTAAAACAACATCCAGAATTTAGTCGTGAAATTTGGGTGGTTCCTGTTGAAGCAGCTTTATCATCAGCTTGTTATGATTTGCTGGATCACCAGCTTGCAAAACTCGGTATCGTAAACACATAAGGAATATCCATGAAACATATTGTAATACCTGCTCGCTTTGCAAGTTCGCGTTTACCTGGAAAACCACTACTTAAAATACACGGGCGTGAAATGATTTTACGTGTGGTAGATCAGGCGCGAAAAGTGACTGGGTTTGATGATTTATGTGTTGCTACTGATGATCAAAGAATTGTTGATCTTTGTAAGGCAGAACAAATTGATGTTGTGTTAACCAGTGCAGAACACCCTTCTGGAACCGACCGATTGAGTGAAGTCGCACGAATCAAAGGTTGGGCGAGTGAAGATATTATTGTAAATGTGCAAGGTGATGAACCATTATTGCCTGCATCTTTAGTCCAACAGGTTGCTTCTTTGTTAGAGCAAAAGCCTGAATGTTCAATGTCTACTTTGTGTGAAGTGATCAAAGAATTAGAAGAATTTAAGCGCGATAGTATTGTGAAAGTTGTCATGAGTAAATTCAATGAAGCGCTTTATTTTAGTCGTGCAACCATTCCATATGATCGTGATGGATCAAAGCAACAACCACATTTACTACATCCTAAAGCCTACCGACATCTTGGTTTATATGCCTATAGAGTGAAGTTGCTGCAAGAGTATGTGACATGGGATCAGGGTGAGCTTGAGGTTTTAGAAAGCCTTGAGCAACTACGTGTTTTAGAAAATGGTCATCGAATTGCAATTGATTTGGCAGAGGTGAGCTTACCACCAGGTGTGGATACGCAACAAGATTTAGACCGTCTTAATGCAATGCCTATTTCTCATTTCCAATAGTATAGATTACTCAATGACTCAGACTCAGCATGTTTATCCTTGGCAACTTAATGTATGGGGCACACTGACTCAGCGGTATCCTCAAGTTGGTCATGGATTGCTTTTTTATGGCAAAAAAGGCTGTGGTAAAGAAGCTTTTACCCAGCAATTTGTTACTTGGCTGCTATGTTTAGATAAGCAGCCAAATCAACCTTGTGGTCAGTGTTCGAGTTGTTTGTGGCTAAAATCAGATACTCATCCAAATTATGTTTACGTCACGACGGATGAGGACAATAAGAAACAAAACGCTAAAATTAAAATTGAGAAAATTCGTGAATTACAGCCATTCGTGCAACAAACCGTCGATGGTTGGCGGGTTATTGTGATTGAACCGGCGGAAGCGCTCAATATCGCATCGTCAAATGCTTTATTGAAAACACTTGAAGAACCAGGTGAGCGTGTTGTGATTATTCTTTTGGCGGATCATTATTTAAAATTACCAGCCACTATACGAAGTCGCCTACAACATTACGCCTTAGATCGGCTGACTGATGATCAAGCCAATGCATATTTGAATGAGCACTTGAATGCGGAGCAGCAGACTTTGGGCACACTGTTGCTTAACCTGTCGAATGGTATGCCTTTAGCTGCTATTGAGTTGGCCTCAAGTGAATGGTTAACTCTGCGAAGTGAGTTTATAAATGATTGGTATCATTTAGTCAGTCAAAAAAATATGCCAATGCAGTACGCTTCTAAATGGAATAAGCAACTCAACTTTTCCGAGTTGATTGTTATGTTTGAGTACTTATTAGCTGATCTTGTTGCCTATAAAATGGAACAAAATGTAAAAAATAGCGATTTAGATTTTAGTTTGTTAGCTGAGCAATATCAATTAGAGCAATTATTTGATATTTATAGCGATGTGCATCAAGCAAAACAAATGGTTGAGCAGAATGTTCAATCAAATTTAATTGTTGATCAGCTTTTTATAAAATTAATGAATGTTCAATAATCATGTTTGAATACAGGGGATAGAGATGCAGCCAAGTCCGGGCGGTTTATTACAAGTCAATATTAATGATCGCGAAACTCTGCAATCTAGTTATATGCCTTTTGTTGAGGGTGGTGGATTATTTATTCCAACCAAACATCTAGTCAAAATGGGTGAAGAGATTTTTATCTTGGCAACACTTCCTAATCAAACCCAAAAAATACCAATTACGGGTAAGGTGATTTGGATTTCGTATAAGCAATCGGGCATTAAACCACAAGGTTTTGGATTGCAGTTAACTGGAGATAAAGGAGCCTATTACAAAATGGAAGCAGAAAAAATACTCGCTGGAAGTATGTCAACAGCACGCGCAAGCTTTACAATGTAGAATCTGACTTAAAAAATTAAAAGGTGTCCTTGTGTTTGTAGATACACACTGTCATTTAAACATGCTCAATCTTGAACCTTACGAGGGAAATATCGATTTAGCAATTCAGCAAGCGATTGATGCTGGTGTCACAAAAATGATGGGGATATCGGTTGATTTGGATGATCATATTATTCTGTCAGAAATTGCAGCTCGACACGAAGGAGTGGGTTACAGTGTTGGGGTGCATCCATGTGAAGATCCAGCAGTCATGCAGCGTGCTACTGTTGAAACTTTGGTTGAATTGGCGAGTATAGATAAGGTCTGGGCAATTGGTGAAACGGGTCTAGATTATTATCACAGTACTGAATTTGTTAAAGAACAAAAAGAATGTTTTGCACGACATATTCAAGCTTCACAGATGGTGAAAAAGCCAGTGGTCGTACACACACGCTCATCTAAAAAGGATACGATAGATATTATAAGAGCTGAAAAGTCGACACACGGAATTTTGCATTGTTTTACTGAGGATTGGGATACGGCAAAAGCGGTTCTAGATTGCGGTTATTACATTTCATTTTCAGGAATAGTATCGTTTAAAAATGCTCAGGATTTACGTGATGTGGCCAAGCAAGTTCCATTAGATCGACTATTAATTGAGACTGATAGCCCTTATTTAGCACCAATGCCATATAGAGGAAAGTCTAATGAACCAAAGTATGTCCCATATGTAGCCAAAGCATTAAGTGATGTATATGATAAGTCAGTCGAGGAGATTGCCTTTATTACAACGCAAAATTTCGAGAATCTTCTACGAATGCAGTAAAAATTTAATACGGAAAATAGAAAGAAGAGAGTTTATAGAGTGAAGATGGATCGTCAGGCTCAGTTTAGAGCGAGAGAAGCATTAATATTTCAGGTCGCAGAACAACTTCTTTTGGAAAACGGCGAAGCGGGCATGACATTGGATGCATTGGCCGCTGAGTTGGATTTGGCAAAAGGAACACTCTATAAGCACTTCCAAAGTAAAGATGAATTGTACATGTTGCTCATTATTCGTAATGAGCGCATGTTATTAGAAATGGTTCGAGATACTGAAAAAGGATTTCCTGAACATTTAGCTTTTTTTATGTTGCACCATTTGCATTATCCAGAACGTACTGTACTCTTTCATCAAATTGAAGAGCGATTGTCTACAACCGGTCAGGGTATTAATCATTTGTTTAATGAAATGTATCAGATTCGCAAAAGTAGACTCAGAATTATCATTCGTATGACAGAAAATCATCTAGCATCCATTCAAAGTAAGATGAGTTCTCGGGATTATTTAGCATCCATTTGGTCGATTACTCATGGTGGTGCTGCGATATTAAACTCGAGTTTCTATCAACGCTATTTAGGCTGTCGAGATACGTTAAGGGTTGCTTTAATTGATCAAGCGTTGATGATGCCTAAACAGATTAATTTGACAGAATCAGTGGCCTAATATGCAATCTCTAGATCACCGTCAAGGCGGATTTACTTTAATCGAATTGATGGTGGTCACTGTGATCATCAGCATCATGGCGGCATTGGTGGTGATGAATATTGGTGGGATTGATCAACGTAAGGCAATGCAAGCTAGAGAAGCTTTAATATTAGATTTAAAACGTATTCAACGAGAGGCTGTTGATCAATCGTTAGTGGTTGCATTGGTGCCACAATGGAATGGTGATCAGTTTCGCTATACATTTCAAAAATATAATGATTTAACTCGTCCTGAGCAGACGCTTGGATCGAACAATAATCGTCAACCTTCCACTTGGGTTGAAATGCCAGAGTTTTCTGCGAGAGAGCTACCTGCTAAGGTTTCATTTCAGATCGAAAGTAGCGACTATAGTTTTGAAAATGCAACTAATGCAGACTTGATGAATAATAATGCACCGAAATTAATTTGGTTGGGCAATGGCGAGGTTAAACCTGTCACAATTCAAATGTATTATGAACAAAAAGCAATTGGTGATCTTATTCAAATAGATTACTTAGGTAAAATCGATGCGGGTGCTTAAAGGATTTACCTTGATTGAGGTTGTGGTGGCTTTGGCTATTTTTGCTGTAGCAGCAATGTCATTGACGAAGGTGGCTATGCAGTACACACAGGCGACTGCGAATGCAATTTTACGAACAAAAGCACAATTCGTCGCACAAAATGAAGTCGCTGCAATGCAAATTAGTGGTGAATGGTTAGAGGGAACTCAATCGAAGCAAATTACCTCTCAAGGGTTAAGTTGGCAAATTGATAAAAAATCAGAAGCGACTATTAGCCCAGATGTTCAGAAAATAGAAGTGCAAGTGAGTCTATATAACAATGATTTAGGTAAAGTTGAATCTGGTGTCACCACCATGGTGTTTTATAACTATCCTATCAGAGAGCAATCCAACTCATGATCAAGAGTAAACAACAAGGTTTTACCTTGGTAGAGCTTTTGGTTGCCATAGCCATCTTTGCAGTATTGTCTGCTTTAGGATGGAAAATTTTTGATTATTTAAATAAAGTCAAAGATCGCAATGCGGTGCATGAACAGCAACTTCTCAGTTTGCAAGATAGTTATTTACAAATGCAAAGAGATGCTTTGCAAATTGTACCGCTGACTGCAAATATTGCAGGACAAATCCAACCTGCATTTTTACTGGATGATCAGTCTGTACAATTTAGTAAGGCAGGGGTCACAGACCCGCTGAAACAGGGTTTGTCTCCATTTGAGAGAATAGAATATCGTTATAATGCGCAAGATCGAAAAGTTTATCGTTTAAAGTATCCCAATCTGAATGTTCTTCAAACAACCCAACCTTTATCCAGTACGATCCTAGAGAATGTGGATGAGTTTCAAATCACAATTTTGAACCCGAATGAATTGAATTCGTGGCCGGATGCATCAACAATAAGTTCTAATGGTAATGATGCTCAAGATGGTGTTGCTCGACTATTGCCTAAAGGTATGCGAATTAGATTTAAGCAAGAAGATGTTGAATACGAATGGATTTTCAGTTTGCTTAATACTGACTATTTAAAACCGGCATCTAGTCAATAATCATTAGGAAAAATGCATGAAGCAGCAAAAAGGAATCGCCCTGATTACGATTTTAATGTTAGTCGCTTTGGCAACTATCATTGCTGCGACGATTGCCCATCGTCAATATAATACCAGTGAAAATACGGCCTATGTGATTCGTCATAACCAAGCACTGTATTATGCAAAAAGTGCTGAAGCTTTTTTCTCAGAATTATTGGTTCAAGATGCTAAATCCAATTCAAAATCAGATAATCTTCTAGAAACTTGGGCTCAACCGATGCCACCATTTCCAATTGATGGTGGTTATGTTGCAGGGCGAATTATTGATGAAACGGGTAAGTTTAATTTAAACAGTTTGGTCAAAGATGATGGCGTGCCGAATGATAATGCGGTGAATTACTTTAAGGGATTATTAACAAAGCTTGGTTTGCCAGAAGAATTAAATGAAGCAGTAATTGATTGGCAAGATCAAGATGATTTGACGATTGGCGCGATGGGGGCAGAGAGTAATTATTATTTAAGTTTAACGCGTCCTTATTTGCCAGCGAATGGTCCTTTTCATAGCGTGGAAGAGTTGAAGCAAGTGCGAGGATTTGAAGGTGATAAGTTTTTATTGATAAAACCTTATGTTACAGCGATACCTTTAAAAGAAATTAAAATTAATATTAATACAGCACCAGCGATGATTATTGCTGCTATAGACCCAAGTTTGGATGTGCAAAATGTACAGCGTGAGTTGGATCAGAAAAAAGCCAATGGTGAATTTTTTGAGTCCGTAGATCAGCTATGGGAACTCAACACTCTAAGTCAGTCAAGTGAAGAAGCAAGAAGCACAGCAAAAAATAATTTTGATGTTAAATCTGCATTCTATCGAGCAGATATTGAAATCATGCTATCTGATCGAAAGCGATATTTTTCGAGTTATCTGATGCGTGATGAAGATAAGGTTTATGTCTTCTCAAGAAGTTTGGCACTTCTTCAAACCAATTGATTAAATTGCTAAACTATTAATTTAAACAAATTGAATGATAGCTTTTATTTTTTTTTGTTTTTAATACGTTTTGCCAATTGCTTAAAACGTTAAAATTAATGATGAGTTGTGTGAATATGCACTATAATCATTTTAATCCATGATTTTTTATTGCTCTGACATATGTTAATTCGAAAATTATTTAAGTTTGAAAACGCGCATATTGTGCGAAATTGCACATCAGACCGCTGTAAGCGTTCAATTCATGGTCATAGCTATAAAGTCGAATTATTATTGAAAGCCTCAAAGCTAGATCATGGTCAAATGGTCTATGATTTTGGTTTGCTGAAAGGTGTGATCAAAGAACTTTATGATAGTTTTGATCATGCGATTTGTTTTTGGCAAGAAGATTCAGCTGAATATATTCAAGCATGTAAAACTTTTAGTGCGCGTTGGGTTTCATTGCCAGTTTCACCTTCTGCTGAACAATTTTCTCGAATTTTCTTTTATTTGGCAGAACAAGTACTGAAATCAACTATCACGCAAAATGGTGAAGGTGATGTCGAAGTCTATTCAGTGATCGTGCATGAAACTGACACAGGCTATGCGCAAAGTTTTGCTGAAGATATCTTAAATGAACAGATGGGCTTATTGGCGCTTGATCAAATCGTATTCTCAGAACAAATTCAAAATGAATGGTCTGATCCTAAAATGTACGAACAATTGAAACAAGGCTTAACTTTTAAGAACCCAAGTGTAGATTTACAAGTAAAACTTTAAAGCTGTGATTGATTTAGGGATGAACACAATGCAACTCACCGAACAAGAATTAAGTCAACTGAATCAAGTTCGGTTAGAGGATGGTTGGAAGTATGCTTTAGCAGAGTTTTTGCTCAGCGATAAAATGGATCAGCTGAAAGCTTTTCTCAAATCTGAATTACAGGCAAATAAGGTGATATACCCACCTAATTCCCTTATTTTTAATGCGTTCAACACCACACCCTTAGATCGTGTAAAGGTCGTGATTCTCGGTCAAGATCCTTATCACGGTCCAAATCAAGCACATGGATTGAGTTTTTCAGTGCAAAAGGGTGTTGCATTACCGCCGTCTTTGCGTAATATCTATCACGAACTCAGCACTGACCTTGGAATAGCACCTGCCAAGCATGGTGATTTAACCCAATGGGCTGAAGAGGGTGTCTTGTTGCTGAACAGTGTATTGACTGTTGAAGCGGGCCAGCCGACTTCACACCAAAAGAAAGGTTGGGAAGATTTCACTGATGCTGCGATAGATGTTCTAAATGAGCAACGTGATAAGATCGTTTTCATTCTTTGGGGTGCGTACGCGCATAAGAAAGGTCAACGAATTGACCAAAATAAGCATTTGGTCTTAAAAGCAGCACATCCATCACCATTGGCAGCAAACCGAGGTGGTTTTTTTGGGTGTAAAGTTTTTTCAAAAACAAATAATTATCTTAAACAAAATGGCATTGAGCCAATTAAATGGCAGCTGGAAGCATGACAATATCTCCTGAGACGAATCAATATCATCCTGACTTAATTGTTGAAGAAGCACAGAATGGATGGAGAGTGGTTCGATTAAATCGTCCAAAATCTTTACATGCACTTGATGAATCTATTGTGACGGCTTTATTGGCTGTTTTTGAAAAGTTTCATCATGATGATGCCGTTAAAGCGATCTGGTTTGATTCAACAACACCTAAAGCTTTTTGTGCCGGTGGGGATGTGCGCAAACTCCGTCAGTTGGTCATCAATAATGAAGTTGATGCGGCAAATAAATTTTTTGAACAAGAATACGCGCTAGATCTTTTGTTGCATAACTACGCTAAGCCGATAGTCGTTTGGGGTGAAGGTTATGTGATGGGTGGTGGGCTTGGTTTATTTATGGCTGCACCATTCAGACTGGTTACACCTTATTCGCGTCTTGCAATGCCAGAAGTGAATATTGGTTTATATCCAGATGTTGGTGCTAGTCGTTTCTTGGCAGATCGTGGTCCAATTGGTCTATTTACAGGTTTAACTGGATCGATCATGACTGCGGCAGGAGCTTATGGTATCGGTTGGGCGACTCATATTTGTGATGCTCAGCGTGATGTTGTTTTACAAAAGTTGATCAATATCGATTGGGATCATTATCCTGCTGGCGATTTTAGGGCATTAGATGACACTTTAAATAGTTTGCATCGACCAGTTTCTCCAGGGCCACTGCAAATCTCGTTAGATGTGATTCACAGTGTCTGTCGCGGTGCAAACTTTGAAAATGACTACGAAGCAATCATCGGGTTAAGTGATGCACGAAGTGATTGGCTAAGACAAGCCAGTGAAAATCTGGCAAAAGGCTCACCGAGTACGGCTGCGATTACTTGGTTGTTATGGCAATGGGGGCGTCAAGTTCATCCTTGGCAAGAAGTATTTGAACTTGAAACTCAAATTTCTGATTGGAAAATTAGACATCCTGATTTTGTTGAGGGCGTGCGTGCGCGTTTAGTGGATAAAGATTTATCTCCTGAATGGACACCTGCAGAGTCTATGTCCTTAAAAGGAATTTTAGGTGCGCACCCACCAGTTACAAATATCGAGAGCTGGAATATCTTGTTAAAACAGTACGGTATTATCTAATTTTGACTGAAATCCAATTTGATACTGAAGATCTAAAATGGATGCAGCGTGCCTATGAGCAGGCTGCATTCGCAGCTCAATTGGGAGAAATCCCTGTTGGAGCTGTCATTGTGAGTCAGGGAAAAGTGATTGGTGAAGGATATAATCAACCCATCCTGAGTCATGATCCAACTGCTCATGCAGAAGTGGTCGCACTTCGCCAAGCATGTAATCAAATTCAGAACTATCGTCTACCAGAAGATGCAACCCTTTATGTAACCCTTGAGCCATGCACGATGTGTGTGGGGGCTTTAATTCATGCTCGAGTTCACCGTGTTGTATTTGGTACTTTAGAGCCGAAAGCGGGTTCTCTGGTCAGTACGCGACAGTTATTAAATAATCAAGGTTATTACAACCATATATTTGAATTTGAAGGGGGCTGCATGCAATCAGCGTGTGCTCATCAGCTTTCAGAATTTTTTAAATTCAGACGTGAACAAAAAAAACAACAGCGTGTACGACAAAAAATAGAAAATAATCAGGAATGATTGCTATTGTTGATTGTGGAAAAATTGACATAATGTATTGTCAGTATGAAGCGGACTCAATGAAAAGGAATAAAAAATGAATTCAATCCAAGTTAAACAAGAATTTAACCAGCCTATAGATCGTGTATTTGAAGTTTTGTCAAAACATGCGACTTATAATGATGTATTTGCACCGATTCAGGTTGTACGCATTAAAGATGCAGCTGATCCGAGTCGTCCTGATGGGATTGGATCAGTACGAAAAATGGGATTAGGCCCAATAAAGCCAATTCAAGAACAAATTACTGTACTAGAACCAAATAAGCGTATTGAATACAAACTTATCAAGAATCCATTAATCAAACATCATCTCGGAATTATTGAATTTAAAGAGCTTTCATCAGCTAAAACTTTAGTCACATACACGATCGAATTACAGGCAAGAGCACCATTTGTGAGCAAATTAATTCTTGCACAACTCAAACTTGCTATTACACTTGGCTTTAAGAAATTAGCAAAACGCCTCTAAGGCGAAATTGGTAAAGTAATGACAATTCAAATTATCACGATCGATGGACCAAGCGGTTCAGGCAAAGGAACTTTGGCAGCAAAATTGGCACAGCATTACCAGTTTCATTTACTAGATTCTGGCGCTTTGTATCGTTTGTTGGGATTGTCATTACATCAGCTGAATTTAATTGATTCAATTCACAATCCAGAGGTGTTGGTTAAATGCGTAGAAATAGCGACTCATCTCGATATTCAATTTGTTAGTGATCATTTAAAAACAAAAAATTTACTTAACGGGCATGATGTAACGGATGAAATTCGCACTGAAAAAGTCGGTGAGTTTGCATCCAAGGTTGCAGTTGTACCTGAATTAAGACAGGCATTATTCGAAAGACAACGTGCATTTGCTCAAGCACCAGGTCTTGTTGCCGATGGCCGTGATATGGCGACTTCAATCTTCCCAGAAGCCCAAGCAAAAATATATTTGACGGCTTCTGCTGAGTCGCGTGCTGAGCGACGTGTAAAGCAGTTGCAGGCCATGGGGCAAAATGTTAAAATAAGCGACATTTTATCTAATATCCAAGCACGTGATAAGCGTGATATGGAAAGAACCGTTGCGCCGCTTAAGCCGGCTGAAGGGGCTTACATTATCGATAGTTCAGATCTGGACATTGACGCTGTATTTAACCTGATGACCGCATATATTGATGCGCAATAAGATAAATTAATGAATATTAGTGGAAGCATAGCTTGATCAGTTCTATATGGACTATGTCGATACTTAACTAAACCGGCCTTGTCTGATCCAAGACCGCTGACTTTTCTAGGTATATCATGACCGAATCTTTTGCAGCCCTCTTTGAAGCAAGCGAATTAAACCTCAACGTTGAAAAGGGTGCAGTCATCCAAGGTATCGTTGTTAGCATCGATTCTGACTGGGTAACTGTAGATACTGGCCTTAAATCTGAAGGCGTAGTAGCTCGCTCTGAATTCTTAAACGAACAACGTGAACTTGAAGTTAACGTTGGTGACACAGTTGACGTAGTTGTTGAAGCGCTTGACAACGGTATGGGTCAAACAGTTTTATCACGTGAAAAAGCTAAACGTGCTGAAACTTGGACTAAACTTGAAAAAATCTTTGAAGACGGCGAGATCGTTACTGGTGTTATCTCTGGTAAGGTTAAAGGCGGTTTCACTGTTGACATCGGTCCAGTACGTGCGTTCTTACCAGGTTCTTTGGTAGACACTCGTCCTATCCGTGACACGACTCACCTTGAAGGTAAAGAGTTAGAGTTCAAAGTTATCAAACTTGACGCTAAACGTAACAACGTTGTTGTATCACGTCGTGCAGTTATGGAAGCTGAATCTTCAGCTGACCGTGAAGCTCTTCTTTCTCAACTTGAAGAAGGTCAAACAGTTACTGGTACAATCAAAAACCTTACTGACTACGGTGCTTTCGTTGACCTTGGCGGTATTGATGGTCTTCTTCACATCACTGACATGGCTTGGAAACGTATCAAGCATCCATCAGAAGTTGTTGAAGTTGGTCAAGAAGTTACTGTTAAAGTACTTAAATTTGACAAAGAGCGTAACCGTGTATCATTAGGTCTTAAACAACTTGGTGAAGATCCATGGTTAGCGATCATGAACCGTTACCCTAAAGGTTCTATCGTTAAAGCGCGTGTAACTAACTTAACTGATTACGGTTGCTTCGCTGAAATCGCTGAAGGCGTTGAAGGCTTAGTACACGTTTCAGAAATGGACCACACAAACAAAAACATCCACCCATCTAAAGTTGTTCAGATTGGTGATGAAGTTGATGTTATGGTTCTTGAAGTTGATGAAGAGCGTCGTCGTATTTCTCTTGGTATCAAACAAACTCGTGCTAACCCATGGGAAGAGTTTGCTAAGGCTCACGACAAAGGTGAAAAAGTTTCAGGTACAATCAAGTCTATCACTGACTTCGGTATCTTCATCGGTTTACCAGGCGGTATCGATGGTCTAGTTCACTTATCTGACATTTCTTGGAATGAACAAGGCGAAGAAGCGATTCGTCGTTACAAGAAAGGTGACACTGTTGAAGCGGTTATCCTTTCTGTAGACGCTGAAGGCAACCGTATCAGCCTTGGTATCAAGCAAATGAACAGCGATCCGTTCAACGATTTCTTAGCTGCTAACGAACGTGGTGCTCTTGTTAAAGGTACTGTAGTTGCAGTTGATGCTCGTGGCGCAACAATTAAGTTGGCTGACGAAGTTGAAGCTTCTCTTAAAGCTTCAGAAATCAACCGTGACCGCGTTGAAGATGCAACTAAATTCTTAGAAGTTGGTCAAGAAGTTGAAGCTAAGATCATCAATGTTGATCGCAAATCACGCGCAATCAACTTGTCTATCAAAGCGAAAGACGAAGCTGAAGAGAAAGAAGCTGTTGCTAACTTGAAAACCGCTTCTGCAGGTCAAGACAACGGTCCTAAGACAATTGGTGATTTGATCAAAGCTCAAATGAACCACTAAGTCTTTCGTGTTCAATGTATTGTTAATGTAATTTAACTAATACTTTTTACACAAATACTGTAAACGGTAGCGTAGTATTGACTTACTGCGCTACCGTTTTGTATTTAAACAGGTTATTATCTCGCTATGCACAGAGTAGCTTGATAATTAAAGAGGTCGCAGATGACTACTGAAGCACTTAATAAGTCTGACTTAATAGAACGTATTTCTATCAAAAACCCTCATTTGGCTGAGCCATTGGTCGAAGAAGCTGTTAAAATTATGATCGATCAAATGATTGAGTCATTATCAGCTGATAATCGTATTGAAATTCGTGGGTTTGGAAGTTTTGCTTTACATCATCGCGAACCGCGAGTTGGGCGTAATCCTAAAACAGGTAAGTCAGTTGAAGTGGCTGCTAAAGCTGTACCTCATTTCAAACCAGGTAAAGCACTAAGAGATGCTGTAAACGAATCAGCAGGAAAATAATAAATTACTCAGGGGTGGTTATGCGTTACGTATTAGTTGCACTGTTAGTTGTAATCTTCGGATATGCATTGGCATTGGTTCTGCAAAATGGTACAGAACTGACTGTTGATCTTCTATTCACTCAAGTACCGGCAATGAGATTAGGTTTATTGCTTTTGTTGACTTTGGCACTTGGGATCATCGTTGGATTATTACTCGGAGTTCAAGTTTTCCGTGTATTCCAAAATAGTTGGGAAATTAAGCGTCTTCGCAAAGATATTGAATATCTTCGTAAAGAACAAATCCAAAATGCTCAGTTAGCTGCTGCTGAAGCTGCTGCAAATGTACGTCATGAAAAGACAGTACTAGATGTGCATTCAGATCCGCGTAACTCAAATCCGCTGTAATTTATAAATATTTAAAAAACCTCTAAAATTTATTTTAGAGGTTTTTTTTATTGAAAATAAACTGTTGAATTTTAAGCTGAGTTTTTGAAAGTTAATTTTGCAGCTTAAGTTGAACATCTTTATAATGACGCAACTTTAGATGGACGGAAGAACAACCTTGAGTATCATTGTTGCTTTAGATGCAAAAAGCCAATACGACGCATTGAAAATTGCTGAAAATTTGGATCCTAAACTTTGTCGTGTAAAGGTGGGTAAAGAACTTTTTACACATGAAGGTCCGACCGTTGTAAAAGCATTGCATGATCAAGGTTTTGAAGTATTTTTAGATTTAAAATTTCATGATATTCCAAATACGACAGCACAAGCCGTTTGCGCTGCTGCAGATCAAGGGGTATGGATGGTCAATGTTCACGCATCTGGTGGACGAAAAATGATGGAAACTTGTGTAGAAAGATTAAAAGCAGGTAACTATCAAACACAGTTGATTGCAGTCACTGTATTAACTTCAATGGGGCGAGAAGATCTACGTGATCTTGGTTTGGATATCGAGCCTTTTGAACATGTGAAACGTCTAGCGACTTTGACTCAAGAAAGTGGCTTGGACGGTGTTGTATGTTCTGCGCAAGAAGCAAAAATGTTACGCGAAACTCTAGGTCAGAACTTTGCTCTCGTCACTCCGGGAATTCGTCCAGAAGGTTCTGCAGCGGATGATCAAAAACGTATTGTTACACCTAAGCAAGCAATGTTAGATGGTTCTACACACTTGGTGATTGGTCGTCCGATTACTAAATCAGAAAATCCAAATCAGACTTTAAGAGACATTCTGGCTACTTTGTAATTTTCAAATTACAGTCTTGATCTATTTTAAAAAGCCATGAATGTTCATGGCTTTTTTTTGACTAATTTTTAAAATCAATGATGTTTTCAAAGTTAACCTTACATTTTCTTGAGGGAAACTACTGTCCATTAGTTTGGTTTGGGAACATATTTAACAAGGTTTAGAATGATGTTGATACAAGCCTAATAGAAAAAGTTGATACTAAAAAATATGATAAAATCAGAGAGTTGAATGAATCAGGTTTAACGAAACAGGAAATTGCAAAAGCTGTAGCGTTTCCACTGATTATAGAGTTTAAAAGGATAAGATATGGAAGCTTGTAGTTGGGATTGGGGAGCAATTGCTACTTTAATAGGAGCATTAGTAGCTTTATATATTTCATGGCAATGGAGAAAGCAAAAATGTAATGAAGTTATAGCAACTGAATGTAGAGAGGTTATAGGTATATTACTTGCAAACATTGCATCACTTAATCATGCGAAAGATATGTATAACCTTGCTCAAAAGAAGGATTTGTTGATTGAGTTTAAGTCTAGCTACCTAAATATTTTATCTAGGATTTTACTGTTAAACATTACAATTAAGAATACTGATAATACAGCATTACCCTTGATTACATCTTATTTAAAACTATTAGACGATTTTCAAATTGAAATACAAAATACTGAACCTGAGATTCAAGAAATATTTTTAAGAATTTCGAAACAGAAAACTAAAGAACAGAGTTTTAATGATGATGTTGAACAAATTAGATTATGTACAAATCGGTTTGTTGAGCATGTACATCCTTATTCAATATACAAAAAGTTAGTGTAATTCCTAAAAAGTGTAAGGCACACCGCAACTCACACTTGAGAGTGATCCAAACATTATCATGGGCAATCCATTCTTTTTAGTTCTCTCTCCCTTTGGGAGAGAGTTAGAGAGAGGTTTGTTAGAAAATATCATTTTCCGCTCAAACTATGCCTAGAATCATCAATCAAAAAAATAAGCCCTCTAAAAAGAGGGCTTAAAATTAAAGATCATGCACGATTAGAGAATTGATTTTAAGCGTTTAACAACTTCTTTACATTGGTCTAAATCTGCTACGAGAGCAAGACGAACATGGCTTTCACCTGGGTTTCCTTGTTCAGTATCACGAGATAAATAACGACCCGGTAAGACTTTGATATGTGCTTTTTCCATCAGCATTTTGGCAAAAGTTTCATCATTATCGACCTTTAACCAATAATAGAAACCCGCATCAGGCTTTTTCAGTGGTAGCAAATGACCTAATTCTTGTTGGAATAAATCAAATTTAGCACGGTATTGTTTACGGTTTTCTTCAACATGTGCCTCATCATTCCATGCAGCAATCGATGCCAATTGATGTTGTACTGGCATTGCAGCACCGTGGTAAGTGCGGAATTTTAAATAAGGTTTTAATAGACTAGCATCACCTGCAACGAAGCCAGATCGCATACCTGGTAAATTAGAACGCTTAGACAGAGAGTGGAATACGATACAGTTTTTATAGTCATCACGACCTAGTTCAGCACAAACTTCGAGTAATCCTACAGGGGCTTCATCAAACCATAGTTCTGAATAGCATTCATCAGATGCGATGACAAAATTGTATTGATCAGAGAGCGCAATTAATTTTTTGAACTGTTCTTTTGAAAGAACAGCACCTGTCGGATTTCCGGGTGTGCAGACAAAAAGTAAAGCTGTCTTCTCCCATACTTCTGCAGGGACAGTATCGAAGTCACCAAGGTAACCATTTTCTTCAGTACAGTTGATGAAATAAGGTTGAGCGCCAGCGAGTAAAGCTGCACCTTCGTAAATTTGATAAAAGGGATTCGGCATAACTACATAAGGCGCTTCATCACGATTAATCAGCGCTTGTACGAATGAGAAAATTCCTTCACGTGTGCCAGTCACAGGTAAAATATGATCTTCTGTGCTAATAGCATTTAATTTGAAACGGCGTGTGAGCCATTGCGCAATACTTTCACGTAATTCTGGTAAGCCTTTACTGTTTGGGTATGTCGAAAGATGATTGAAGTTATCGACAATAGCTTGTTTTACGAATTCAGGTGCAGGATGTTTTGGCTCACCAATTGACAATGGAATTAACGGAAGATTTGCAGGTTTTACATCCTGAAAAAGTTTATTCAACTTTTCAAATGGATAAGGATGTAATAGGTTTAAACTAGAGTTCATGAAACAGTTACCGTCGGGTTAAATCTAAATTTTAATGATGATTACAGACCTGATTTGAAGCCTCATCTAATGCTGCTTTTAATTGTTCAGCAAAAGCCTGAGCTTCAGTGAAATTCATAGGTTCGCCATTCTTTTTGGTTACAAAGAAAATATCTTCTGCGCGCTCACCCAAGGTGGCGATTTTCGCGGAATGGATATCGAGACCTTGCATCATAAATAAGCCACCGATACGTGCAAGTAATCCAGGCTGATCAAGTGTAGAGATCTCGACCATATTTTGCTGTAGTGCCTCGTTCAACGTAATATCAATTGTGTTTTCAATATCGAAATGACGAAGTTGGCGTGGAATACGGCGTTGCATTAAACCTGGATAATTTTGTGAATCTGTTAATGCGTGCACCAATGATTCTTTTACCGTATTTTCACGTTCTGGATCTGTCACTAATGTGCCAAAACGATCAAGCACCACGTAGGTGTCTAAGCTAAAGGATTTAGTTGCTGTAATAATGCGTGCATCTTGTACATCTAGATTCATACGATCTAGAACTGCAACAGTGGTGGCAAAAAGATTAGGTTGATCTTGAGTGTAAATAAAAATCTGCACAGCATCTTGCGCTGATTTACGGTGCGCGCGCATCATCACCAATGGTGCTGAATTATCACCATGATCTAGGATTGCACGTGTATGCCATGCAACTTCATCGGCAGTTTCTTTGAGGAAGTATTCGTCACCAAGTTCTTGCCAAACTTTTTCAACAGCTTCTAAAGCATAATCATTGACAAGTAATTCACTTGCTGCAAATTTGGTATCTTCGATCAGCATTTGGTAATCGACAGGACGTCCCAAACCACTACGAATAACGTCACGAGCATTGGTATATAACTGACGCATGAGCGATGCTCGCCATGTGTTCCAAAGCTTAGGATTGGTTGCGTTAATGTCAGCCACTGTAAGCGTATACAGATAGTCTAAGTGTTCCATATCACCTAGCTTCTCGGCAAAATCTTTTACAACATCTGGATCAGAAATATCTTTTTTCTGCGCAGTCATCGACATCAATAGATGATTTTGGATTAACCACGCAACAAGATTACACTCACGCTCAGTAAAACCGTGCTTGCTACAGAACTCAATGGCATCAACCGCGCCCAATTCACTATGGTCTCCACCACGACCTTTGGCGATATCATGGAACAAAGCAGCGAGGAATACGATGTCTCGGCGCACCAGACGCTGGAATACCGAACTTACGACAGGAAAATCTTTAGCAAATTCTGGCGCTTTAAAACGATTTAAATTACGTAAGAGTAGGAGCGTATGTGCATCTACAGTATAGATATGGAATAAATCGTATTGCATAAGGCCCATGATTTGCCCAAATGCAGGAATATAGTTGCCGAGTACACCATAACGTTTCATCGCAAGCAATGTTTCATATAAGTTATTTGGTGATCGGATGATCGCCATAAACAAGGCTTGATTAACTGGATTGTCTCTATACGCTTGATCAATGCGTTTTGCAGCTAAAGTAAGCAATCGAAGTGTACGAGCTCGAATACCATCAATATCAGGGCGATTTGCTAGGATATAGAAAATCTCAAGGATGGCTGTAGGCTTCTCTGCAAAAATTTTATGGTGTTGAACTGCGAGTTTACCATCCACCAATTTGAAGTTTTCATTCACTTCTTCAATTTTACGCTCATAGTTGGGTAAGCGAGGAGTGATGACTGATTCATTAAAATAGGCGAGTAGCATTTCATTCAGGGTTGAAACCTGCTGAGCTGCTCGATAGTAGCGTTTCATGAACTGTTCAATTGGATAATTGATATGTTCACCTTCGACTTTGTGGTAACCAAATTTTGCTGCGATATCGCGTTGGTAATCAAACAATAGTCGGTTTTCATCACGCTTAGTTAAGCGGTGTAAATGATGACGAATTTCCCAGAGAAAATTCTCAGCATCTTCGAGAACCCCAAGTTCAAACTCAGAAATGAAACCTAAATGTACAAGATCGTATATACGATTTACTCGGAAATGCCGTTTTGCAATCCAACCAATTTGGTTAATGTCTCGAATGCCGCCCGGTGCATTTTTGATATCAGGTTCTAAATTACTTTCAGTGTTGTTGTGCTGAGCGTAGCGTTTGGCTTGTTCTTCCATCTTGGCATCAAAGAAGGTTTTATCCGTCCAAGTTTGTGAAACAACACGACGAGGCCATTTCGCTAAGTGTTCATTGCCAATAATTAAACGAGACTCAATGAGAGATGTTGCTACAGTTAAGTCATTCATGGCCTGTTCAAAGCACTGTTGAATGGTTCTTACACTTACGCCAGGTTTAAAATTTCCAACATCCCATAGAGAGGAAATAAAAATGGTAATGGCATTTTCTTGTTCTTGTGTAAGATCATCTTCTGAAAGGATCAGAATGTCGACATCAGAGTAGGGCATCATTTCACGACGACCATAACCTCCTACAGCGAACAAGCCCAGATCGGTTTGATCTAACTCAGCATGTTGCCAAAGGAATTTAAGTGCCTCATCAATCAGGTTAGATCGAGTGAGGATGATCTCACGTATCGCCTTACCATTTTCAAACTCATGTTGTAATTGATTTTCAACATCTGAGCGCCATTGATTAATTGCCTTGATGTCGTGATTACTCGAAACATAGTTTGCTAATGGAGACGTATTGATCATGAAATGATGGCCTACCTAATGAATTATTTGTTTTGATTTACAATTACTTTTGAGGTTGCTTCAGTCGCTAATTCGCGTGCAATATCAGTTGTTTCAGCACGTGCAGTTGCGACCCCCATACGGCGACGTTTAAAACCTTCAGGTTTACCAAAAAGACGTAAATCGACATTAGGGTTTTGCATAGCAAGATTTACGCCAGAAAATGACAAATTCGTATCATCAATACCTGCATAGATCACAGCGCTTGCAGCAACACTGTGACGTTGCGTATTTACTGGAAGACCTAAAATCGCACGGGCATGAAGTTCAAATTCACTTTGATATTGAGATGCAAGTGTGACTAATCCAGTGTCATGTGGACGAGGAGAAACTTCACTGAACCAAACTTGATCACCTTTAACGAATAATTCCACACCAAAAATACCGCAACCGCCGAGCGCTACTGTGACTTTATTGGCAATACGTTTTGCTTCATCAAGGGCAGCTGTGCTCATAGGTTGAGGTTGCCAGCTTTCTACATAGTCACCTGCATCTTGACGGTGTCCAATAGGATCGCAGAAGTGCGTTTCGATTTCTCCTGTTTCAGGATTTTTTGCCCGTACTGTGAGTAATGTAATTTCGAAATCAAAATCAATTTGCGATTCTACGATGACAGTACCTTGATTGACACGACCACCTGTTTGAGCATATTCCCAAGCAGCGTCGACTTCATCAAAAGATTTTACGCGTGATTGTCCTTTACCTGATGATGACATCACAGGTTTTACAAAATTTGGATAGCCAATATCATCACATGCTGCACGGAATGATTCCAAACTATTGGCAAAACGATAAGCCGAGGTTGGTAGCCCTAGTTCCTCAGCTGCGAGGCGACGAATTCCTTCACGATTCATGGTGAGATTCACGGCTTTCGCAGAGGGAATAACTACGGCAGTTTTAGCATCTTCGATTTCCACTAAGACTTCAGTGGCAATGGCTTCAATCTCGGGAACAATTAAATGAGGTTGAACTTGTTCAATCAGTTTTTTTAATTCTTTTGGATCCGCCATATTCAATGTGTAGGAGTGATGAGCAACTTGCATGGCAGGTGCATTGTCATAGCGATCTGCCGCATGTACTTCTACACCTAATCGTTGTAATGATATTACCACCTCTTTACCCAACTCACCTGAACCCAATAATAGAACTTTAAACGCCGAAGATTGAAGTGGAGTACCGAGTGTAATAAGCATTTGATTCATCCGTGCTTGATATTATGGACTTTTAGCATATCAGAACTAAAACCTCTTGAGCGCGATGAATACAAGAAAAAGCAAGAAATTATTTTGATATCGTTTAATTTTTTTATTGATAAAAATGCATAAGCCTTATCCGAGGATCAGGCTTATAAATTTAGAATCTGAATGAATATTACGCAAGAAATGTTTAAAGTGGGAAATAGGTATACACCAAACCGTATGTGAGTGCGGCTGTGAGTGTTGCAGGTACAATCTGTTTAAATTTGAAATACAAACCCGAGAGCACAATAAAACCAATTAACATGGCAACGCTCTTATTGGGTGTTTCTAAGAGCGGAGGTAAAGTCGCGACCACGAGCATTGAACTGATTGCTGCAATACCGATTGATCCAAGGGCGATTTTAAGCCAAAGAGCACCGCGTTTCTGGCGACCTTGTTGTAGTCTCTGAATCACAAAAAAAGGACCAAAGCGTGAGGCGAAATTCGCGATGCCGACCAGAATACCGACACAAATAATTTCTAGATTCATGATTGTTCACCTGTGTGCAAAGGATCATGTTGCTTCAGTACATAATGTTTAAACAGACCAGCCAAAATACCGGAGCTTATGCCAATGAATATCGCTGCAGATAAATCGATAAAGTAACAGGCAATAGCAGAAACAATAATGGTGATGGTCACGACAAAGGTATGTTTTTTCTCAAATGCAGCTAGTAAGAAGCTCAAGAAAAGTGCAGGTAATAGAAAGTCGAGCGCTGCCTGCAAAAATTGGGGAAGATGACTGACTTGATCTGCAAATAAGCCCCCGAGAAAAGATCCAAGTGCCCAAGACAACCAGCTAAACAGACTCAGACCTAGCATCCAAGATTCAGACCATTCTTGACGGCGTTGCGACAGTTTAATCATGCCTGATGCAAAGACTTCGTCGGTCAAGCCCCATGACCAAATTGCAGTTTTTTTCAGATTGAGTTTATCTTGAATTAAGTTTTGTAAAGCAGGGCCATATAACAAATGTCGAATATCAAGCGCTATTACAGTTAAGGCTGTCATCCAGATAGAAGTGCCACTGCCGAGTAAGGCAACCACCAAAAATTGACTGGCACCTGCATACATCGAACAGGATAAAAATAATGCTTCCCACGCTGTAAAACCAAATTGAGTTGCAGATACACCAAACGCGAATGAAACAGGCAAATAGGTGAAAATGATGGCTTGACTATCTTTGGCACCTTGCCAAAAACCTGCCGGTGTCATGTGTGGGGAGCTTGATTGGGTCACGATAAACCTAATTGGAGATTGGAACAAAAGGTATAAAACGAGATTGAGTATTCTACCCGAATTTACTAGCATAGTGCCGAATAGTTTATTAGAGCGATGTCATGTTTGCGATTCAATCTCCCTTTAAATTAGCTGCATTGACTACATTCCTCATCTTCACTTTGTCCGGTTGTGGTGGTCAGGCAGAAACTGCCGATGAAAAGGTTGAAATTAAAGAAGCACCGAAGTTGACCAATGATGCAACTGAATATGCAAATCATGCTTGGCAATTGATGAATCAGGTTGATCCTATTCTGTATCAAGCCAATAAAGCGCTTATACCATCACAAGTACGCGAGCCTGTGCGTCAATTGGTATTGGATTGGCGTATTAATGTCAAAATGACCGACTCAGTGACTGAAGGGAAATATGCGCTTTGTCGTAAAGCGCTAACAACCATAGATGCTTGGGCACGTGCAATCGTGGAAAATGAGGGCCAGCTCGCACAGCGTCAAGCCAATTATGAACGCGATAAAGCCCAGTGCAAAACTGCAATTGAGCAACCAGAATTAGGAAACACCAAGGCGTATACAAAATTATTTTAAGTGACCCGAGCCACCCCAATACAAGGATTAATCCAGATTTTCCTGAAGCTCTTCATCTTTAGTCGGTTAAGTTTGATCGGCTAAAGCTTTAAGTTGAGTGAGATTAATCACCTCAATTTTTTTAAATGCAATTTTAATTGCGCCAATTTTTTCTAAATGCTGTAGTTCTTGATTAATGGTCTGTCTTGAGCAGACCAACATTTGTGCCAATTGTTCTTGAGATAGGTTGATGGTGTTTTTTTCAATCTCTTTGAGATTACCGTATCCATTTAAGATAAAGATTAATCTTTGTGCTAAACGTTGAATAAGGGGTTGTGTTTGAATAGAGACCAACTCCATGAAAGCATAACGGAGTTTATGACTCACCAATTGAGCCAGATAAAACCAAAATTTTGGATATTGTTCTAAAATTAGATCAAGTCCTACAAGACTTATTTTGAGGATTTTGGATTTTTTACTGGTAATCGCATGATGAGAGCGGGGTTGTTGATCAATCAACGAAATTTCACCAAACCACATAATAGGATCTGCGATAACTGTCACCGCCTCACGACCTTCTACGTCAATATGTGCTAAACGAACAGCACCATCAATCACGGCATAAATGCCATCAAATTGATCAGCTTTAGAAAATATCAGTTGCTCTTTGCCATATTCAATGAGCTGTGCATGTTCGAGCATCAGCTGTTGTAGTTCATGATCAAACTGGCTAAACCACCAATTATTTTTTAAAAGATAAACGTATTGATTTAAAAGCAAAATTATCCCTTTTATGCTGTTTATTTGTCGTCTAGTCGACAACTTATTGGTTTACATTTATATATATTGAAGGAAATAGTCAGAAAAAGGAATGATAACATGACTCGTTTAGAGAGCTTGCTTGGACAATATGCAGCTTATCACCTAGATCGTAAAAACGTATTTTCGCATTTTATTGGAATTCCCTTGATTGTATTTTCGATCTTGTGTTTTGCAGCCAAAGCGCAATTTACAGTTGCTGGATATTCCATTGATCTTGCAATGTTATTGATCGTCGCATCAGTGATTTATTACTTGAGTTTGGATCTCATTTTTGGTGTGGTAATGGCAGTGCTATTTGCTTTAATTTATCAACCAGCCACACAAGTAGCAGCTTTAGAGACATCCTCTTGGGTATTGGTAAGTGCTGGATTTTTTATTGTGGGATGGATTATTCAATTTATTGGGCACTATTATGAAAAGAAAAAACCAGCTTTTGTGGATGATCTTGTTGGACTCGCTATAGGTCCTTTATTTGTGGTAGCAGAATTTATATTTCTTATTGGTTTACGTAAGAAACTGGAAGAGAAAGTATTGGTTCGAGCTAAACAATTACGCTATGACATGGACCATAAACACGTAAATCACTCGAGTACTTCAACTCAAAATCCATGATCTCAATCTTTTGAATAATCTTTGCAAAAAAAAACAGCCTTTCGGCTGTTTTTTAATAACTTAAACGTTGAAACGGAAATGTAAAACATCACCATCTTGAACGACATAAGTTTTACCTTCAAGACGCCATTTTCCAGCTTCTTTAGCGCCAGCTTCGCCGTTGTATTGAACAAAATCGTCATAGGCAATGCATTCTGCACGAATAAAGCCTTTCTCAAAATCAGTGTGAATCACACCAGCAGCTTGAGGAGCGGTCGCACCAATTTTTACAGTCCAAGCACGGACTTCTTGAACGCCTGCAGTGAAATAAGTCTGTAGGCCAAGTAAGCCATAACCTGCACGAATAACCACGTTAAGACCTGGTTCTTCCATGCCCATCGCTTCTAAGAATTCAGCACGCTCATCATCTTCAAGCAAAGAGATTTCAGCTTCGATTTGGTTGCAAAGCGGAACTACAATAGCATTCTCTTCTGCCGCTAATTTTTTAACAGCATCAAGGTGCGGATTGTTTTCAAAACCATCTTCAGCAACGTTAGCAATATACATTGTTGGTTTAAGGGTTAATAAACCAAAGCCACGAACTAATTTGCGCTCGTCGTCATCAAGATCAGCTGCGCGAGCAGGGCGACCTTCATCAAGTAATGGCTGAATTTTTTCTAGTACAGCTTTTGTTGCAACAGCTTCTTTATCACCACCTTTCGCAGACTTTGCTAAACGTGTAACCGCTTTTGATACTGTTTCTAAATCTGCTAAAGCAAGCTCAGTGTTAATAGTTGCAATGTCATCAAGTGGGTCAATTTTGCCGTTCACGTGAATAACATTTTCGTCTTCAAAACAACGTACTACGTGTGCAATTGCATCAGTTTCACGAATGTTGGCTAAGAATTGGTTCCCTAAACCTTCACCTTTAGAAGCACCAGCAACTAAACCTGCGATGTCTACAAATTCCATTGTGGTTGGAATAACACGTTGAGGTTTAACAATATCAGTTAATTTATCTAAACGTGGATCTGGAACAGGAACGATGCCGGTGTTTGGTTCAATGGTACAGAATGGGAAGTTTTCTGCAGCAATAGCAGCTTTCGTCAATGCATTGAAAAGTGTAGATTTACCAACGTTCGGCAAGCCGACAATACCGCAATTAAAACCCATGAAAAGACTCACACAGTGTTATTTAAAAATTGTCGGTGATTTTACATCAAAGCCATGACAAAGTCAGGTCATGGCTTGGATGTTTCTCGAAAAGACAGATGAGACTCAATTGAATAGTGTGAATTAGATTTTACGTTTGTCCAAACTATGTGCCAATTGATCACCCAAAGCTTGAATCAGCATGACCAATACGACTAATACGATGATCACCGCCAACATAATTTGCATATCGAAGCGTTGGTAGCCATATCGGTAGGCGATGTCACCTAAACCACCCGCACCAATAGCACCCGCAATCGCAGAGGAATTGATCATGGTTACAAGCGTGACAGTAAAACCTGCAACAATACCAGGCAGTGCTTCTGGTAAAAGCACATGCCAAATAATTTGTTTGCGATTACAGCCCATGGCTTGTGCAGCTTCTATGAGTCCATGATCAACTTCTCGTAGACTGACTTCCGCAATACGTGCGAAAAAAGGTGTAGCCGCTATAGTTAAAGGTACAACCGCAGCCCATACCCCATAACTGGTCCCTACAATCAGTCGAGTGAAGGGAATGAGTGCCACCATTAAAATTAAGAAGGGAATAGAGCGCGTAATATTTACCACCCAACCCAAGGCATGATTGATTTTTTTTGATGGATAAATCCCATTTTCTGAGGTATTGACGAGGATTACAGCCATAGGCAATCCAATAAGAAGCGCTAAAAATGCAGAAATACCGACCATTAACAAAGTATCAATGGTACCCGTAATTAAAAGATCAATGAGCTGGTTGTGCATAGCCAAGCACCTCGATTTGTGATGTTTTATGGTGGAATTGCTTATGGAGTGAATGCACATCAACATCTAATTGAGGAATACCTACGATGAGTGAGCCAACCAAATGATGTTGAATGGTGTCTACATGGCTTTGATATAAATGCACAGGCAGTGCAATTTTAGAAAGTACATCATTTAAGTTGGGAGGATTTTTCAAATCAGTTGCATAGCTGATTTTCAAAATAGTATGCGTTAAATGTGCAGCTCGCTCTTGATGTAACTGGAATGGCAAATCAAGCTGTTCCAAATTGAGGAGTTCTTGTGTGATTTTTTGCTGGGGATGAGAGAAGACTGACCAAACTTGCCCTGATTCAACGATTTCACCTTGATCAATAACCACCACTTGATCACAAATTTCACGAATCATCTGCATTTCATGTGTAATGAGAACGATGGTGAGTCCTAATTTTTGATTAATTTCTTTCAGTAAAGATAGAACAACAGATGTGCTTTCTGGATCAAGTGCCGATGTTGCCTCATCGCACAATAGTATTTCAGGTTTACTGACCAATGCGCGGGCAATCCCAACACGTTGTTTTTGCCCACCCGATAATTGTGATGGATAGTGATGATGCTTTTCAGCTAAACCGACTAGATTTAAAACCTCATCCACACGAGTTTGAATCTCAGTAGCAGGCACTTTTGCGATTTTCAATGGAAGCGCGACATTTTCCCAAACTGTTTTGGCAGATAGTAAATTAAAATGTTGAAAAATCATGCCAATACGCTGGCGTAGGGCGATTAACTCATTGTGATTAAGCTGCCCTAGATCATGTTGATGTATATGAATACTACCATCAGAAATAGTTTCTAACCCATTTAAGGTGCGAATCAATGAAGATTTGCCCGCACCACTTTTGCCGATAATGCCGAAAATTTTTCCTTCGGGAATATCCAAATTAATGTTTTTGAGTGCGTGAACTTGTTTTCCTTGTACATCGTAATACTTATTTAAATGACGAATTGTAATATGGGGTACTGCAAATTCAATGTGTGAACCAAAACTCACCATGATCATTCTCCTTATTTCCAGCCTTCAAACCACAAACCTTGTCCAAAGTCTTTGTCTAGAATCTGACGGACTTTTGCAGAGTTTTGGAAGGTTTCAACCACAGTTTTTAATTTGTCATCCTGATCTTGATAATCTCGACGCGTTACAAACAAAATCGCAAATTTTTTATTAATCGGATCTAATAACAGTGCAGAAGTAGGATCAGCAACTTTTGCCATTTTCAAATAATGAGGAAAACCCATAATTAAGTCAGCTTCATTGTAAGCATGCGCGGTTTGCGGGCCTTCAACTTCAATAATCTTGAGTTTTTTAGGATTACTGATAATGTCTCGGGTGCTGGTGAGCTCATTATTAATATCTTTGACTTGAATTAAGCCTGCACGAGCCAGCAAATTTAAACCACGTGCCATGTTAACTGGATCATTCGGTACGACTACTTTCGCTTGATCAGGTATTTCCTGTAGGGATTGATATTTTTTTGAATAAAGTCCGACATGACTGCCTGAACCTTTCGCAAAAGGCACAAGGTCATAGCCTGTTTCACGCACTGCATTCGCTAGAAAAACACTTTGTTGAAAGAAATTAGCGTCAATATCACCATTTTGCACAGCAACATTGGGTGCTTGCCAGTCTGAAAACTCAATCAACTCGAGATTGATTCCTTGTGCTTTTACATCCTCAGCGACACTTTGCAATAATTCAGCATAGGGTGGGCTAATGCCGATTTTAATCACTTTATCATTTGAGTTTTGACTGATATAACGATATCCCACTAAGGCCGCCAGTACTGCGACGATGATGACTGCAATTTTGATGAATTTAGATGATTGAGTTGAAGTAGACATGAACACTCCTTATTTCCAGCCTTTGAACCAGAGTTTTTCACCAATATCCTCATTCAATGCTTGTTTAACTTTGTCTGAGCTTTGATAAATTTGGATAAATTTTTTCAGTTGAGCTGCTTTTTCAGGCTGAGTTTGTTCAAAGTCATCGCGAACAACAAATAAGATGGCATAAAGCGTGTTGTTAATTTCATCCAAAATTAAGGCATCATTCGGATCAATCGTTTGTGCTAAGCGTAGGTACATTGGATAGCTAAATACGAGGTCTGCATCATCTACGGCACGCGCAGTTTGCGGGCCTTCGACTTCAATAAAGTTCAATTTTTTTGGATTGGATTTAATATCTTTTAAGTTGGATAAGTGGTTGTTGGAATCCTTAAGTTGTATTAATCCAGCGTGTTGTAAGAGGAGTAGGGCGCGACCCTGATTCACAGGATCATTTGGCAGTACAACTCGAGCGCCATTTTTAACTTCACTAATCGCTTTATATTTTTTTGAATATAAACCGACATGTGTTCCTGAGCCGATGCCCAAGGGTTTGAGCTTAAAGTTGGTTTCTTTTAACGCATTATTCAAGAAAGGTTGATGCTGAAAATAATTTGCATCAATATCCCCATGATTTAGGGTGATGTTGGGTGTATTCCAATCTGAAAATTCTACCAAACGTACATGAATGCCTTGAGCCTTTGCTTCTTCAATTGCGGCTTGAAGTGGTTTTGCAAATGGTGGGCTAATGCCAATCACAATTTCTTGTTGATCATTTTTTTTCAAAAAGGACCATGCAAATGCTGCAATCACAATAATGGCGATTGCAACGCCGATCCATTTAAGTCGAGAAGACTGAGCTTGTGCCATAGAAAGACCCCTAAATATTAAAAAACTTAAGCAGAATGTTGGTGTATAGAAATTAAATTTGATTGTTGTGTATCTTGGTTTGAACTTGGACATCGGAAATGATGTGCAGGATGTGAATGTGGTAAATGATCTCCCGCATTGAATAGCTTGTGCCTTAAGCTACCCTCAGCATAGGCGGTCTTATAGCGACCACGTTGTTGGAGTTCAGGAATGACATAACGAATAAAATCTTGATGTGACTCTGGAGCGACTGTACGGGCAAGGTTAAAACCATCTAATCCAGAAATATCAATGAATTCGATTAGCTGTTGAGCAACTGTTGCTCCACTGCCAACAAATAAGGGATAACGTCCACCGAGTACATGCTGAGCTTTTAAATCTGCCAAAGTGACTTTGTTTTCCTTAAAGCGCTCATTTACAGAAACGATGCTATTGGTTTTTTTATATAGAATAGCATCCTCATCTTTTAGATGACCTAAGTCTGTTCCGATTGAGCTTGAGAAATGCGCAATGCCAGCTTCAGGACTTGCATATCGAATATATTCCTGTAGTTTTTCTTGCGCTTGTTGATCTGTTTCAGCAGTGACGACAGTGATGCCTGCAAATAATTTAATTGCTGTACCATCACGACCGTGTGAATGGGCTAATTGGCGAATCTTTTGTGTTTGAGACGCAATTTTTTCAGCGGTATCTCCACCAATAAACATGGCTTCTGCATGCCGAGTGGCAAACTGTAGTCCTTTAGGTGATGCTCCCGCTTGATATAGCACAGGTGTACGTTGCACTGAAGGCGAGACTTGGAAGACGCCGTGACTGTTATAGAACTCTCCTTGATGGTGGATCGCATGTACTTTACTCGGATCGGTAAAAATGCGATTGAGCTTATCTTGGATGACAGCATCATTTTCCCAAGAGCCTTCCCAAAATTTGTAGCAGAGTTCTAAAAATTCTTCAGCTTGTTCATAACGTAAATCATGATCTTTCAGTCCTTGCTGACCGACCAATCGCGCTGCGCTATCCAAATAGCCAGTGACGATATTCCATCCCAAACGTCCTTGGGTCAGGTGATCCAGACTCGCGAAGCGACGAGCAAATTGATAAGGCGATTCATAACTTAAGTTCACTGTAATACCGAAACCCAAATGCTGTGTGACGGCTGCCATTGCAGACACCAGCGTGCTTGGATCATGGCTCGGCAGTTGAATCGATTCTTTCAAGGTTAGATCAATGCCATTTTGATAGACATCGTAAACGCCAGTAATATCGGCAATGAATAATCCATCGAAAAGACCTTTCTCTAAAGTTTGAGCGAGTTCTGTCCAATAACTTAATTCATTAAATCGGTAGGATTGATCACGTGGGTGTGTCCAAAGTCCATGATTAATATGACCCACACAATTCATATCAAATGCATTGAACAGGATCTGTTTTTGAGGACTCGATTGAATTTTTGTCATTACAGCGTACCTCGTCTTGGGGGGAATACGCCGTTTAAAACATAATTGGCAATAAAAAAATATTTCCAACGCGCTGGATCATGCAAGGTATGAACGCGTGCATTTCTCCAGTATCGATCAAGATTATCTTTTCGTTGACTTCCACGGCTACCAGCCAGTTCAATCAGTTTTGACGAGACTTTTAGTGCAGTTTCGGTACTGTGTGCACGTGCTTTAGCCACTTGAATAGAAGCATGTGCAACTGAACGTTCTGAAAGGGCGACTTTGGCGTCTTGAACCGCTTGCGCTGCTTGTTTAAGTAGTAACTCAGTCGCCTTGACGTCTGTTGCAATTCGACCAATTTCGTACAGTGTCAAAGGGTCTTGAGTGGCATGTTCAACTTTTGCATCTATCCAAGGGCGTGCTTGACGAACGCGTATTAATGTTTCTTCAAAAGCAGCTCGAGCAATGCCTTTTTCGATTGAGGCATGAATAATTTGTGCAAATGGACCTGAAATGGTGGCAGTTGAATAAGCCAAATCAAAAGGGACTACATCCTCAGGGGCAATCTGTACATTTTCAAATTTAACCGTCCCACTGCCTGTGGTTCGTTGTCCAAATCCACTCCAATCATCTATTAGGCTTAAGCCCTTGCTATGACGTGGAACAAAGACCAGAAACTGGCGCTCTTGTTCATCACTAGCAAGGGTTGGAATACGGTGAGCGAATAGACTGCCAGTGCAATAAAATTTTTCACCATTGAGGACATATCCATTTTCAACTTGTCTTAAAGAGGTATAGCGTTGTGCTGCATTCTTAGTTTTAAACTCAGCCAAGGCATTTCCGAAGCGAGCACCTTGTAAAACTTCAGTAAATAAACGTCTTTTTTGAGCATCAGACCCAGTATTTCTCAAAATTTCAAGTGCATAGAAATGATTTTGTGGAATTTGACCGATAGAGCCATCTACACCACTCATTAATGCGATGATTTTTGTCAGTGTATGAATAGAAACATCGGCACCGCCATATTGTTGAGGTACTGTAATGGCCCATAAGCCAGATTGACTGTAAGCTTCGATTTCTTCATGAGGAAGTTCACGATTTAAATCTCGCTCAGATGCACGGTGTTTAAACTTTTCTGCGAGTTCGTGTGCGACTTTTAATGCTTCTTCATCAGAGCGAATAATATGCGCTGGTCTATAGCTGCCTGATTCTTGGATCTCTAAAGCTTGTAAAGATGACATGATGACTCCTTAAATCCAGGCATGACGTGCAGGAAAAGTATGGTTTAAGTAATACGAACCCAGCGCGTGAATTTTCCAGCGAATGGGATCATGAAGGGTATGTACACGTGCATTTCGCCAGTGTTGATCAAAATTATGAACATTGAGGCTAGCGCGACTTCCTCCGAGCTCAATCAACTTTTCTGAGATATGCAGTGCAGCATCATTGGCATAGACTTTAGCTTCAGCAACTTTGATCGAAGCTTCAGCAATCTGTTCATCAGAGAGTTGTTCAAGCACACTGAGTGAATCTAAATAATCAGCTGCTTCATCGAGCAAAAGAATGGCGGCATCTAACAAAACATTAGCTTTGCCAACTTCTTGTAAGGTGAAATGCTCATTACTGGCACGTTCAACTTGTGCATCCACAATTGGGCGTGCTTTACGGATCGCAAACAACATGTCCTCAAACGCTGCTTCAGCAATACCGACATCGATTGCAACTTGCATCAGCTGTGAAAACGCGCCTCTAAAATTAGGGACGTTCAATAATTTTCTTTCATCAAAAATCAGTAATGGATCAACTTGAACATGCTCTAAAATCACTGTGCCACTTGAAGTGGTACGTTGACCAAATCCATCCCAGTCATTGATCACTTCGACACCAGTGGATTCACGGTTCACTAAAACTAAAACCACGTGACCTTCAGGGTGTATTGCTTTGATGGCTAACCAATGTGCAAATGAACTGCCTGTAGAATAGAATTTTTTTCCTGAAACTCGATATTTCCCATCCTCAAAAACAAGGCGTGTGTCTAAAGTCTTGGTATCTTTGGTATGTCGTTCTGGCCCCCCATTGGCAAGACGCTTACCTTTTAAAATTTCGTTGAAAATAAATTGCTTTTGTTCATGGCTTCCCATGATGTTGATCATATTGAGCAAAGCAATTTGATTTTGTGGAATTTGCCCTAAACTTGAATCCGCTTTATTTAGAATACGAAATACTTGGGCAAGGGTACGATGAGAGACTTCAGCACCGCCATAGACGTGGGGGATGCGTAAGCCTCCTAAACCTTTTTGGCTGAATAATTCAATTTCTGCAAATGGTAAAGCTCGTTGTTGGTCACGCTGATTGCGACCTTCGAGCGCATAATCAGCAACATGATAGGCTGCATGAATGGCATCTTGATCATTTTCAATAACATGAACATTTTCAGTAATTAAACGAGACATAGATCAATTCCTCTTTGAGGAGATATACGCTACGCCCATAGAATATTTTTTTTAAATGCTGGTTTTCGTTGAACTATTCAAAAAAAATGCTTAAGACAAATATAGATATCGATTGAAAAATATTAGAAAACTTAAAATTTTGATTAATAATGAATTTTAATAAATTTCAGTGCTCTAAACACGTTGAATTCATTTAGACTTTGCAATAAAAAAGATAAAGATTTGCTAAACATTTATAATTTAACGGATTCATATTTCCAAAAATAACAATTTAAGTTGCAATTGATGCATTATCACATTGTGTTTTGGCATAGGGTTGCATAAAGTAAGCAAAACAATAAATCCTATGATTGATCAAGACTTCGGAGATTTTATGCGCATCCTTTACCAGTTTCCTTTATCTCACTTTTGTGAAAAAGCTCGCTGGTTACTTGATCATAAGGAATTGGATTATGTTGCTCAAAATATGATTCCGGGCGTACATCGTGCATTCGCAAAATTAAAAACAGGTCAAAACTCTCTGCCGATATTACGTGATAAAGAAAAGTGGATTGCAGATTCAACCCAAATTGCCCTGTATTTGGATGATGTCTATCCAGAGCATTCATTGCTCAGATCAGATTTAAAGTTAAGAAAAAAAGCAATTGAAATTAATGACCTGACTAATCAATTGGGTGTGTCAGTGAGGCGGTGGGGGCTTGCTCAAGCTTTATCTGAAAGCGATGAGCCGCTAGAAATCATGATCGGTGAAAAAGGATATCTGAGAAAATTTCAAAAGATCAGTAAGCTACTTATTAAAACTTTAGTTTCAACCAGCTACCAACTTGATGATGAACAAGTTGCGCTTGCTAAAGAAAATATGCATGAAATTATTTTGCAGTTAAACGATCAATTGATTCAGAATCAAGCTCGATATATGGTGGGAGATCGTTTGGGTTTGGCAGATATCGCCGTTTGTTCAATGCTTGCTCCACTACTTGAGATCTCTGGTACACCTTGGGAAAGAGAATATCATCAGCCAGTTTCATCTGAATTTGAGGATTATCAAAATCAATTGCTTGATTTGCCGATAGGACAATATGTTAAACGTATTTATGCCAATGAACGAAATGCGCGGGTAGATTGGCGCGGGATATAATAGAGCATATTTTCTGTTATATTGTCTGATTGGTTAATTTATTTTCATTTTAATCGATATTTTTGAAAAAATAACGCATAATCATTTTGTGCCATGAAAATATTGAGAAGAAGATGGAATTAGATCGTTACGATAAACAAATTTTAGAAATTCTTACGCATGAAGATTTGAATCTGAACGAGCTTTCGGAGCGTATTAACCTGTCTGTAAGTTCAGTGCACCGTCGTATTAAACACCTCATTGAAACCAATATCATGACAAATTTAAAGCGTGATATTAATTATCAAAAATTGGGGTTTAATTTACATGTGTTGTTACAAGTATCATTGAGTAAGCATGACTCAGATACTTTTGCAAAATTTTTAGATGAACTTAAAAGTATTCCTGAAGTGATCAATGCTTTTTTAGTCACAGGGCAATCTGCTGATTTTATTATAGAAGTTGTTGCTCGTGATATGGAAAATTATAGCCAGATTTTGTTACAGCGCATTGGTAAAATTGATCATGTTGTGGCATTGCATTCAAGCTTTGTCATTAAAGAATATGATGTATTTAACTGTCATGGTTTATTGAGTAAAGCATAATTCAAGCAAATACAAAATAAAGACGACCATCAGTTATAAAAAAACGCACCTGAAGGTGCGTTTTTCTAATTCTGAATATAGATTAAGCATCCAATTGTGCTAAAACTTCTTCAGAGAATTCAACGTTGGTATATACGTTTTGAACATCATCTAAATCTTCAAGCATATCAATCATTTTCATGATTTTTTTCGCTTGATCGATATCTGTGATTTCTGCTTTAGTTGAAGGGTTCATCACCACTTCTGCATTGTCAGATTTTAAACCTGCAGCCGCTAAAGCATCTTGCACTGTACCAAAAGACTCTGGTGTAGTGATCACAAGAATTTCATCTTCTGTCACTTCAATGTCTTCTGCACCAGCTTCCAACGCAACGTCCATAATTTGGTCTTCTAAAGAAACATCTTCAAAAGTAATTTCACCACGTTTTGTGAAAAGGAAAGCAACTGAGCCGTTAGTACCTAAGTTACCATCTGTTTTAGAGAAGCAGTGACGAACATCTGGTACGGTACGGTTTAAGTTATCAGTCATTGTCTCCACAATAACGGCTACACCACCAACACCATAACCTTCGTATGTGACTTCCTTTAAATCATCATTGTCTTCACCACCAGCACCACGCTGAATGGCACGGTTGATGACATCACGAGTCATGTTAACGGACAATGCTTTTTCAACAACTGCACGAAGACGTGGGTTGCTTGCTGCATCTGGACCACCGAGTTTTGCAGCTGTAACAATTTCACGAATATATTTTGTGAAAACTTTACCACGACTAGCATCTTGTTTAGCTTTACGATGCTTAATATTGGCCCACTTGGAATGACCCGCCATGCGAAATATGCTCCTTGTAGATTGGCCTTATGCCTAATCAAATCTGCGAAATTCTACCATAAGGGCTTTTTTTTAATAAAGACCCTTATTTTAGCAATTGATCAAGATCAGGCTTTATTCTTCGGTTCAGGAATAATAATGTCTAAACCTGTATATGCCTTATAAAGTTCCTGAATCAATTTCAAATCATGATCTAACTCTGATGGCATGATTTTGCCAAAAATTCCGCCTTGTTTAGTTTTTTGGTTTACAAACAAGAAAACGATAGGGACGTTTGCCGCTTTTGCGATATGCCAAAAACCAGTGCGGATCGGTTTACGTTGCTCACCATTTTTTGCACGAGTCGCTTCAGGAGCAATTACGAGATTAAATTTATCATTGGAATTGAAGTGTTCAACCATTTGCGCCACGATATCTTTATTTGAGTGACGGTCAACTGGAATACCGCCAACTCCTTCTAGAATTGGCTTAAAAGGTCCTTTGAATAGTTCTTTTTTAATTAGTGTGTGAATCGGGATATCATAGATTTGAAACAGTGCGATTGAGAGTACAGCATCCATCATCGTGGTATGTTCAAAACCGATAATGACTTGTTTATCACCAAGAACATTCGGTTCAACATGATATTTGACACCAGCAAGTTTAAATGCCATTTCGGCAATGTGTTTTTTCATGATTCACAGAGATATTTGAATTTTATATGGCAGAGTTTCTTACTTCATTTTAAAAAATTCAATCCCTTTAGTAATAAATTATAGAAAAATTGACTACTAAATTTAGATTTTATCTGCAAACTTTACATCCTCGACGCTTACCGAAAATTCATAATTTTTCACATATTTGTGACTGAAATTCTATAGATGATCAAGATCGTACGTGATTTGTAAACTGCGATGAATAAATTTTGGTCAAGCTGAAGATAAAAAAATGAAAAACCTTGTTTTTGAATTTGATATTGGCTAGTATTCTGATTCGAAAATACTTGAGAAATCAGTATTTATAGGGCCTATAGCTCAGTTGGTTAGAGCAGCGGACTCATAATCCGTTGGTCGACAGTTCAAGTCTGTCTGGGCCCACCAAATTTTTTAAGGACTTACAGTAATTGTAAGTCCTTTTTAATTTCAGGCTGTGGCACATTTGTGCCATAAAGCATGGAGCTTACAACTTCAGCATGTCTACTTAAGTTTGCTGGAGCTAAGTGAGCATACCTTCTGACCATCTCAGAACTTTGCCAACCGCCCATCTCCTGAAGATCATATAAGGGTGTGCCATTTTGTACTAACCAGCTCGCCCAAGTATGTCTTAGATCATGCCAACGAAAGTTGACTATTCCAGCTCGTTCTAAAGCTTTCCGCCAAGCCCGTGTATTTATATTTCCAATAGGCTTTTTACGGTATGTAAAAACATATTCTGGATGATTCCCAAGCTGACTTTTAAGCAAATTAACTACATGTTCACTTAATGAAACATGGATATCTTCTTTACCTTTTGCTTGATCACCGTAAATCCATGCCGTTTTTCGCTTTAAATCAACTTGTTGCCAAGTAAGATTTAAGATATTGGCTTGTCTTAGTCCAGTTGAAAGAGCAAATACCGTTACTATTTTCTGATGGTGAGGTAGCTCATCAAGTAAAATCTTAACCTGATCAGCCGTAATCCATCTAACACGGCGTTTGATTTCTTTATACATTCTTACTTTCGGTGCTTTATCAATCCATTCCCACTCATTACAAGCCTTATTAAGAATTGCTCGAATTAAGGCAAGGTATCGATTTGCAGTTGCAGCACTCGCTTCTCGTTTTTTAATTTCTCCTATCGAAATAATATCGTCGCGAGAAATATCCATTAGGATTTTCCCTCGAAGAAATTGCTGTAACCAAGTTAATTTACTGACATCGTCTTGGTGCGTACTTTTATGCTGAGTTTCATCTAACCACCTTATACCAGCTTGATCCCAAGTATAAGTCGGTTTATCCCCCAGTTTTTGTACTCGCCAAAATTCAGCTTTTAATCGATCATGGAATTCTTGCGCTTCGATTTTGTTTTCCGTTGCAGTAGTACGTCTAATGCGCTTACCGCCTGGTGTGGTGAAGTCGACCCACCAAGTGTTGTTGCGTTTGATAAGTGACATTTTTTTAACTCCGTTGGTGAAGTCACTTGCAACGCTTGCCTAGGATTAGCATAAAGCGAGCGTAAATATTCAGCAAGATCATCTTCTATAAATACCCACAATTTCGCTGGTTTAGCTGCTGGAATTTGGCCTAATTTGGCTCTTCTACGCAGTTCCTCAGGGTGCATGTGCAGAAGAGCTGCTGCTTCGAGAAGGCTTAGCGTTTTCATGTGCTTCACCTCTTTCTATAGTTCGATCTGATACTGAGCGTCAGGACTTACTGCATAATCTAGACTGGTATCTTTTTGCTTTGATCGTCCCATTTTTTGTTCAAGCTGTTGCTCATTTTCTACAGTGCAATAGAAATGGGTTCGATGTCTGGCTCGACTAGCTGCAACATAGCTCCATTCCCGATCGACCATTAAATTTGAAGTCAACACAAAGGCTTGATCCACTGTCATACCTTGCGCCTTATGTACGGATAAAGCATAAGCATGGTCAATTGCTGTGTAGGCTGATTTTATGTTTTCATCATCAGTTAAACTGAATTCAACTATTTTGCTATCTTCTCGTTCAACCTGAAATTGCCAATGACCATCTTGATTAATCTGAATCTTTTTCAGTATCCCGACATCACCATTGGTGATTCCCAACCTACGTTGGTTCTTGTAAAATAGAATCCGATCACCTACGGCGAATTCACGGAAAGAATGTACATTGTTGTGAATAGTTTCAACCTCACAACTTGCACCCAATTGTCCTGATTTATGCATTTTTAAACGAGCTGCTTGGTTGAGTTGATATAAATCACTTCGTGTTCCAGCCAGCATCAAAGTAGATGCAGAAGGCTGTTCTAATTTGGTTTGCCACCAATCCTCCACCAATTTTCGTATTGTTTCTTCTTGAATAGGTTGAACATGCAATTTTCCTTGCTTTCGCATCAAATCGAGAGCTTGTTGGCTTTGTCCTGATGCCAATTGCATAACAATTTTTCGATCTACTAATTCTTTCTGACGTTGAATATTTTGCAAAGAGGCATAGCCAAGATTTTGTGCCAGTAAACGAAAAGCCCCACCTGCATCAATTGGTTGTAGTTGCTGTGAATCACCAATCAAAACAACTTTTGCCTTTACTTGATCTGCATAATCAAGTATTTGTGCTAATTGTCTTGACCCAACCATGCCAGCTTCATCAATCACCAATACTGTTTTATTTGTCAGTTCTGTTTTTTTAGTATTGAGTTGATGAATCAATGAATGCAAAGTTTGCGATGGAATTTGTGTAGATTCTTGTAGACCTTGGGCTGCTTTTGCTGCAAGAGTTGCACCTCGTACGTCTAAACCTACATTTTCCCATGCTAGATGTGCAACACCGAGCAAGTAGCCTTTCCCTGTGCCAGCCATACCTTGAATAATTTTGACGCCACCAAATTGAGTTGTGATATGTTCTAAAGCTACTCTCTGCTCTCTGGTCAAATTAGCATGTTTAATCAAGAGGGGATCAAAAACAATTTGATGCTGCGTTTCGTGTTGTCGTTGTTTTGCTTGGTCAAGTAAATGCTTTTCTAAAGCGATTTGTGTTCGCGTGGTAAAACGCAACTCGGTTTGATCAAGCCCTCGATCTAATCTAGGGTTTATAGATTGTAGTCGTACCAATTCAGAATTTTTCAATATCTCATCAACATACTGGTTAATACCCTCAAAATTCTTATGACCTTGGGCTGCAACGGCTACCGCATGATACAATTGCTGTGGTGTAAAGGTAGACATTTGTTGATGCAATTCGCCAAATATTTCCATTGGAGTTAGTAGTGAATGCTCTGTTGATAGAAAATTTTGGCATTGCTGCACTAAATTAGATTGATAGCCCAATTGCATTGCTTCACTTTGCCATTGTGCAAATAGCTGAGAACGTGAAATTTCACCTGTTTTGTTTTCACGAGTAGCAAAAGTAGCAATTTGCATACCTTGCGCACTAGTTACACCATGTATTTCGGCTTGTTCAAGGATGGCTGTTCTACGTTTAGAAAAGGCATCACATAGGTTTTTCGGGATGCCATTAATAGAAAATGACTTATTCATCTCTGGCTCAATATTAAAACCGAGTTTCTGTAATTCATATGCTAGTTCGGCACGATAAACAGCACCTGTTGCCAACTTCCATCTTGAATCAAAATCAATTGCACACACTGAACCATCTGCTCGTAAACCAAGATTGGCAACAAGGACATGGGTATGTAATTGTGGGTCTTGTGAGCGACTCGTACTGTGTTCGTATGCAGCGGCAATAACCTGATTGATTGAACCTGACATTTCTTCACGATCACGGTTACTAAATGCGTATTTTTCAAGGAATCTAACCCCAGCTTCAACTGCCTTTTTTTGTGCATTTTGAATTGCTGTTTTGGTTTCAGCATCAGCCAATGCCCAAGCGGTTGAGACACTTTTAGGGGCAGAAAATGTCATATCCCATCCTGATTTATGTGACTCACCAGCATTTGAGGCCAAAGCCTCACCCGATATAGGATGATAGCCTTGTAACATTTTTCCTAATTCACCTAAACTTAGTTCACCATTGAGATAGAGTGTAGATTGTAATTGCCCTAACCAATATCCGGATGGCTCTCCACCCAATTCATAGTAATCTTCAGTTGCCAAACTTTCATAATACGTTGCCACTTGTGAGCTACTAGAGATAGATTTAAAACTCATCATGACTCATTCTCCGAATCCTTGCTTTTTTTAATCAAGCGTTTTTTATCCGAAGAAACAGTGGCTTGAACCACATGATCAGTGACACTTGCAACAGGATTTCGATCAATCCATTCAGCGAGTTCTATACCTTCACGGACTTTTTCAAACTTTTTGATAGGCCAATTCAAGCGAAGTACAGCGTCCCAGCCAGTTATTGTTATCCATCCATGGATGCCGCTTTGTAGTGTAGGTTGTGATAATTGTGAAATTTCAGACGGTGCAACCAATCGTTGTGCTTGCGTCAATGGAATTCGGTTGCCGGTTTCATCAAAATCCTGTGTGAAGATTTCACGATCACCAATCAGTTTTGATGCAAAATCAGCACCAGTGCCCGATCCCATACTTAAAATGATTTTTGTCTGCATCATACCAATGAGCGAGTTGACTTCATGCTGTCCATAGTTATCTACAAGTAAATCAAAATCTTGAATGCCCAACCAAATGCAAGCACCTTTACTTCTTCCAAGCGCAGCTAAATTTTTTAATTGTTCAATATAGGGGACTTGAGCAATTTCATCGAGGACAAAATGGATACGCTTTGATGAAGAATCCGAAAATGTAGGAGACAAAATAAGTTGGCTGAGCACACTCAATACTGAACAAATATAAGTGTCACTAATAGTTGGGAAAGCTTTACTCACTTGTAATAAAAGAATTGGTCTTTCTTGAGAGTTATCTTTAATCCATTCTCTCAAGCTAAACCCACCATTTGTCGATGGCCAAGCCTGAGAGAATTGGCGTAAATGAGATAAATTCGACATTAAATTAAATTCAACACTATCACTTGTTTTGCTATCTTCTCGGAAAATCTTAAGTCCGGACGGATAATATTTTTGAAACTCTGTGATAGTTTGTCCACGTGACCATTCGAGACACTCAGCTAAAAGCCTCCAATCCCAATGCACACCATGTCTGCGCTGTAAACAAACGATATAACCAATTAATGCGACTCTACTTGCATCGCTGAATACAGCATTTTCACCTTGTACTCTTGGGATCATTGCATGAGCTAGTAGACCTGCATCAGTCTCAGTTAAGATATCTTTTGAGATATCCCACGCAACACCACGATTGTCCCATAATGCTAGAATAGTAGATTGGTCTTTACTAAATAATTCAGTAAAATCTCCTTTATTATCAAGTAACAGTATTTTTGCATTAGATTGTTGTTCCAATGTATCTAGCAACATTTGTTTCATGATCTGGGTTTTACCGGCACTTGGTGCGCCGATAAATGCTATACCTTTGGTTTCAGCCGCTTTGGGTAGTCGGATTTGTGGGTGAATCAACATACCAGTAGGCAAATCAGCAGACTGAGCTTGCTTATCAAGAACCTTTACTTTACGTTTTGCATAACTGACAGCTTCTTTACCTGATAACAGCACATTTCCTCTCGCATGATATTGATCACGAGGCTTCGAACATGCATAACCTAGAAAACCTGAGATAGGTAATGCTATAACTAATGGCATGTAAAAATGCCAGAGGAATAAGGTTTTATAGCCAGACATATTCAGCAGTGCTGCAATTTCTAACCATGATTTGGTCTCCATACCCAATGTTGACAACGTGCATCCCCATAAGGCTTTTGGTAACAACGACCAATCTGTCCACACGATATCCTGTGTCATAGGTATTTGTATATTCCAAGAGAGAAATTGAAGTGCTACAGACGTAGCCAGGAAAGTAATCCCTGTAATAACCGCGCCCTGCTCAAATCGAAATTCTTGATTTTTATTTAGTTCATTTTTCATGTTTAGTTTCCTTCAACATCAAATTCAGAAAGTTTGTTGATAATTTGATTTTGACCTTGGCGTAACAATTTCATTTGAGTTTCAATTGCCATAAGTTTTTCTAATAGGAGATCCTTGTGACTCGATTGGCTAGTAGCCAGAATATGACGAACCACATCAGCTACAGTTATTGCTTCACGTTCAGCTTGTCTCTCAAGAGAAATTGCAAGCGCGAGAGGTACTCGGACCGCAATTGGTTTAGTTTTCATTTGTCTCTCCAAGGAGTAACTGTGTAACAGTCCATAAGGCGTTGATTTGTAATGTGAACTGTGTAGAATGGTTACAGCCAATGCCATGAATTTTGGTGCCTTTTGCCAAAGTTGGCGTCAGGTGTATAACTATTCCCAAATCAATTTCATTTGGGTTCTTAATTGTTTTATTCATAAGTACTCATCTAGTGATTAAGATAAGCTGATCTTATTTTTTTTGTTTTTATACTCTCTATGCAATTATTCGGAAAATTGTATTTTCAAGTTTTTTATAGGAATCGAAAAGTGTCATTTGACCAATATACTGAGGCTTTTTTAAATGGGAATTTGGAAAGAGATGCCCGTCGAGCAGATTGTGAAATAGAGTTTTCAAAGCTTAAGAAACTGATAATGGAAAATAAAATTATCGTAGCAAAGAGAGGCACAAAAGCATTTGGTAAATTAAATATTTTGCCTCTATTTTGTGAAATATTTTCAGAAAAATTTTCTTACTACCTTGAAAAATTTCCAACAATTAAAAAAGACTTATATAATTTTGGAGTGACAGAAAATCTAACAGAAATGCTTACAGATAAATTTATGTGTTATGATTTTTCAGAATTAATTTATAAAGTCTACAATCTCCACTCGTTAAAATTAGATCAGGCAGTATGGTCGACTCAAAATATAGAAGATAAGAGTCAATCGAAAAAATTAGTTGAATTTCTACATTTAATTTATGAAATTACCCACTTTTTTTCTAAAGGACAAATCTTAGAAAAGGGGCTAGATTTTGATGATCATCATAGGGTTAATGATCGTCGAGAACAAATAGATTGGTGTGCATATTGTTTTAGACGCGTCAAATCGATCGGAAAACAAAGACCTCTACAAGTTTTGGCTAATCTTCACGATCAAAGATTCCCTGAAATTAAATCAAGAAAAAATGTACAGTTATTATGCGAGAGACATAAGTCTAGTAAAGAGAATGACTCTTTCTATCGAAGTGCAAGAAAAAATGCTAAAAGTATGTCTGAGGAAGATCGTCAATATATAGATCAAATTCATTCTGAAAGAAGATTATATGAAGTTGTAAATTTTAATAAGCCAGTTGACCATAAAATGACTACTGAACAGTGGGAAATGAGTAAGTCAAAATGGCTTGGATATCTCAGTGAACTTTGCCCTTATATTGCCGATCTTTCGGACATTAACAGTTGGGATGAATTCACAACCAAATTCCATTTACTACTCGATAATGAGTTTGAAGACACACAGGTACCGTTATTTATTGAAGATATTTATATGGAAGCAAAAATATGGATTGAGCTTCAAAGAAATCATTATAAGAATGATAAAAGAAGAAAAAGCCTTTAAAGTTGATTGTATGTGTCAAATATTTTAATTGGCTATAATCATCATAAAATTATAGCGTTATATATTTATTGGGGGTAGTAAAATGAGCGCGGACTCAAAAAAGCAAAGCAATCCGTTTTCAACAGGTGGAGGCGGTGTAAATTTTGAAACTAGAGTTCAAGCATCATTTGCTATCGCACTACTTACTCAATCTTGTGTTCCATGTTTGTCTCAAAATATGAGGCCTCAAGAACTAAAATTCCAAAATAAATATGATGGTTCGAATACTGATGATTTTGTTTTAGTCGCATCAGATAAATTGGGTAATAAAAGTAAATTATATGCTCAAATAAAACATGAAATAACAATAAGTGGCTCGATTGGAAGTGATGAAAATAGTTCTATTTTTTCAGATGTTATAAAGAGTGCATGGGAAGATTTCCAGAAGGATTCTTTTGATAAAAAAAATGATGCGATTGCTTTAATCACAGGACCACTTCCTAAGCTGGATATAGCCAATATGCTTCCACTCTTAGAATGGGCTAGGTATTCATCAAGTGCATCAGACTTTATTAAAAAATCAAATACTAAAGGATTTACTAGTGCAGCAAAGCTAAAAAAGTTAGAGGCTTTAAGAAAGCAGTTAGATCATGCTAATGGTGGTCAGGCAATAACTGACGAACAGTTTTGGGAATTTCTTCGAGTTTTTTATCTAATTTCTTTTGATTTAGATGCTAAACATTCGGTAATTGCTCACTTATTATGTTCACTTATTCAATGTCATTCTAATGAATCACCGGAACTTATATTATCTAAAGTCATTACGTGTGTTCAGGAATATAACCAGAATGCAGGAACACTAACGCTTGAAAATATTCCTCAAGAGGTTAGAGATTTATTTCAAGTTAATAGTAAAGTTAATTTTGAAATGGATTTTCTTAAACTCCAAGAGCGTGGACGTCACATTTATGATGGTATTTCAAACAAAATCCAAGGCTTTCATGTTAGTAGAGATGATTATTTACTAGAAATTTCAGAAGCTTTTGATACAAGTGATTTCGTATTTGTAACAGGATCTAGAGGTTCTGGAAAATCAGGCATAGTAAAAGATTTTATTTCAAGCAAAGGTAAGGATGTCCCAGTTTTTTATCTTAGAGCTGAAGACTTAGACCGAACTCATCTTAATGATGTTTTCTCATCTATCGGTATGAGTTCAACCTTAGGTCAAATTGAAGGATATTTTTCTTTACTTCCTAAGAAAATTCTAGTTATTGAGTCTATTGAAAAAATTTTAGAACTTGACCATCAAGAAGCATTTATTGATTTACTTCAGTTTATCCGTCAACAGGAAGGATGGACCATCATTGCGACAGGACGTGATTACGCGTTTCAACTGCTTTGTTTTAACTTTTTGCAACAGAATCAGATCAATTTCACCAGTGTAAACATTGAAGGTTTTTCTGAGGAACAAGTGCAACTAGTTTGTGAACATATTCCTGAGCTTAAAACATTAATATCAAATGATGCATTAGTAGATATTCTTCGGATACCATTTTTTATTGATATTGCTGTTCGTGCGATAAGTAACGGCGCACAATTTCAAACAGGTGATACTGAAATTGATTTTAGAAAGAATGTTTGGTCTTCAGTTATTGCTAAAGATCAAGACCGAAAATTTGGTATGCCAATAAAACGTAGAAAAACATTTATTGAAATTGCTACACAGCGAGCAAAAAAAATGGTGTTTGGTATTGCAGCAGATCAATTTGATCCAGTAGTAATATCTAAACTTGAAGAGGATAACTTAATTTATCGAGATTCAAAAAATTCAACTATCAGCCTCCCCCATGATGTACTAGAGGATTGGGCATTAGAGGAATTTATTGAAGATAAATATGAACATAACATAGATAATTTGGATGAATTTTTATCTGCTATAGGTAATGAGCCTGCTATATGTAGAGCTTTTAGATTGTGGTTATACCATCGATTGCAATTTGATGAATCTACTTATGATTTTGTTGATGATATATTAACCAATGATAATATTGAAAGTTTCTGGAAAGATGAAACTATTGCGGCAATTTTACAGCATAATTCTCCAAATATATTTTTACAGTCTATGAAAGATAATCTTCTTAATAATGATTGTGCTTTATTGATTCGTTTTTGTTTTATTTTGAGAATTACTTGTCAAAAACCAAATTCTCATTTTACTGATTCACTCACATTAGATAAGAAATCTGGAATACTCCGGACGTTATTTTTAGTACCTTACGGTAAAGGGTGGGGAGCCCTATTTAATTTTATCTACGAGGTTAGAAATGAATTAAGTAAATCTATCCATAATCAAATTATTGAGTTAATTAATGAATGGTATGGTGCTATAAACATTAACGATGATCTTCCGACAGAATCTAGAATCGTTGGTTTAATAGCTCTTTGGTTATTAGAGCCTTTAAAGGATGATTACCAAAATAAAATTGGTAGAAAAAAAATCATTAGTGTTTTACTTAAAGTCTCTCCATCAATAGAAGCAGAATTTGATCAGTTAATGGTACAAGATGTTTTTGTTTCTAAAGTTAATCCTAGAAGATTGAGTTATGTAGAACAATTAACAAGTTTAGCTTTAGTTGGAATACATGTACCAATGTTATGTAAGAACCGGCCTGATTTTATTATTAAGCTAGCAATGCATGAATGGTTACTACAAGAAAAAGAAAGTGATGAGTGGTCACGATACAACAGAATAGAGATAGATGAATCTTTTGGGCTCGATAAAGATAGAGATTTCTCTCCATCTAGTGGTTTAAAAGGACCATTTATATATTTATTGAAATATCATCCTAGAAAGGGTTTAGATTTTATTCTTGAATTATGCAATCTAAGTGCAGAAACTTATGCTCAATCTGAGTTTGCAAATCCTTCAGCAGAACATTTATATGTAGGTGAAGTGACAGTCAAACAAATTGAGTTAAAACTGAACGATGAAATGCTTATAAAACAGTACGCATCTCCTTACTTATGGAAAGGTTATCGAGGACAATCGACCTTACCTAATATACTACAGTGCGCTCTCATGGCTTTGGAAAATTGGTTGATAGGCTATGTTAGTAATTGTGGTGAGGAAAATCAAATTGAGTGGATTTATAATCATATATTAAAAAATAGTAACTCTGTAATGACTACTTCTGTTTTATCGTCAGTAGCTGTTGGATTTCCAGCTAAGATTGGAAAAGCAGCATTTCCAATCCTAAATAATCCAGATATGTACTCTTTAGATTTGGCTCGAATGATACAGGAAAGAGGCAAAAATACGCTTAATTGGTTTGGATATTTTCGAAATGATGTAATGAGTGAAGTCTATGCAGAGGAGAGAAAAGAAGCAGCTCTTAGACCTTGGAGAGGAGAGTCATTAGAGAACTTATTAATGAGACTACAATTAGACTCTGAGTTGCGAGAAGATGCATTAAAAATCATAGATCAGCTTAAAGTTGAAGCTTCTGGTAGGAATGAAAAAAATATTAGATATTTAGTCCATAGAGTAGATTCAAGAACTTGGGATGTTATTAATGATGAAGAAAATAATCGAATTGTGTTTAAAACTTCCTCTGAACTCCCTGAAGATTTAAAACAAGATCAGAAGCAGGTTACGGAAAAGCATAGTGCAAATATTTCAATAATTAGTTTGAATTTATGGGCAAGTATATTATTTAAAGAAAAACAATTTAAGTCAGAGTATTTTGCTTCATATAAGGAGGGATTAGAAGCCGCAAAGCAATTATTAGTCGATCTTCAAAATCGAAAAATTCATGATTTTTCAGAAATGGCAGTTGAAACAATTACAACTGTGGTGGCTGTTTGCATTCGTGATGATATAGAAAGTTTAAGTAGTGAAAACATAGAGTGGTGCTTAAGTATAATTATGGAAGCAGTCTTTATGCATGCGGATATTACAGAAGGTTCATCTCAGTATGATCGAACAGATCATTACGGTTCAAGTGCATGCGCTTTTGTTTTGCCAAAGTTATTAGCATTACCTCTAGATGCAGAGCGAATAGATAATTTAAAACTTGCTTTAGCGACAGCTTTAACACATCCAAATGTTAATGTTTGTGCCTCGGCAGCCAAAGGTGTGAGAGAGTTTCTTTGGCCAATTGACAGTAAATTAGCATCTGATTGTCTAAGTGGAGTTGTTGAATATGCTAAGTTTAGAAAAGAGGAAATGGATAGTCATGCGCTTTATTATTTACAAGGAGAGAAATTAAAAGTTGCCCTTGAAAATAAAAAAACTCAGATAGTAAATTTTCGTCTCAAATTAATTGCGGGAGATTTTAAATTTAGTGTCGATGATATTTCCTTGGAAAGCCATTCATCATGGTTTATTCATTTACCTATGTTAATGATTCCGCTTGGATCTACAGAGCTTCAACAAATTAATCTGATCAAAAAAATTGTAAATTTTGTTTTTGACTCTGAATACAAAAATTATAAGTCAAATGATGATGAAAATATAAATCATGATATCAAAAAGTATATTCAAGATACTTTTGTTGAACATGTTATCTATTCAAAGAATTACAATTTTATGCCTTATAAAGAGCTAATAATTTCTGGGTGTTTACGGGCACCAAGTTTTATTTATTCAGTGAAATTATCATTTGACGTTGCTGCAGAGAAAGAAAATGATTTTGATGCTATATGGTCACTATGGAAAGTTATAGAGCATGAATTACATAAGATCGCTCTAAATGATGTTAATGATCCTTATCAAGGCCTACAGAGTGACTTAAATAAATTGCTACGCGGGGAGCTTTATGCAGATACTTCATGGCAAGGGCATGAAAGTGATAGAAAATGTATGGAAAAAGGTGTTGAGCATTTACTTGGGTTTGCTAAGCAATCTGCAAATAACAGTCATGTTTTCATGGCTTTATCTTCGCTGATATATCATTTTTATGATTTGTTTTTTGACAAGGGTATTCAAATTCTAGCTGAAAAATTTACCAATGACTCTGCTCTGATAGCAAAGCAGGTTAACACTGCATTCTATTTAGAAATGTCTATAGCAAGATATTTGCAAGTAGAAAATCGAGGAATGTTGAGTCGTAGAATGTATAAGATTTGTCTTGTTCTCTTAGATGGTCTCGTAGAAACGGGTTCTGCACGAGCCTATTACCTACGAGAACATCTGGTTCGTTCTAGGAAAATTACTGCTTAAAGTATGGTTCATATTTCTTTTATAGTGTGACACATTTGTGTCATGACATTAATAAAATATGCTTTAGTTACATTGGTTTCAATTGATAAATACGCAGGCAAGCGATGTAAGTGATTGATTTATAAGTTTACATATTGGTGTGTTTCGGACTCATAATCCGTTGGTCGACAGTTCAAGTCTGTCTGGGCCCACCAAATTTTATACTTATATAGCTTTATATAAGATCCAAACCCTTAATTCTAAAAGAGTTAAGGTTTTTTTATTGCTTTGTTTAACGTCATATAACTTCATATGGGAACACGCTCTGTGTATCCTTGTTTGTATCCTAAATGGCTTTGTTGCACAAAGATTTGAAAGGCAAAGTGCCCCTAATTGAGCTAAATTTAAGGCGTAACTTGGGTAAGTGGTCAACCTAATTCCGTAAATCTGTTGAGGACTGCTACACGTGCATGAACCTCATTGACTTGGCTATCAAAGCTCCTTGCACTGAGTTTATCTCCTAATAATTTGATGCAGTGCATTTTAGTCTCAACCAAACTTCGGCGATGATAGCCTGACCATTTTTTCCATAGTGTCCTACCTAAACGTTTAACTGTTTGAAGTAATTCATTTCGCTCTAGTGAGCTTCTCTTTTTATCTTTCCATGGTTTCGCATTTTTTCTAGGTGGAATCACCGCATGCGCTTGCCGATCTGCAATGGCCTGACGGCATTGCTTGGTGTCATAAGCTCCATCGGTATAAACAGAGTCAATCTGCTCATCTTGTGGAATCTGATCAAGTAAATCACCTAGTACCTGTGAATCACTGATATTATTGGTTGTGAGCTGAATAGCACGTATTTGAAAAGTTTCAACATCTATAGCAATATGTAGCTTACGCCATTGGCGACGATATCCAAGTCCATGTTTCTTGCGTTTCCATTCGCCCTCACCTAGAAACTTCAAGCCTGTAGAGTCCATGAGTAGATGCAGCCCATAGCTACTTTTTTGGTAGCTGATTGCAATATCAATATACTTTTGTCTTCTACAAAGCGTACTGTAATCTGGCGCTGTCCAATTTAATCCGCAAAGTTTAATCAGACTTTGCACAAAGCCAGTGACCATACGTAAAGACAGACGAAATAAGGATTTAATCATTAAGCAGCATTGGATGGCTGCGTCGGAGTAGGTTT